>NZ_JBICJS010000095.1:0-179117 GCF_043103305.1 Pseudomonas sp. YQ_5 | reverse complement strand
CCGGGGCAAGCCCACCAAAAAACGCTGCGCTCCCATCATCCGGCCCCTGCGCTGCGCTCCGGGGTCCCCTCTCTCCGGCCTCCTGAAGTCGCGAAGATCAAAAGCGGGAGTGAAACCTGAAATCAACGCTGATGCTGGCCCGCGAGCGGCGATAGCCGCAGCGCTATCAGCACAATAGCGAACGGTGGTTGTTCTAAAACCTGCGAAAGAGGACAATTATCGGCTTCCCGTCACAACCAGCGACCTTGCATGGCCTTTCTTGCACTTGGTATCAACCATAAGACTGCCTCGGTAGACGTACGCGAGCGCGTGGCGTTTACCCCAGAGCAGCTGGTAGACGCCCTGCAGCAGCTCTGCCGACTGACGTCCAGCCGCGAGGCGGCGATCCTGTCGACCTGCAACCGCAGTGAGCTCTATATAGAGCAGGACCACCTGTCCGCCGACGCCGTGCTGCAGTGGCTGGCCGACTATCACCGCCTCAGCCTCGACGAGCTGCGCGCCAGCGCCTACGTGCATGAAGAGCACGAGGCCGTGAAGCATATGATGCGCGTGGCCTCGGGCCTGGACTCGCTGGTTCTCGGCGAGCCTCAGATCCTGGGCCAGATGAAGTCCGCCTACGCCGTGGCCCGCGAAGCCGGTACCGTCGGGCCGTTGCTCGGGCGCCTGTTCCAGGCTACCTTCAGCGCCGCCAAGCAGGTGCGTACCGACACCGCCATCGGTGAAAACCCGGTTTCGGTTGCGTTCGCCGCAGTCAGCCTGGCCAAGCAGATTTTTGCCGACCTGGGCCGTAGCCAGGCCCTGCTGATCGGTGCCGGCGAAACCATCACGCTGGTCGCCCGCCACCTGCACGAGCAGGGCGTACGCCGTATCGTGGTGGCCAACCGTACTCTGGAACGCGCCAGCATCCTGGCTGAGCAGTTCGGTGCGCATGCCGTGCTGCTGGCAGACATCCCACAGGAACTGGCCAACAGCGACATCGTGATCAGCTCCACCGCCAGTCAGTTGCCGATCCTGGGCAAGGGCGCGGTCGAGAGCGCACTGAAACAGCGCCGACACAAGCCGATCTTCATGGTCGACATCGCTGTCCCTCGCGATATCGAAACCGAAGTCGGCGAGCTGGACGACGTCTACCTGTACACCGTCGACGACCTGCACGATGTAGTGGCGGAAAACCTCAAGAGCCGCCAGGGCGCGGCCCAGGCGGCCGAAGAGCTGGTATCCGTGGGCGCCGAAGACTTCATGCTGCGCCTGCGCGAACTGGCTGCGGTGGACGTGCTCAGGGCCTATCGCCAGCAAAGTGAGCGCCTTCGCGACGAAGAACTGCAAAAGGCCTTGCGCCTGCTGGCCAATGGCGGCAACCCCGAAGACGTGCTGGCCCAACTGGCCCGGGGCCTGACCAACAAACTCCTGCATGCGCCCAGCGTGCAGTTGAAAAAGCTCTCGGCCGAGGGCCGCCTCGATGCGCTGGCCATGGCCCAGGAACTCTTTGCCCTCAACGAGGGCTCCACGGACAAATCCCCGCAATGAAAGCGTCGCTGCTGAACAAACTGGAAATCCTCCAGGACCGTTTTGAAGAACTCACCGCCCTGCTCGGTGACGCCGAGGTTATTTCCGACCAGACGCGTTTTCGCGCCTACTCCCGTGAGTATGCCGAGGTCGAGCCGGTTTACGCTGCCTATAAAGAGTGGCGTAAAGTCCAGGACGACCTCGAAGGCGCCCAGGCGCTGCTCAAGGACAGTGACCCGGACCTGCGTGAAATGGCCGTGGAAGAGGTGCGTGAAGCCAAGGAGCAACTGCTGACGCTGGAGGCGCAACTGCAGCGCATGCTGCTGCCCAAAGACCCCAACGACGGCCGCAACGTGTTTCTCGAAATCCGCGCCGGTACGGGGGGCGACGAGGCAGCCATTTTCTCTGGTGACCTGTTCCGCATGTACTCGCGCTACGCCGAAAAGCGCGGCTGGCGCCTGGAGATCTTGTCCGAGAACGAAGGCGAGCACGGCGGCTACAAGGAAATCATTGCCCGCGTCGAGGGCGAGAACGTCTACGGCAAGCTCAAGTTCGAGTCCGGTGCGCACCGGGTTCAGCGTGTGCCCGAGACCGAGTCCCAAGGCCGTGTCCACACTTCCGCGTGCACGGTGGCGGTGCTACCCGAGCCGGACGAGCAGGCTGCCATCGAAATCAACCCGGCCGACCTGCGCGTGGATACCTACCGTGCCTCCGGTGCCGGCGGCCAGCACGTCAACAAGACCGACTCGGCGATCCGCATCACCCACTTGCCCACCGGCATCGTGGTCGAATGCCAGGAGGAGCGCTCGCAGCACAAGAACCGCGCCCGTGCCATGTCCTGGCTGTCGGCCAAGCTGAACGACATGCAGACCAGCGCCGCGCAGAACGCCATTGCCAGTGAGCGCAAGTTGCTGGTGGGCTCCGGTGACCGCTCCGAGCGCATCCGCACCTACAATTACCCACAGGGCCGGGTGACCGATCACCGCATCAACCTGACCTTGTATTCGCTGGACGACATCCTCAGCGGTGGCGTAGACGCGGTGATCGAACCGCTGCTGGCCGAATACCAGGCCGATCAACTGGCCGCCTTGGGGGACTGATGACTGTCATCGCCAGCCTGTTGCGCAACGCGCAGTTGCCCGAATCGCCCACTGAGCGCCTGGATGCCGAGTTGCTGCTGGCTGCGGCCATCGGTAAGTCGCGCAGCTACCTGCACACCTGGCCTGAGCGTATCGTCAGCAGCGAAGATGCCGAGACCTATGCCAGCTACCTGCAGCGCCGCCGTGGCGGCGAGCCAGTGGCCTATATCCTTGGGCTGCAGGGCTTCTGGAAGATCGACCTGGAGGTTGCGCCGCATACCCTGATCCCGCGGCCGGATACCGAGCTACTGGTCGAGACGGCCCTTGAGCTGCAACCCGCTTCGCCAGCCAAGGTTCTTGACCTGGGTACGGGAACGGGTGCCATCGCCCTGGCGCTGGCCAGCGAGCGCCCGGCCTGGCAGGTGACAGCGGTTGACCGTGTGGAGGAGGCTGCTGCCCTCGCCGAGCGCAACCGTCAGCGGTTGGGACTGGCCAACGCTCGGGTACGGCTAAGCCACTGGTTCGACAGCCTGGCCGGCGAGCGTTTCGATCTCATCGTCAGCAACCCGCCCTACATCGCTGCTGAAGATCCGCACCTGGCGACCGGAGACGTGCGCTTCGAACCCAGCAGTGCACTGGTGGCCGGTGCCGATGGCCTGGACGACCTTCGTGTGATCGCTACCCAGGCCCCAGCGCACCTGTTGCCTGGTGGCTGGCTACTGCTGGAACATGGCTACGATCAGGCGGCAGCGGTACGCGCTCTGCTGGCTGAACATGGCTTTATCGAGGTGGCCAGCCGCACGGACCTGGGCGGCCATGAACGCATTACCCTGGGGCGACTGCCATGCTGAGTGATCAGGAACTGCTACGTTACAGCCGCCAGGTGCTGCTGGCTCAGATCGACATTGATGGCCAGCTGCGGCTCAAGCAGAGCAAAGCGCTGATTGTCGGGCTGGGTGGCCTGGGCTCGCCAGTTGCCCTTTATCTGGCCGCGGCCGGAGTAGGTGAGCTGCACCTGGCCGACTTCGACACCGTCGACCTGACCAACCTGCAACGCCAGGTAATCCACGACAGTGCCAGCGTCGGCATGAGCAAGGTCGACTCGGCCTTGCAGCGTTTGCAGGCTATCAACCCGGAAGTCAGCCTGGTTGCTCACCGCCAGGCACTGGACGAGGACTCGCTGGCGGCTGCGGTGGCGGCGGTCGACCTGGTGCTGGACTGCTCCGACAATTTCTCTACCCGCGAAGCGGTCAACGCTGCCTGTGTCGCCGCCAGCAAGCCACTGGTCAGCGGTGCGGCAATCCGTCTGGAAGGTCAACTGTCGGTGTTCGACCCGCGGCGCGACTACAGCCCGTGCTACCACTGCCTTTACGGACACGGTAGCGAAGCTGAACTGACTTGCAGCGAAGCAGGCGTCATTGGCCCGCTGGTGGGGCTGGTGGGTAGCCTGCAGGCGCTGGAGGCGATGAAGCTGCTGGCGGGCTTCGGTGAACCGTTGGTCGGCCGCTTGCTGTTGATTGATGCCCTAGGTACCCGTATCCGCGAGCTTCGTGTCAAGCGCGACCCGGCGTGCACGGTCTGTGGCAAGCGCGATGGCTGAGCGCTCGGCGCCGGTAGGCGTCATGGACTCGGGGGTTGGAGGTTTGTCGGTGCTCGCCGAGATCCAGCGCCTGCTGCCCAATGAGACGTTACTGTATGTGGCCGATTGCGGGCATATACCCTACGGTGAGAAGTCGCCGGACTATATCCGCGAGCGCTGCCGGCACATTGCCGGGTTCTTCCATGAGCAAGGCGCAAAGGCCATGGTGTTGGCCTGCAACACCGCCACGGTGGCGGCAGTGGCCGACCTGCGAGAGTTGTATCCGACCTGGCCGTTGGTGGGCATGGAGCCGGCCGTGAAGCCTGCTGCAGCCGCCACCCGCTCAGGCGTGGTCGGTGTGCTGGCCACTACCGGTACCCTGCAGAGTGCCAAGTTCGCAGCCTTGCTCGACCGCTTCGCCAATGACGTACGGGTTATCACCCAGCCTTGCCCAGGGCTGGTCGAGCTGATCGAAACCGGTGACCTTGCAAGCCCGGCGTTGCGCCAGATGCTGCAAGGTTACGTGCAGCCGCTGCTGGCAGCAGGTTGCGATACGCTGATCCTCGGCTGCACCCATTACCCTTTCCTTCGCCCATTGCTGGCCAGCATGGTGCCGGAGGACGTGGCCATCATCGACACCGGCGCGGCCGTGGCGCGTCAGTTGCGACGGCTGTTGGGTGCCAATGATCTGCTGGCCGAAGGCCCGGCTGGCGCTGCACGTTTCTGGACAAGCGCTGACCCAGAAATCCTAAGAAAAATCCTACCTGTGCTGTGGCATAAGTCCGGCGATGTGCAAAGCTTTGCGTTGTGAAAAAAACGTGAAAACCAGCTGAACTATCGTTCCACTTCTGCTTTCTACCGCTTTGCCTGAGATGAGGCGGACACTAACAACAGCATCAGGAAGAAGGATGTTTCTCATGAGGAAACTGCTCGGCTTGGCAGCGGCTGCTGCCTTTGTTATGGGACAATCGATGTCGGTACAAGCTGCAGATGTTTCGTTTTCGGTGGGGCAGACCGGCGATTCGACCATGGTCTACCGGCTAGGGCTGCAATCGAACTGGGATGCGAGCTGGTGGCAGACCAGCGTTGGTCGGCTGACCGGCTATTGGGATGGCGCCTACACCTACTGGGATGGCGACGAGACCGCGAGCAATCACAGCCTGTCCTTCGCGCCAGTGTTCGTCTATGAATTTGCCGGGGAGTCGGTGAAGCCTTACATCGAAGCGGGGATCGGGGTGGCGGCGTTCTCCAGCACCGAGTTGGAAAGCAACGAGCTGGGTTCGGCTTTCCAGTTCGAGGATCGCATCGGCTTTGGTTTGCGCTTTGCCGGCGGGCATGAGATTGGGGTGCGGGCGATTCACTACTCGAACGCCGGCATCAAAGAGCCCAATGATGGTGTAGAAAGCTATAGCTTGCATTACCGAATGGCGCTCTGAGTTCACCTGCATTCCCCCCTTCGCGGGCAATGCCCGCGAAGGGGGTAGTACTGAATTCAGGTGTTAGCGCGTCAGTGGCCACAGGCTACTGACGTCCAGCGTCTCCAGGACCAGTTCCGGTTCTCGCTGAGGCCACCGCCGCAATAACTCCTCAGCGGCACTGTCGGGCGTCCACGCCTCCGGTATCGCCTGTGCCGACGTCACCGTTACCTTCAGCGATTGTGGTCCTACAATGGTCAGTGCTACCCCTTGCTCCTCAAGGGCCTTGCGCTGCTCACGCATCCACTGCGGCAAGTTGTTCCAGCCCGCAGTCACCTGTGTCGGTGCAAACAGCTGCAACGCCGAATAACGGTTGAAAAGCGCCATCACCTGCGGTGACTGCCCCTTTGCCAGCAACGGCAGCGCTTTGCCCAGGCAATGCTCTGCGGCAAGCTGGTTGGTAGTGACGATTGTTTCGATCAGCTCAGCGTCATTGACATCGGCTGACAGGTAATCGCTGGTGCCGGTGTTGATGATCAGACCGTCCAGCGAACACCAGGCATGGCAAATCTGTTGGCATGCATGGGTGATTTGTTGTTCTTCATGCAACTGCCACGGCAAACGCAACAATTGGCGGCCGTAGCGTGCCCCCAAAGCATCCAGTGCAGCGCCATCCTTGCCGCTGGCGGCAACGCGATGCCCTTCCTCGAGCATCCTCTTCACCAAAGCCAAGCCAAGTCCGTTGCTTGCGCCCGTAACCCAGAAACTGCGTGAGTTATTCAAGACGTTATCCCCTGATTCTGCCGGCGTGGCAGCCCTTTGAACGCTTCCAGGGCCCGCTGGCGACTGCTGCTGAGATCTACGATTGGACTTAGGTAAGCAGTATTACCGAAAAGGTCCGTCGATTTAATGGGCTGATGGATGGCTTTTTCATCGAGCGCTTGTAGTTCTGGTACCCAGTGGCGAATGAAATGCCCCTGAGGATCGAAGCGCTGCGACTGCGAAATCGGGTTGAAGATACGGAAATAGGGCACCGCATCGGTGCCGGTGGACGCACTCCACTGCCAGCCCCCGTTGTTGGCGGCCAGGTCGCCGTCAATCAGGTGGCGCATGAAGTGCCGCTCGCCCTTGCGCCAGTCAATCAGCAGGTTCTTGCTGAGGAACATGGCCACGACCATGCGCAAGCGGTTGTGCATCCACCCGGTGTGCAGCAGTTGGCGCATGGCGGCATCGATGATCGGGAAACCGGTGCGGCCCTGCTCCCACGCCTCCAGGTCTGCCGGGGCGTCACGCCACGGCAGGGCCTCGGTCTGGGCACGGAAGGCGCGGTGGCGGGAGACCTGTGGATAACCGCTCAGGATGTGCTTGTAGAACTCGCGCCACAGTAGCTCGTTGACCCAGGTCTGCACGCCCGTGCTGCCACTGTCGAACTCGCCCCGGTTGCAGGCCAGTGCACCGTGCAAGCATTGGCGGGGCGAGATCACGCCGGCGGCCAGGTAGGGTGAAAGCTGGCTGGTACCGGGCTTGGCAGGCAAATCACGCAAGTGCTGGTAATCGTCGATGGCTTCGTCGAGGAAGCGTGACAGGCGGGACTGTGCCTCAGCCTCACCTGCTGGCCAGTGGGCGCGCACTGTGTGCGTGGTTGTTCCGAATCCCTCTACGTGTAGCGGGACCGGATCGCTGCCGATGTTCAACGGTGCCTGGCGCTTCACTCGCCGGGCCAAGGCCGGCAGGCTGCGGTGCAAATGTTCCAGGCAGGTTTTCTTGAACTGGCTGAAGACCTGGAAGTAATCGCCACTGCGGGTAAGCACGGTGCCCGGACGGAAGAACAGCTGGTCGAGGTAGCTGTGTGCCTGGATGGCCGACTTTTCCAGCAGTGCCCGGGTGGCATCATCCCGGCGCTGCTCATTGATGCCGTACTCCTCGTTCCAGTGCACGCTTTGCACCTGATGCTGGCGGCAGACATCGAGCACCGCCTGTGGCGCCTGGTCCCAGGTTTCGATTGTGCGGATCAGCAGGGGTATGTTCAGCTTTTCCAGTGATTGGCGCAGGTCATTCAGGTTACGCAGCCAGAAGTCGACTTTGCAGTCGGCATCGTCATGGGCTTGCCATTGCCCGGGGCTGACAAGCCACAGGGCGATGGTCGGGCCGCGCTCTGTGGAGGCGCTGAGTGCAGTGTTGTCATCGATGCGCAGGTCGCTGCGCAGCCAGGTCAGGTGCATGGGGGAGTTTTCTCTACAGGCTGTCGATCGTGGGCTTGAAGCACGCGCAATGCCGCCTGCGGGGTATCGAACAGGAAAAGATCGGGAAGCTCAAAAGCCTTCAAGCGGGCTTCATGCAGCGCCAGCGTGGTACCGCCCAGTAGCTTGGGGACCGGCAAGCCTTGCAGGGTGCGCAGCAACGCCTTGTCGTCGATGCGTGGCCCCAGGTGCAGGAGTAAGGCGCGTGGTTTCAGCACGTTGACGGCGCTTAGCAATTGCGGGCCTGCGACAGGCTGCTCGAGTACCTCGGCCGGGAAGCCGTTGCTGGTGAGCAGCCAGGCGCACAACCATAAGCCTGGACTGAAGGTGCGTTCGCTGTCTTCGGCCAGCAATACGGCAGGGCCTTGCAGCAGCTGGTTGTCGTGATACACGCGGGCACCGAGCTTGCTGCGTAGCCAGCTGTGGAAAAACACCTGCTCCAGCCGAGCGTTGAAGTAATTGCGCCAGCGCAGGTCGAGCATGTCGAGTAGCGGCAGCAGCAATTGCTCGCACAGGGTGACCGCCGGGTACAGCGCCATGGCCTGGTTAAGTTGCTGGTCGAGGGCGCGCTGTGACAGGCTGGCGATGGCCTCGATCAGCTGGAATTGCCTGGCTTGCCAGTCACCCTTTGGTGGAGTGCTGGTAGGTTTGTCGAGCAACTCGCGGACTTGGCCGACCGACGCGCCACGCTGCAGCCAGGCCAGGACGGCCTCGACGCGTTCGACCTGCTCAAGTGGATACAGGCGATGCCCCTTGGCGGTGCGCTGTGGCTTGAGCAACCCATAACGGCGCTCCCAGGCGCGCAGGGTGACGGGGTTGACGCCGGTGCGACGGGCCAGTTCGCCGATGGGCAGCAAATCCTCAGACCGCATTGCGCAAGCCCAGGCTCTCGGGGTGCGGTTGCAGGTAGGCTTGCTGCTGCAGGTAGGGGTCTGGGTGCTTGCGCAAATGGTGTTTGAGCAGGGTCAGTGGCACTACCAGTGGTACCACGCCTTGTTGGTATTGGCCGATGACTGCCTGCAACTCAGCCTTGTCCTGCTGCGTCAGGGCATCCTTGAAGTAACCGCTCAGGTGCTGCAGCACGTTGCTGTGGGTGCCGCGGCTGGCACAGCGGCGCAGGGCCTGCATCAGCTGGCTGAAATAGCGCGGGCCGATGCTCTGTGGTTCGTCATCCTTGCTCATGCTGCCAAGCAGGCGGCCGAGGGTGCGATAGGCCTGGGGGTTGTTGGCCATCAGCAAATACTTGTAGCGCGAATGAAAGCGCACCAGAGCACCACGGTTCAGGCCTTCGGCCAACAGGCGCTGCCAGTCGGCGTAGGCGTAAACGCGGCTTATGAAGTTTTCGCGCAGCACGGGGTCATGCAGCCGACCTTCTTCCTCTACTGGCAGGTCCGGGCGCAGCGCGCAGAAAGCCTGGGCATAGACACCACGGCCGCCATGCACGGCCGGGTGGCCATTGTCCTGATAGACCTTTACCCGTTCCAGGCCGCAAGAAGGAGACTTCTGCATGAAGATGTAGCCGCAGATGTCGTCAAGTTCGTTGGCCATCTGCTCACCATAGGTGCGCAGCGGGTCGGTCAGGTCCTTGCCGCGGTCGCGGGTGCCGACCACTTCGGGCTGTTCGGGGTTGCCGACCAGGCGAATCGGGTCACGGGGAATACCCAGGCCGATTGCCACTTCCGGACACACGGGTAGCCAGTCGAAGTGATGTTCCAGCTGTTTACGGCACAGGTCGGAAGCCTTGTGGCCGCCGTTGTAGCGCACGCTGTGCCCGGTCAGGCAGGCGCTGATGGCGATGCGTGGCTTGCTGTGTACGGAAGGGTCGTGCATGGCTGCCTCCGAAAATAAACCTGTACGTGACGCAAATCTTGTACAGGTTTATTTCAGCACAGCGCTGAAGTTATGCAAACTAGTATTTTTGTATAGTTCTGCATCACTCAAGGTGTTCGAGCAAGCGCCGAGCTGCTTCCTGGCCACTGAGCCAGGCGCCCTCGACGCGGCCGGACAGGCACCAGTCCCCACAGGCGTACAAGCCTTGGTCAGCATCCGCCAGTGCCCCCCACTCATGGTTGCTGCTGGGGCGGGCATAGAGCCAGCGGTGGGCGAGGGCGAAGGTGGGCGGCGGTACCACGCAGCCGACCAGCTCGGCGAATTCGCCCCACAGCTGTTCGATGACTTCTTCCTTGGGCAGGTCGATGTGCTGCCGGCTCCAGTCTGACGTGGCGTGTAGTACCCAGGTGTCCAGGTGCTCATCGCGGCCGGGCTTGCTGCGATTGCGGGCCAGCCAGCCCAGCGGGCTGTCCTGCACGAAGCAGCCTTGCATTGGCGTATCCAGCGGTGCCTCGAAGGCGAGGGCGACGGCCCAGGTAGGTTCCATTTGCACGCCAGCGGCCACGGCAGCCAGCTTCGGTGTGGCGGCCAGAAGTGGCGTGGCCTGCGGTGCCGGGACGGCGATCACTACACGGCTGTAGGGGCCGTGGCTGCAACCTTCGGTGTCCTGCAGGTGCCAGTACTGCTTGCCGCGAAACACTTCCGCGATGCGGCAGCCGAAGTTGACGGTGACGTCCTTGAGCAAGCCTCGGGTGATGGCGCTCATGCGTGGCACGCCTACCCAGCGCGTCTGCTCGTCGGGGGAGGGGGTGAGTTCGCCATCAAGGTAGTTGTACAGCTGAGGCTTCCACTGCTCGGCCCAGCCAGCGGCCACCCATTGCTGCACCTGATCGACAAAGCGGCGGTCACGGGCCGTGAAGTATTGGGCTCCGAGGTCGAGGGCGCCGGCCTCGCTGCGTTTGCTGGCCATGCGCCCGCCACTGCCGTGGCCTTTGTCGAACAAGTGCACGGATTGCCCGGCCTTCTGCAAGGCCTGGGCGGCTGACAAGCCGGCGATGCCGGCCCCGATGATGGCGATAGGTACTGTCATGATGGCCTCTTCAAACCTTGCTGTGAGCAGACTACGCTGTCAGGCAAACCTGTACAATGCACAAATTATGTATAAGGTTATTCCGTGTGGCGAACAGGTTGGCCTATGTTTATCCGAGAGCGTCGGGTCAAAAAAGTGCCTTGATGTTAAAAATAGACCACCGCCGCATTCTGCGAGGACACAGCCATGCATATATTGCTGACAGGTGGCACCGGTTTGATTGGCAAGCATCTATGCCAGTACTGGCTTGGCCAAGGGCATCGACTTACGGTTTGGAGTCGGCGTCCTGAACAGGTGGCGAAGATTTGTGGTAGCGGGGTACGTGGCATCGCCCGCCTGGAGCAGCTGGAGGCCGATGATCATCTTGATGCGGTGGTCAACCTTGCCGGTGCGCCGATTGCCGACAGGCCCTGGACGGCCGCCCGGCGCAACTTGTTGTGGGCCAGCCGTGTCACCCTTACCGAGCAATTGCTGGCTTGGCTGGGCACCCGTGAGCAGCGCCCGGAGGTGTTGATCTCCGGCTCTGCGGTAGGTTGGTACGGAGACGGCGGCGAACGTGAACTGACCGAGGCTTCACCCCCGGTGCGTGAAGATTTCGCCAGCCAGTTGTGTATTGCCTGGGAAGAGACCGCCCAGCGTTCGCAAGCACAGGGGATCCGCGTGGTACTGGTACGTACCGGCCTGGTGCTGGCCAGTGACGGCGGCTTTTTGTCGCGCCTGCGCGTGCCCTTCAAGCTGGGGCTGGGCGGGCCTTTGGGCAACGGGCGGCAGTGGATGCCCTGGGTTCATATAGATGACCAGGTCGCCCTGATTGATTTTCTCTTGCAGCACAAGGATGCCAGCGGTCCTTATAATGCCTGTGCCCCGGAGCCTGTGCGCAACCGTGAGTTTGCCAGGCGACTGGGCCGCGCCCTGCATCGGCCGGCGCTGCTGCCAGTGCCGGCATTGCTGCTCAAGGCCGGGCTTGGCGAGATGTCGACCTTGCTGCTGGGAGGCCAGCGGGCGCGCCCGGTACGCTTGCTCGAAGCCGGCTTCACCTTCCGCTTCAACGATCTGCAATCGGCGCTGGACAACCTGTCCAGTCGCCTCTGACATAGGACGCTGCATGACCGATCACGCCCTGCTGCTGGTCAACCTGGGTTCCCCGGCCTCCACCTCGGTGGCCGATGTGCGCCGCTACCTCAACCAGTTCCTCATGGACCCGTACGTGGTCGACCTGCCGTGGCCGGTGCGGCGCTTGCTGGTGTCACTGATCCTGATCAAGCGCCCGGAGCAGTCGGCACATGCCTACGCTTCGATCTGGTGGGAGGAGGGCTCGCCTTTGGTTGTGCTGACCCGTCGCCTGCAGGCCGCGATGGTTGAGCACTGGCCCCATGGCCCGGTGGAAATTGCCATGCGCTACGGCCAGCCGGCCTTGCCTGATGTGTTGGCGCGGTTGGCCGCTCAAGGTGTGCGCAAGGTGACTTTGGCACCGCTTTATCCACAGTTCGCCGACAGTACGGTGACCACTGTGGTCGAGCAGGCAAAACAGACGGTCAGCGAGCGGCAGTTGCCGTTGCAGATGCGCGTGCTGCAGCCGTTCTACGAGCACCCAGCGTACATCGAGGCGCTGGCAGCCAGCGCCCGGCCATACCTGGAGCAGGGTTACGACCACCTGCTGCTGAGCTTCCATGGCTTGCCGGAACGGCACCTGAAGAAGCTGTTTCCGAAGGGGGTCAAGCACGACCTGCGTGCTGCCGATTGCTGCCACGGTGCACCCGCCGAAGTACGTTCGGTTTGCTATCGCGGGCAATGCCTGGCTTCGGCCAAGGCCTTTGCGCAGCGCATGGGCATACCTGATGGCAAATGGTCGGTATCGTTCCAGTCGCGGCTGGGGCGGGACAAGTGGATCGAACCCTACACCGAGACGCGGTTGGATGAGCTGGCCAAGGCCGGGGTGAAGAAGCTGCTGGTGATGTGCCCTGCGTTTGTGGCGGATTGCATCGAGACGCTGGAAGAGATTGGCATGCGTGGCAGCGAGCAGTTTGTCGAGGCTGGCGGCCAGGAGCTGGTGCTGGTGCCGTGCCTGAATGATCACCCGGAGTGGGTCAGGGTGTTGGCTGATATGTGTGAAAAGGCCTGAATCAAAGGGGCCGTGTTGCGGCCCCTTCCGACCGGTTATACATCCAGCTTCTTGTGCTTCCAGCCATCATTGCCCGGCAGAATCAGGTTCAGGGCAATAGCCACAATGGCGCACAGGGCGATGCCCTTCAGGCCCCAGTCATCCGGGCCGTCACCGCTGCCGATCAGCACGCCGCCGATACCGAACACCAGTGTCACCGAGACGATCACCAGATTGCGTGCTTCGGCCAGGTCGATCTGGTGGCGGATCATGGTGTTCATGCCCACCGCTGCAATCGAGCCGAACAGCAGGCACAAAATGCCGCCCATCACCGGCACCGGGATGCTCTGCAGCAGCGCGCCGAACTTGCCGATGAAGGCCAGGGTAATGGCGAAGACCGCCGCCCAGGTCATGATCTTCGGGTTGTAGTTCTTGGTCAGCATCACCGCGCCGGTCACTTCGGCGTAGGTGGTGTTGGGCGGGCCGCCGAACAGGCCGGCAGCAGTGGTGGCCAGGCCGTCGCCCAGCAAAGTGCGGTGCAGGCCGGGCTTTTTCAGGTAGTCACGGCCGGTCACGCTGCCCACTGCGATCACCCCGCCGATGTGCTCGATCGCCGGCGCCAGAGCAACCGGGACGATGAACAGAATGGCCTGCCAGTTGAACGCAGGGGCGGTGAAATTGGGGATTTCCAGCCACGGTGCGGCAGCGATCCTGGCGGTGTCGACCACGCCAAAGGCGAACGACAGGGCAAAGCCCACCAGCACGCCGGAGATGATGGGAACCAGGCGGAAAATACCTTTGCCGAATACGGCAACGATCAAGGTTGTCAGCAGCGCTGGCATCGAGATCAGCATGGCCGTCTTGTACGGCATCAGCGCTGTACCGTCCCCACCTTTGCCCATCGCCATGTTGGCGGCGATCGGTGCCATGGCCAGGCCGATGGAGATGATCACCGGGCCGATCACGACCGGCGGCAGCATGCGGTCGATGAAACCGGTGCCTTTGACTTTGACCATCAGCCCCATGAAGGTGTACACGAAGCCAGCAGCCATTACACCACCCATGGTCTCGGCAAGCCCGAACTGGCCTTTGGCGAGGATGATCGGCGTAATGAAGGCAAAGCTCGAGGCCAGGAACACGGGTACCTGACGACCGGTGACCAGCTGGAATAGCAGCGTGCCGATGCCGGCGGTGAACAGCGCGACGTTCGGGTCGAGGCCGGTGATCAGGGGCATCAGCACCAGCGCGCCGAATGCCACGAAGAGCATCTGCGCGCCCGAAACGACCTGGCGCCAGAGCGGGTCGTTGAAGCCGTCCTGCATGGTCAGGCGTCCTTTTGCTTGGTGCCGAAGATCTTGTCACCGGCATCGCCCAGGCCAGGCACGATGTAGCCGTGTTCGTTCAGGTGCTGGTCGATCGAGGCGGTGTAGATCTTCACGTCCGGGTGGGCTTTTTCCACCACCTCGATGCCTTCTGGCGCGGCGACCAGGACCATGGCGCGAATCTCTTTACAGCCGGCCTTTTTCAACAGGTCGATGGTGGCAACCATCGAGCCGCCGGTGGCCAGCATCGGGTCGATGATCAGGGCCAGGCGCTGGTTGATGTCCGGCGCGAGCTTTTCCAGGTAGGTATGGGCTTCGAGGGTTTCTTCGTTACGGGCAACGCCGACGGCGCTGACCTTGGCACCCGGAATCAGGCTGAGCACGCCGTCGAGCATGCCGATGCCGGCGCGCAGGATCGGTACTACAGTGATCTTCTTGCCGGCGATTTTTTCAACCGAGACCTTGCCACACCAGCCGTCGATCTCGTAGGTTTCGAGGGGCAGGTCCTGGGTGGCTTCATACGTCAGGAGCGCGCCGACTTCCTGGGCGAGTTCGCGAAAGTTTTTGGTACTGATATCGGCACGGCGCATCAGGCCGAGCTTGTGGCGGATCAGCGGATGGCGGATCTCACGAGTGGGCATAGGGGGGCTCCGAAAGGCGGGCAAAAAAACCGCGCTAGATTAATCTATTCAGCCTTTGCTGTCGTCTGGTCATTCTGGACGTTAGTCCATAAATGCTTGATCTGTGACGAGCGGATGCGTACCTTTGCCCGCTTTTCCAAAATGCACCCCCCGGAGAGCGCCATGTCCGCCGATCTCGAGCATATCCGTCAAGTCATGCGTGAAGCTGACTGCCTGTACACCGAAGCCGAAGTCGAAGCGGCCATCGCCAAAGTCGGCGAGCAGATCTGCAAGGACCTGCACGACAAGAACCCGGTTGTGTTCTGCGTGATGAACGGCGGCCTGATCTTCTCCGGCAAACTGCTGACCCACCTGCAGTTCCCGCTGGAAGCTTCGTACCTGCACGCTACCCGCTACCGCAACCAGACCAGCGGTGGCGAGCTTTTCTGGAAGGCCAAGCCGGAAGTGTCGTTCATCGACCGTGACGTGTTGATCGTCGATGATATCCTCGACGAAGGGCACACCCTCAGCGCCATCATCGAGTTTTGCAAGCATGCCGGCGCCCGCTCGGTGTACACCGCTGTGCTGATCGACAAGGACCACGACCGCAAGGCAAGCCCTGACCTCAAGGCCAACTATGTGGGCCTGCCTTGCGTTGATCGCTATATCTTCGGTTACGGCATGGACTACAAAGGTTACTGGCGCAACGCTAACGGCATCTTCGCCGTAAAGGGGCTGTAACCGTGCGCCAGCCTGCGTTCATCGACCAATCGCTGTTCGCCGGGCTGGCCGAAAAGGCTACTGCCAACCCGCGCGGGCGGCAGCATCACACCTTCCATGAAATGGAAGAGCCGTGCCATCGCATGGCGGTCGGGCTGCAACCGAGCACCTACATTCCGCCGCATCGCCATTTGAGCGCCGACAAGGCTGAAACCTTGATAGCGCTCAAGGGGCGCTTTGGCCTGTTGATCTTCGATGAGCAAGGCGCGGTCACTGACAAGCGGGTGCTGCAGGCCGGTGGCGACTGTCTGGGGGTGGATCTGGCGCCTGGTACCTACCATGGCTTGGTGGTGCTGGAGCCGGACAGTATGTTGTTCGAGTGCAAGGCTGGGCCATACCGACCGGTGGGCGAGGGTGAGCACGCACACTGGGCGCCGCGCGAGGGTGAAGCCGGTGTGGCCGATTACCAGGCCTGGATGCGCGCGCTTTTCGATTGATATCGGCTGTACCCGGCGTGCTAGAGTGCTCCTTCAGACAAGGAGCCTCACATGCGTGCGATTCTTCCCCTCCTGCTGGCGGTCAGTATGCCGCTCGCTGCCGCACCGCTGCACAGTCAGTTCCTGCCACCTGATGACCAGTCCCTGCGCCAGGAAGCGCCGACCAGCCAGCAATTGCTGCAGGTGACTGACTATTCGGTGGTCGTAGGGGCCCAGCGCCAGTCCGATCAGCAACCGATCCCGATCACATCGTCATTGCAGGTGCGTCTGAAGGGCAAGCCGCTGAGCAAGGGTGCGACCATTGCCCAGGTGCTGCTGACGTTCGATGGTGAAGCGGCCAAAAGCCTGAAAAAGCCTGTGTATGACGCTAAAACCCGTACCTTGAGCCTGAATTACCCGGTCAGCAACTACCGGGTGGTCATGGACCTGCTGCGTAACGAAACCCTATACGTGCAGTTTCTGACTTATGGCAACGGCCACATCTGGGCCGACCTGCACACCGGGACGGTACGTACGCGTTGAGGCGCGAAGCCTGCGGGGGGTAAACTGCCGGCCTTCGAAATTCAGTGATGGTCCAGTTGGAGTCGGCAATGCGTAAAGACAAGAAACAGGTAATCGGTGACGAAATCAGCGACGACTACATCAAGTCGTTCCTTCAGTTCGAGCCGGCCGATGGTGTGACTTCGCCGTCGCTGCACAAGCTGGTCAAGGCCTACCGTGGCCTGCGCGTTGACGACTTCGAGCGCTTTGTAGGCTTCTTCGTCGAAGCTGGTCTGGACCTGGATGGCAAGGACGAGCACGGCAAAACCTTCGTCGAGCAGATTGCCGACCAGCGCAATGCACCTGAGTACATCGAGATCATCGATAAAGCCCGTGGCTGATTGGTAACCTGTCCCGGCCCTTTCGCGGGTAAACCCGCTCCTACAAAGGATATGCGGTCCTTGTAGGAGCGGGTTTACCCGCGAAAGGGCCGGCACAGGCTGACAAACACCCAGGCACAAAAAAACGCCCCGAGGGGCGTTTTTTCGTTAGCAGGCAGTTCAGGCGTAATGCTTGGCCGCCGGGCTGCTTTCTGCCAGGTCCAGGGCCGCGTCGTTATCGGCACTGATCTTGTGGTACAGCGCAGCATCGGTTGCCAGGGTCTTCTCGCGAGCCGGGAAGATTTCCTTGAGCTTGGCAGCCCAGGCACCCTTGGCCTGCTCGGGGAAGCAGCGCTCAATCAGTTCCAGCATGATCGATACGGTTACCGAGGCACCCGGCGATGCGCCGAGCAGTGCGGCCAGGCTGCCGTCCTGGGCCGAGACCAGCTCGGTACCGAACTGCAGCACGCCGCCTTTCTTCGGGTCTTTCTTGATGATCTGCACACGCTGACCAGCCACTTCCAGGCGCCAGTCCTCGGCCTTGGCCTGCGGATAGAAGCGACGCAGGGCTTCCAGGCGCTGCTCCATCGACTGCATCACTTCGCTGACCAGGTACTTGGTCAGGTCCATGTTGTCGCGGGCCACAGCCAGCATCGGGCCGATGTTGCCCATGCGCACCGACAGCGGCAGGTCCATCAGCGAGCCGTGCTTGAGGAACTTGGTGGTGAAGCCGGCATAGGGGCCGAACAGCAGCGAAGTCTTGCCGTCCACGACGCGGGTGTCCAGGTGCGGTACCGACATCGGCGGGGCGCCTACGGCGGCCTGGCTATACACTTTGGCCTGGTGCTGCTTGACGATTTCCGGGTTGTCGCAGCGCAGCCACTGGCCGCTGACCGGGAAGCCGCCGAAGCCTTTGCTTTCCGGAATGCCGGACAACTGCAGCAGCGGCAGGGCCGCGCCACCAGCGCCGAGGAAGACGAAGCGGGCGTCGACTTCACGGCTGCCGCCGCTGTTGACGTCCTTGATGCTCACGGTCCAGCCGCTGCCGTTACGGCGCAGGCCAACAACCTTCTTGCTGTACTTGACCTGCGCGTCCGGCGAGTCGCCCAGCAGCTTGAGCAGCTTGTTGGTCAGTGCGCCGAAGTTCACGTCGGTGCCTTTGGCCACGCGGGTAGCGGCGATGTGCTGGTCGGCCGGGCGGCCAGGCATCATCAGCGGCATCCAGTCGTTCATCACGGCCTTGTCTTCGGTGTATTCCATCTCGGCGAAGGCATGGTGCTGCTTGAGCAGCTCGAAGCGCTTCTTGAGGAAGGAAACACCCTTGTCACCCTCGACATAACTCAGGTGCGGGACAGGGTTGATGAAGGCACGCGCCGAGCCGAAGTTGCCCTTCTTGCACAGGTAGGCCCAGAACTGGCGCGAAACCTCGAACTGGGTGTTGATGTGCACGGCCTTCTTGATGTCGATGCTGCCATCGGCGGCCTGCGGCGTGTAGTTCAGCTCGCACAGGCCGGCGTGGCCGGTGCCTGCGTTGTTCCAGGGGTTGGAGCTTTCCGCGGCCCCGGAGTCCATCGCCTCGACGACCTCAAGCTTCAGGGTCGGGTCAAGCTCCTTCAGCAGTACGGCCAGGGTGGCACTCATGATGCCCGCGCCTACCAGTACCACATCAACCGATTCGTTCTGCGCCATTTAACGCGTCTCCACAATCTACAGCTACCTAATTGACAGCATAGGACCTGGGGTTGCCAGGGTCGCCATGTCCGACTTTTCGCAGTTCTTGCAACTTCCGCGGACACCGCCAATCAGTCTTCGGGTTCGGGTATTGAACGCCGTTTGCCACAGGTGCGGCAATTCGACTTATGGTCAAGGTGTCGTGCGTGCGTTATGGAACGGTTCAGACACTCATACAGGATGAGCGCATCTGCCGCCTGTTCAGGGCTGTTCGGGACACATCTGCCGCTTTTGCACATGCCAGACTGTTCATTTGCTCGCCACACTCTTGTGAAGTTGTGAAAACCGTTTTTTCACGCTCTTTTGGAGACGTGAACCTCAAAAGGGGACTGCGCGATGGCAACCCGCAGGTTCATGCAGTGTGAAGGGCCGGAAAAACAGGCACGACAGCCGATGCAAGACCTGAGTGGAAGGCTCTCTGTGGGCGAAGCGGTGAAGTTGCCGGGGTCAATCGGCGGATGCGGGGCCCGATCAGGAGACGTCCTTATAATCGGGGGGAGATTATAGCGATGTCGCGGGCAGAAATGTCGCCATTCGTGGTTTTTATTGCAGCGTTTGTCAGACAGCGAGGAGGCGCTGGTGCCAACGGCGGCTTGCGCGGGCGCAAACCCGGGCTTCGATGGGCAGCTCGCGCCCCAGCCAGGCTAGCTGAATTTCGCTGACCTGCACCCAGTCGATGCCGCTTGGTGCCTGGCTGCATTGCTTGAAGGCCAGGCATTTGCCATCAGCGTCAAGGCGGGCATAAGCGTTGTGGCGCGGCCGTTGGAAGAGCAGAGTCCAGAGCGAGGCCATGGCGGCGAGTCCTTTGCGTTAGGGCTTGGCGCAAGGATAAGGGAGTGGCCATGAAACGATTGTGACAACCGGGGCGGGCCGATGACTGGTCTGTGCCTGGCTGGGTATACTGTGGGCCTTTGCCGCATTTTCTGGAGAAACGCGCATGTTGCAACGTCTGTTGTTCGGTTTGATCGCCGTGGCCAGCCTCAGCCTGGTCGGTTGTGCCCACAGCCCGCAACAACTCAATCCGCAACCCACGCTCAAGGCCCAGCTGGCCCCGGTCGGCCATGGCCAGCCGGTAGTGGTCCGGGTAGTGGATGGGCGGCCTTCGCAGTCCCTGGGTACCCGCGGTGGCATGTACCCCGAGACCAGCACCATCAGTGTCAGCGGTAATGACGTGGTGCCCAAGCTGCAGGCTCAGGCTGAAGCGGCTGTGCGCCTGCTCGGCTTCACCCCGACCCCGAACGCCGGCAATGCACCGCAGCTGACCGTGACCCTGGCTGAGCTGAAGTACCAGTCGCCCAAAGACAACCTTTACGTGACCGAGGCCACCATCGGCGCCACCTTCCGTGCTGATGTGACCAATGGTGGCCGCCGTTACAGCGGCCGTTATGGCGCTTCGCTGGACCAGCGTTTCGGCATGGCGCCGAATCAGGACACCAATAACCAGCTGGTGGGTGATGTGCTGAGCGATGCCCTGACCCGCCTGTTCAAGGACCCGAGCATCGGGCAGGTGCTCGGTCAGTAAGCTTCAGGTTGTACAAGAAAACCCGCTGCCTGAGTGACAGGCCGCGGGTTTTTTATTGTCCGGTCGGCGCAGGCTCACGCAGCTTCTATGTGGAAATCCAGCAAGCTGAATCCTGTGCCTGCATGCACTTCGGGCAAATCCTCATGCGCGTGCCCGCCAAGCGCACAGTAGACCAGCCACTGGCGGTCCTGCACATTGATGGCAAAACCATCGATCAACGCCTGTTGTTCATCGCTCTGGGCAACGAGGTAGAGGCGGTCCTGGTTTTCGGCGTGCAACATGAAAAGGCTCCGGGCCATGAAAAGGCCGACAGGGTCGCCTGTATTGATGACGGGCGGATGACAGATGAAATTTAATGACAGTTTGTCGCCAAAGCCGGGCACCAAGGTGCGACTTGGGTAGAATGCTGGCCTTTGCCGTTGCTCACACCGAGGTTGCGTGATGTCTTTGCAAGTGCTCTGGGGGTTCCTGGCCGCCCACCCCACCAAGCTGATCAACCTGCTGGCGCTGCTGCTGACCTGCCCGGGCGGTTTGCTGCTGCACAGTGCGCGGCGGCGCGAGGCCGAAACCCGCGAGTACATGGCAGCAGACGAGGGGGTCGTGGACGCGTTCGACCTTCGGGTGCCGAAATACTTCTACATTCTTGGCTTTTCGTGCCTGGCGATGGCGCTGCTGCTGTCCTGGTTCAGCACCTGGGTCTGAGAACCATCGGGGCCGCAAGGCAGCCCCGAACCTGATCAGGCTACAGGTGCCTGCTGTCTGACCTGGTACTGGTTGCGCACCGGCGTCGCATACTGCAACACCAGGTAAGGCCGCTGCTCTTGCGGGCAGGCATCCAGACGCCGTTGCCATTCTTCCTTGGCCTTGGCCAGCTCATCCGCCGGGAACACCTTCTCAGCGCTTGGCACCTGCAGGGCTTCGTCCTTGCCCTCCCACATCGCATACGCCAGGTAATGCACCGGGAACAGTCGGTAGCCCCCCAGAATCTGCCGGTCGATCTCCGCAGCCAGCTGCTTGGTGTCTTCGTGGTATTCGGTTACTGGCGGCGCAAAGTTGATGTGCACGCGGCCCTTGTAGCCGGTAATGCCTTTGGCAATGCTGTTGTCATCTTCGCCCGGCGCCTTCTTGTAGGTGCCGGTGGTGGCGCGGATGTACAGCTCCCGGGCCTTGGCCTGGTCGCACGGGTCGTACTCGTAGCTGATCGACACCGGGGTCAGGTTCAGGCTCTGGATCACTGCACCGAACGGCTCGTCCTTGCGGCTCATGTGGAACATCTTGAGGATCGCCGAGTCGGTGCGGTCGTCACCGTCCTTGGCCCGACCTTCGGCCTGGGCGATCCAGATCGAGGTGGCATCGTTACGGATCGAGTGGTTGATGTAGGCCGATAGCAGTTGGTAAGCAGCCAGTTTTTCGCGTCGCCCGCTGATCGAACGGTGCACGATGAAGCTCTTGTTCAGGCGCATCATGTCGCTGACAAAGGGCTTTTGCAGCAGGTTGTCGCCAATGGCGATGCGCGGCGTGGGCAGGCCGGCGTGGTACACCGCATAGTTGACGAAGGCCGGGTCCATGACGATGTCACGGTGGTTGGCCAGGAACAGGTAGGCGGTGCCGGCCTTGAGCTGTTCCACACCCGAGTAGGTGACGCCGTCGGTGGCGCGATCGATGGTCTGGTCGACGTAGTACTCGACTTTGTCCTGCAAGGTCGAGACACAGGTAACGCCGGCGAATTCCTTGCGCAGGCGGCGTGCAATCAAGGGCTTGAGCAACCAGCCGAGAGCACCGGCCGCCCGCGGAAAGCGGAAGTGGGTGAGGATATCGAGGAATGCCGGGTCGCTGAGCAGGCGTGCCAGAACGGCAGGGACCTCAGCGTCGTCGTACGGTCGGATGGCATCGAATTCGCCCATCATGCTCTCTTGTTGGAAACGGCTAGGGTAATAAGGTAGGGACGGGCTCCGAAAAACGGCTCGGACGCACACAGGCCCTGTAAACAGACCGGCAATTATACGCATAAGTCACTGCGGAGGCCGCGATGCTGGAAACCGACTTCTATGATTGCCCTTATTGTGGCGAACGTGTGGAAACTACCGTCGATCTATCTGCTGGCGACCAGGTTTATACCGAGGATTGCCAGGTGTGCTGCCAGCCTGTGGTGTGCATTCTGCAGGTGCACGGTGACGAATGGATGCTTGAAGTCCGCCGCGAGGACGACACCTGATGCAGCGCATCTATGAACCGGAAAGCCTGCTCGAGGCGCAAATGCTGGCGGGCATGCTTGCCAGCGAAGGGATCGAGGTACATGTGGTCGGCCGTGACCTGCTCGGTGCCGCCGGCGAGCTGCCTTTGCAGGGGCTGCTGGGGCTCATTGTCGCTGATGAGCAGGCCGAATGCGCACGGCGTCTGATCGATGCGTACAATGATGCCCAGCCATTGGTTGGCGACGAACCGGAGGATGTCCCCGGTACCTTGATCTGCTAGGTTCTGAATTCGCCCATGTGTGGACGTTACGCCCTGTTTCGCTGGCCCCAGGCCCTTGCCAGTCTGCCGGGCTTCCCCGTCGGCCAGCCGGCCCAATGGAATATATCGCCTGGGGCGTCGGTGCTGATCCAGCGTCAGCTTGACGGCCAACAGCAACTGGCCAAGGCGCGCTGGGGGTTGACCCCGGCCTGGCTCACCGACCTGTCCCGTACCCCCGCCCATGCCCGGGCCGAAACGCTGGCCGAACAGCCAATGTTTCGCGATGCATTTCGCCAGCGTCGCTGCCTGATGCCGGCCAACGGCTTTTACGAATGGCGTGGCAACGTGCGCAAACGCCCGTTCTGGTTGACCCCGGGGGAGGGGGCGTCGTTGTACTTTGCGGCGGTTTGGGAAGCCTACCCGGTGCAGGACCAGGTATGGCTGAGTTGCGCGGTGGTGACCCAGGCCGCCATGAACCAGCGCCGGCCGCTCATCCTCGACGAAGCGGGGCAGGCGGCCTGGCTTGACCCGGACACGCCGGTTGCCCGTTTGCACGAGCTGCTGGCCAGCCCGCCGGCGACGTTGCGTGAGCGAGCCTTGGCCAATTTCGTCAATGACCCGAAGCTGGATGCGCCGGAGTGTTTGACCCCGGCTTGATAGGTTGTCTGCGCCGGTCCTTTGGCGGGCAAGCCCGCTCCTACAACGGTCGTGTTCCCCTGTGCGGACGGGCTTGCCTGCGAAGGGATCGGTACAGGCGACGAAAATCTTCCCTGCGGCTATGGCAGCCACTGGCGACTCGGCCTAGGATACGGCGCATGTAAAAAGGGAGTGTTTTCATGCGTAAGTCTTTTGTCGTCAGCCTGTTGAGTGCTGGCATCCTGCTGGCCGGCTGCCAGGCGGTGAATACCACCAGCGGCGGTGCTGTTGGCGTCGAGCGCCAGCAGTACATGTTCAGCATGCTCTCGACCGACGAGGTCAATCAGATGTACGCCCAGTCGTATCAGCAGACCCTGGGTGAAGCATCGAGCAAGGGTGTGCTCGACAAGTCCAGTGCCGATGCCAGGCGTGTGCAGGCCATTGCCAACCGCCTGATTGCCCAGGCGCCCAAATTCCGCCCGGATGCCGCGCAGTGGGACTGGCAAGTCAACGTGATCAAGAGTGACGAACTGAACGCCAACTGCGGCCCGGGCGGCAAGATCATCGTTTACACCGGGCTGATCGATCAGCTCAAGCTCACCGATGCGGAAATTGCCGCAGTGGTAGGGCACGAGATTGCCCACGCCTTGCGTGAGCATAGCCGCGAGGCCATGTCCAAGGCATACGGTGTGGAAATGGCTCGCCAGGGTGCCGGTGCCATCTTCGGCCTCGGCCAGAGCAGCATGGCCATGGCCGACACGGTGGTGAACTACGCCATGACCTTGCCCAACAGCCGGGCCAACGAGAACGAGGCCGACCTCATTGGCCTGGAGCTGTCGGCCCGTGCCGGCTACGACCCGAATGCCGCGATCACCTTGTGGAACAAGATGAGCAAGGCTTCCGAAGGTGCACCGCCTGAGTTCATGAGCACTCACCCGGCGTCCGCGAGCCGCATTGCTTCGCTGCAGGCGGCGATTCCGAAGGTGATGCCGCTGTATCAGGCTGCAGCCAAACCGTAACTGCCTGAATGCAGGGGCTGCATGGCAGCCCCCGCTTTCCCTTTACCCAATCCAGCCACTGGTCTTCATTGCCGAATAGACGGCCACGATCGCCAGCACGAAGAACGCCGTTGCCGCCAGGCGGCGAATCAGCGTCAACGGCAGTTTGTCAGCCGCGAAGTTGCCCGCCAGCACCACCGGCACGTTGGCAATCAGCATGCCCAGGGTAGTGCCGATAATGACCATGATCAGGTGCGGATACTGCGCGGCCAGCATCACGGTAGCGACCTGGGTCTTGTCGCCGATTTCGGCCAGGAAGAACGCAATCAGTGTCGTCAGGAACGGCCCGAAACGGCGAGCCGGGTTCTCGTCGTCATCCATTTTGTCCGGCACCAGGGTCCACAGTGCGGTGGCGGTAAAGCTCGCGGCCAGGATCCAGTGCAGCGCCGATTCGCTGAAGAAGCTGCCGACCCAAGCCCCCACGGCACCAGCCGCGGCATGGTTGGCCAGGGTGGCGGCGATGATGCCGGCGATGATCGGCCAGGGTTTGCGGAAGCGGGCAGCGAGAATGAGTGCGAGCAGTTGCGTCTTGTCGCCGATCTCGGCCAAGGCAACGATAGCGGTGGGGACCAACAGAGATTCCAGCATCAGGATTCCTACGGGGGCGGGTCGACACGGCTATGACACGTACAGCCTTCCCGCCCCGGGTAAGGTGTGCGTGTCATAGGTCTTGTCAAACCCTCGATCCGTCTATGCGGATCTCGCCATGCAGGCTTGCATGGTGGGTCGCACGCGCCATGGTCTGTGGACCAAGTATGTTGACGCGTACCGGGCGAGCTGGGTGCTCGCGGGAGACTACTCCCCTAGGACGGTGCGGATTCTGCCTAGGCAAAACGCTTTCGGCAAGCGCTGTTTTTATCCGTGAGTTGCCTGGTAGATGCGGAAGCCGTCGGCCTCGTCACGTACCTGACAGTTGCCCAATGCCCCTTCGATCAGTGGCTGGTAGCGCAGGAAGCTGTTGGCCACCAAGCGTATTTGGCCACCTTTTCGCAGATGAACGGCCGATTTTTTCAGCAAGTTTTCTGAAGCTTGATAGTTGGTATGAACGCCGGTGTGGAACGGCGGGTTGCTCAGGATAAGGCTCAGTTCGGTAGGGGCTGCGTCAATGCCATCGCCGCTGATCACTTCGCCTTCCAGGCCGTTGGCAGCCAGCGTCAGGCGGCTGGCGGCCACGGCGAAGGCATCCACGTCCAGCAAGGTCACCCGGCTTTGTGGGTATCGGCGTTTGAGCGTGGCACCCAGCACCCCGGCACCGCACCCAAAGTCCAGCATGTGGCCATCGGCCAGGCCGTCAAGATGCTTCAGTAGCAGGGCAGTACCTCGGTCGAGTCGGCCATGGCTGAATACCCCAGGCAGGCTGACCACCTGAAGCGGGCCGTCTTCCAGGGCCAGCTCGAAGCGCTCGGCCAGGCTTTCCAGCGGTTTTGCCTGTGGCGCCTGGTCGATGGTCACTTGCCACAGCTGGCAGTGCCGGGCACTGTCGAGTTTGCGTGGCTTGCCAAAGGCCTGCAACTGCTTGGCCGCGCCCTCGATGCCGCCGCGCTTCTCACCGACCAGGTACAGCTCGCGGCCAGCCAGGCGCGACGCCAGGGCGTTGAGCAGGTAGGCGGCCAGCTCGCGGGATTTGGGCAGGAACAGCACGGCGCTGTCGAATGCTGCTTCAGGGGCCTCGACGCCGTAATGGCTGCGGCCTGCGAAACGGCTTTCGAGCATGGCCTGATCGCCGGCATGCCAAGTCCAGGCCTGGGCCTGAGGCAACTGGCCGAGCAGGTCGTCGGCGGGGGCGCCGGCGATCAGCAGCGGCCCCTGAAACAGCTCTGCCTGGCGGAGCAACACTTCACTGCGCGGGTCCATGGACGACGTCTCCTGGAAAAAAGTGGCGCAGTGTAGCAGAGGCGGGCGCCTGGCTCAGCTGACCACGCGGCGTGGCTGCCCGGCGAAGAAGGCCTGGGCGTTCTCGCTGAGCTGGCCGACGATGCGCTGGCGCGACTCCACGGCACCCCAGGCGCTGTGCGGGGTGATGATCAGGCGCGGGATGCCGGGCTCCAGCAGCGGGTTGCCGTTGACCGGCGGTTCCACGCTCAGCACATCGGTGGCCGCGCCGCCCAAGTGACCACCGCGCAGGGCGTCTGCCAACGCCTGTTCGTCGATCAGGCCGCCACGGGCGGTGTTGACCACCAGCGCATTGGGCTTGAGCAGGGCCAGTTCGCGGGCACCGAGCATATGCCGGGTGTACTCGTTCAGCGGGCAGTGCAGGGTCAGGGCGTCGACTTGCGGCAGCAACTCGTCCAGCGGTAGCCGGTCGGCGCGCTCCGGGCGGCCAGGGATCTGCCCGCTCAGTACGCGCATACCGAAGGCTTCGGCCAGCCTCGCCACGGCGCCGCCCAGTTCACCGTGGCCGAGCAGGCCGAGGGTTTTGCCTTCCAGTTCGACGATAGGAAAGTCCAGCAGGCAGAACTGGCTGGCCTTGGCCCACTGGCCTTCGGCTACCGCCTGGTTGTAATCGCACAGCCGGGTGGCCAGGGCCAGCAGCAGGGCCAGGGTATGCTGGGCGACAGACGGCGTGCCGTAGCCCTGGCAGTTGCATACGGTGATGCCCTGGGCGCGGGCGGCGGCCAGGTCGACATTGTTGGTGCCGGTAGCGGCCACCAGGATCAGCTTCAGTTGCGGGTTGGCGGCCAGGGTCGCGGCATCGAGCATGACTTTGTTGCTGACCACTGCCACGGCGCCCTGCAAGCGTTCTGCAACCTGTTCCGGGCGGGTCGCGGCGAACAGTTCGAACGCGTCGAACTGCTGCTTCAGGGGTGAAAGGTCGAGGTCGCCAAGGTCCAGGGACTGGTGATCGAGAAACACGGCGCGACGCGGGCTGGGCATGAAGATCTCCGGTGGCAGGGAGGGATAAGGGTGTTGTGGCCATTCGCGGGCACTACAACCCTTGCGGGAGCGGCCTTGCCCGCGAAGAGGCCCTCAGCTTCGGCACAAAACTGAAGCCGACGCCGCAGTGTCTAGCTCAACCTTGCCGCCCGTCAACGCCCGCCACTCATACCTCTGCCACGCAAATCATTCCTTCGGCTGATTTAGCCGTCATATTGGCGGACTACAGTAATCCCCAGACTTGTCCGGCCCGCTTTTCAGAAAAGGGATACCCATGTTGCAGACGCGCATCATCAAGCCCGCCGAGGGCGCCTATGCCTATCCATTGCTGATCAAGCGCCTGCTGATGTCCGGCAGCCGCTATGAAAAGACCCGCGAAATCGTCTATCGCGACCAGTTGCGGCTGACGTATCCACAGCTCAACGAGCGCATTGCCCGCCTGGCCAATGTGCTGACCGAGGCCGGGGTCAAGGCCGGGGACACCGTGGCGGTGATGGACTGGGACAGCCATCGTTACCTGGAATGCATGTTCGCCATCCCGATGATCGGTGCCGTGGTGCACACCATCAACGTGCGCCTGTCGCCCGAGCAGATCCTTTACACCATGAACCACGCCGAAGACCGAGTGGTGCTGGTCAACAGCGACTTCGTCGGCCTGTACCAGGCCATTGCCGGGCAGCTGACCACTGTCGACAAGACCTTGCTGCTGACTGATGGCCCGGACAAGACTGCCGAACTGCCCGACCTGGTCGGCGAGTATGAGCAGCTGCTGGCTGCCGCCAGCCCGCGCTACGACTTCCCGGACTTCGACGAGAACTCGGTAGCCACCACCTTCTACACCACTGGCACCACCGGTAACCCCAAGGGCGTGTATTTCACCCATCGGCAACTGGTACTGCACACACTGGCCGAAGCCTCGGTCACCGGCAGTATCGACAGCGTGCGCCTGCTGGGCAGCAACGACGTGTACATGCCCATCACCCCGATGTTCCACGTACATGCCTGGGGCATCCCCTACGCTGCCACCATGCTCGGCATGAAGCAGGTGTACCCGGGGCGCTACGAGCCAGACATGCTGGTCAAGCTCTGGCGCGAAGAGAAGGTCACCTTCTCCCACTGCGTACCGACCATCCTGCAGATGCTGCTCAACTGCCCGAACGCCCAGGAGCAGGACTTCGGCGGCTGGAAGATCATCATCGGCGGCAGTTCGCTCAACCGGTCGCTGTACCAGGCCGCCCTGGCACGCGGCATCCAGCTGACCGCCGCGTACGGCATGTCGGAAACCTGCCCGCTGATCTCGGCCGCACACCTGAACGATGAACTGCAGGCCGGCAGCGAGGATGAGCGCGTCACCTATCGAATCAAGGCCGGTGTGCCGGTGCCGTTGGTCGAAGCGGCCATCGTCGACGGCGAAGGCAACTTCCTGCCCGCCGATGGTGAAACCCAGGGCGAGTTGGTACTGCGTGCGCCGTGGCTGACCATGGGCTACTTCAAGGAACCGGAGAAGAGCGAGGAGCTGTGGCTGGGAGGCTGGCTGCACACCGGTGACGTCGCCACCCTCGACGGCATGGGTTACATCGACATCCGCGACCGCATCAAGGATGTGATCAAGACCGGCGGCGAGTGGGTTTCCTCGCTCGACCTGGAAGACCTGATCAGCCGCCATCCGGCCGTGCGCGAAGTGGCGGTGGTGGGGGTGGCGGACCCGCAGTGGGGTGAGCGCCCGTTTGCCCTGCTGGTGGTACGGGACGGCCACGATATCGACGCCAAGGCGCTGAAGGAACACCTCAAGCCGTTCGTCGAGCAAGGTCATATCAATAAGTGGGCGATTCCAAGCCAGATCGCCGTTGTTACTGAAATTCCCAAGACCAGTGTCGGCAAGCTCGACAAGAAACGCATCCGCCAGGACATCGTCCAGTGGCAGGCCAGCAACAGCGCATTTCTTTCCACGTTGTAACCTTTGTGCGGGTCGCGTACGTCAGGGCGCGACCCGCATGCTAGAGAGCCCGCCGCCTTGCCAAACGGCAGAAATGCGCCATCCTTGAGCACTGCCAGCCCGCAACCGGAGCAAAACGGCAGCGAGTTGGTGGCATGGAGCGCAAATCACACTTTAGAGGGATCAAGCGCCTGTGCCTGCTGGCTATAGTCGGGGCCAGGGGATTTTCAGGAATGGGGGAGGGCGACATGCGCAAGCTGTGTCGCCGCAGGTGCAAGCCTGCAAACCGGTCGCTCGGGCCGTTCTTGAAAGGACTCACTGCCATAACAAAAAAGTACATGGAGTAGCGTCGATGAAATCTGCAAACCTGTTCTGGCGCCGGGCCAAGCTGCCCTTGGCCGTCAGCCTTGCTTCCACGCTCGCAAGTCCTGCTTTCGCTGTCAGTTTCAACATTGGTGAAATCGAAGGCCAGTTCGACTCCTCGCTCTCCATCGGCGCCAGCTGGTCGACGGCCAACCCCAACAAGAACCTGATAGGGGTTAACAACGGCGGCAAGGGCCTGTCACAGACATCCGACGATGGCCACCTGAACTTCAAGAAGGGCGAAACCTTCTCCAAGATCTTCAAAGGCATTCATGACCTGGAGCTCAAGTACGGCGACACCGGTGTGTTCGTCCGTGGCAAGTACTGGTACGACTTCGAACTGAAGGACGAAAACCGCGAGTTCAAGGACATCAGCGACTCCAACCGCAAGGAAGGCGCCAAGTCGTCCGGCGCCGAGCTGCTCGACGCCTTTGTCTACCACAACTACGCCATCGGCGATCAGCCTGGCTCGGTGCGTTTTGGCAAGCAGGTGGTGAGCTGGGGCGAAAGTACCTTCATCGGCGGCGGCATCAACTCGATCAACCCCATCGACGTGTCGGCGTTCCGCCGCCCTGGGGCCGAAATCAAGGAAGGCCTGATTCCGGTCAACATGTTCTATGTGTCGCAAAGCCTGACCGACAACCTGTCGGCCGAGGCCTTCTACCAGATCGAATGGGACCAGACGGTCGTCGACAACTGCGGCACCTTCTTCTCGCAGCCGGACATCATTGCCGATGGTTGCAGTGACAATCTGCGGGTGTTGAACAGTAGCAGGGCGTTGTCGCCCCAGGCGCTTGCCGGTTTGTCGGCATTTGGTGTGGACGTGAACAGCGAGGGTGTGAAAGTACCGCGTGGCGCCGACCGCGATGCGCGTGACAGCGGCCAGTTCGGCGTCGCGTTCCGCTACATGTTCGAGCCGCTGGATACCGAGTTCGGTGCCTACTTCATGAACTACCATAGCCGGGCACCGATCTTCAGTGCTACCGGGGCGCCGCAGGCGCTGTTCAACCTGGTGAACAACCCACTCGCGTCACCTGCGGTACGAGCGCTGGCGCCGTTGATCATTGCAGGCAACTCCCAGTACTTCGTCGAGTATCCGGAAGACATCCGTCTGTACGGGCTGAGCTTCTCCACCACATTGCCTACTGGCACGGCCTGGAGCGGCGAACTTAGCTACCGCCCTAACGCTCCAGTGCAACTCAACTCCACAGATATTCTGTTTGCCGGTGTAAGGCCGATCGATAGACCGCCCTACAACAATGCCTCGGTGCTGACTGGCACTCCAGGACAAGACCTGCACGGCTACCGGCGCAAGGAGGTCACCCAGTTCCAGACCACCTTCACGCACTTCTTCGACCAGGTCATGGGTGCCAGCCGCCTTACCGTGGTCGGCGAAGTCGGCGTTACCCATGTGGGTGGGCTGGAAAGCAACAGCAAGGCGCGCTACGGGCGTGACCCGGTCTATGGCCCGGGCCCATTGCCAAACGGCACCTGCGCCACTCTCAACGGTGCCACCATCGTCGGTTCGGGGCTTGGCTCCTCAACCGCGAACCTTGATCGCAACTGCGAAAACGACGGCTTTACCACCTCGACCTCCTGGGGCTACCGCGCCCGTGCCATCTGGGACTACAACGACGTATTCGCCGGGGTCAACCTCAAACCAAGCGTGGCCTGGTCCCATGATGTCTCCGGCTACTCGCCCGGCCCTGGCGGCAACTTCGAGGAAGGCCGCAAGGCAGTCAGCCTGGGCCTGGACGCCGAGTACCAGAACACCTACACGGCGAGCCTGTCGTACACCAACTTCTTTGACGGCAAGTACACCACAGTGGATGACCGCGACTTCGTCGCCCTCAGCTTCGGTGTGAACTTCTAAGCATACAGATCCAGGACGACACGACATGAACAAGACCAGAAGTCTGCTGCAAGCCGGTGTGCTGGGCCTGTCCCTGCTGGCGACCAGCGTCATGGCTGCGGTATCCGCCGACGAGGCGGCCAAGCTGGGCAGCACCCTGACCCCGATGGGCGCCGAGAAGGCCGGCAACGCCGACGGCTCCATCGGCCCATGGGAGCCGCTGTCGAAGACCGCAGGCAGCGTCGACGGCAAGGGCTTCCTGTCCGATCCGTACGGCAGTGAAAAGCCGCTGTTTACCATCACGGCGCAAAATGCCGACCAGTACAAGGACAAGCTCTCGCCGGGCCAGATGGCCATGCTCAAACGCTACCCGAGCACCTACAAGATCCCGGTGTTCAAGACCCATCGCGGCGCAACCGTCCCGGCCGATGTGTTCGCGGCCATCAAGGAAAACGCTACCAAAACCACCCTGGTGGAGGGCGGTAACGGCCTGAGCAACTTCCGCACGGCGGTGCCGTTCCCGATCCCGAAAAGCGGCCTGGAGGTGATCTGGAACCACATCACCCGCTACCGCGGCGGCAGTGTCAGCCGCCTGGTGACCCAGGCCACGCCGCAGCAGAACGGCTCGTTCAACCCCGTGTACTTCTCCGACCAGTTCGTCTTCCGCGACAAGATGAAGGACTACGACCCGAACAACCCGGGCAACATCCTGTTCTACTTCAAGCAGGAAGTCACTGCGCCTGCGCGCCTGGCCGGGACTGTGCTGTTGGTGCACGAAACCCTCGACCAGGTGAAGGAGCCGCGCAAGGCGTGGATCTACAACGCCGGCCAACGCCGTGTGCGCATGGCACCCCAAGTGTCGTATGACGGCCCGGGTACCGCCGCAGACGGCCTGCGTACATCGGACAACCTGGACATGTTCAACGGTGCACCCGATCGTTATGACTGGAAGCTGGAAGGCAAGAAGGAACTGTACATCGCATCGAACGCCTTCAAACTGGATGATCCGAAGCTCAAGTATGCCGACATCATCAAGGCCGGGCACATCAACCAGGACCTGGCCCGTTACGAGCTGCGCCGCGTCTGGCACGTAGTTGCAACCCTCAAGCCGGGCCAGCGGCACATCTATGCCAAGCGTGATTTCTACATCGATGAGGACACCTGGCAGGCAGCAGTGATCGACCAGTACGACGGCCGTGGCCAACTGTGGCGCGTGTCCGAGGCCCACGCTCAGCCTTATTACAACGTGGAAGTGCCTTGGTACACCCTGGAAGCCATCTACGACCTGCAGTCCGGTCGTTACCTGGCCCTGGGCATGAAGAACGAAGAGAAACGCGCCTACGATTTTGGCTTCAGTGCCAGCAAGGCCGACTTCCAGCCAGCGGCGCTGCGTCAGTCGGGTATTCGCTAAGCTGAAATCACTGAAATCCGTGTGATCCCCAGAACGCCCCGGCTCGCCGGGGCGTTTCTATTTCCTGAACCGGCCTCTTCGCGGGTGAACCCGCTCCTACAGGTTCCGCGCAGCCCTGTAGGAGCGGGTTCAACCGCGAAGAGGCCGGACAAGGCAATAAACCTCCTGAATACCTCCCCAAACCCCCGCCCCAGCCCCTGTCCATCAGTCATGTTGCTTTTTGTCGCAGTCTTTTCCATGGCAAATGCGCCCATCATCTTCAAATGCGCCGCATTACCCGCTAGTCTCGCAAGCATCCATACCGCCGTTGTCTTCCAACCAGAACGAGCCGGCCATGACAGATTTGTCCCGTACGCATGGATTCGCGAGTCAGGCCCTTGGCCTGCGGGACGGGCGTTTCTTCCGGCCGCCGCTGCCGGATGGCCATGTGCCGCGCCTGCGTTTGTGCCAGCGGCTGGAAGCCGGCTTGGGCGGGCGACTGTTGCTGGTCAATGCCCCGGCGGGTTTCGGCAAAAGCTCCCTGGCCATCGAGTTTTGCGAAACATTGCCCGAGCACTGGCGCAGCCTGTGGCTGGGCCTGAGCCAGCGGGATGCCGACCCTGGCCGCTTCCTTGAGCGCTTGCTTGAAGGCCTGCAGCAGTACTGCCCGGCCCTGGGCGGCCAGGCCATGGGCCTGCTGAAAATGCGCCAGCGCCACCAGCCGTTTGCCTTTGAAGAGTGGCTAGATGGCCTGCTCGATGAGCTGGCGCTGTACCTGCAGGCTGATACGCCGCTGCTGCTGGTACTGGACGACTATCACCTGGCCCAGGGGCCGGTGCTCGACCGCTGCTTGCAGTTCTTCCTCAATCACCTGCCCCCCGGCCTGGTGTTGCTGGTGACCAGCCGCCAGCGGCCAGACTGGCACCTGGCGCGCCTGCGCCTGTCCCGGCAGTTGGTCGAGCTTAACGAACAGGATCTGCGCCTCACCGCAGATGAGTCGCTGGCCGTGATCGGCCGCCAGCCTACCGGCCTGCGCGGCCAGGCGCTGGACAACCTGATCCAGCGCAGCGACGGCTGGGTGGCCGGGTTGCGTTTCTGGCAGCTGGCGGCCAGCGACAGCGCTGACGAGCAAGCCTTGCCCCAGGCGCTGCATGGTGGCGAGGGCCTGATCCGCGACTACTTGCTTGAAGAGGTCATCGACAGGCTACCTGCAGACGTGCAGGCCTTCTTGGACGAAACCGCCTGCCAGGAGCGTTTCTGCGCTCCACTTTGCGATGCGCTGCGTGGCCGCCATGACAGTGCCGCCGTCCTGAGCTTCCTGCAGGCGCATCAGGTGTTCCTGGTGCCGCTGGACGAGCATGGGCACTGGTTCCGCTACCACCATTTGTTCTCCGACCTGCTGCGCAGCCGCCAGGCCAGCGAATCACTGGTGGCTCTGCATTTGCGAGCCTGCCGCTGGTTTGAAGCCCAGGGCCTGCTGGATGAGGCGGTGGAGCAGGCTTTGCGTGCCGGCCACCTCGATGTTGCCGCCGACCTGGTGCAGAGCCTGTCCGAGGAGCAACTGCTGGCCGAGCAGAACGTCGGCATGTTGCTGCGCTGGAAGATGGACCTGCCCGACAGCCTGTTGATCAGCACGCCGCGGCTGATCGTGCTGTACAGCTGGGCGTTGGGCCTGGCTTGCCAGCTGGATGCTGCCGAGGAACTGGCCGGCTACCTCAGTCGCTTTTTGCCCGCGCCTTCGGCGACTGCGCAGAAGTCGATGCTGGCCCAATGGCTGGCACTCAGTGGGGTCATTGCCCGTGGCCGTGGCGATCGCGAGCGCACCTTGGCCTATTGCGGCGAAGCGCTACAAAGCCTGCCGAGCAAGCGCTATGGCCAACGCCTGGTGTGCTTGTCGACGCTGTCCAACCTGGCCATTGCCGATGGTGACTTCTGGCGTGCCCGAGGCTGGAACCGTGAAGCCCTGGAACTGGCCCAGCGTGTCGGCAACCCCTTGTTCGAGGCGCTGGCTCATTACGACCGGGCGCGGGTGCTGCATGCCCGTGGCGAGGTGCTGCGCGCCTTGGACGAAGTGCGCCAAGGGCTGCAACGTCTGCAAGGGCTTTCGGCGCAGCGGCTGTATGCCGTGCGTGCGCGCCTGACGCTTTACGAAGGTTACCTGCTGGTCTCGCGCCTGCAGCCGGCTCAGGGCCGGGCGCGTTTGCGCGCGGGGCTGGGTGAGGCGCGGGCGTGCCGGGACATCAGTGTGCTCATCGGCCATTGCGTGATTGCCACGCTCGATGGCAGGGAAGGTCACTTTGCCGAGGCCTTTGCCGAACTGGCCGAGGCCGAGCGTTTGATGCATATATGGGATGTGCCCCCGGTCTACTATCTGGCCATGATTACCCTGGTCAAATGCGAACTGTGGCTGGCCCAGGGGCGTACCGACCTGGCGGAGTCCTGGCTGCAGCGCCTGGGCCAGACCTATGGTGGCGAGCAGCCGGCGGTGCCACCGGAATTCCATCCGCTGCTGCCTTTGCACATTGCGTTGCAGCAGGCATTGCTCGATCGTATCCAGTTGCGTAGCGACGATGCCGTGCAACGCCTGGCTTGCCTGGTAGAGCGCGGCCAGGCCAGTGGCGGCATGATGCTCGCCGTAAGCGCCCTGTGCCAATGGCTTTCCCTGCTGTTGGACGAAGGCAAGGAAGGGCAGGCCGCGCAGTTGCTGCCCAGTTTGCTGGAGGCGGCTCATGGCGGCGTGATGCAGCCGATGCAGCCACTACTGGAAAAACACCCGCAATGGCTTCATGAACAACTGCAGGCAGGTGCCGTTTGCCCGGTGCAGGCTGAACTGCTCAAGCATCTGCCGCCAGTGCCAATCGCCAGTACGGGCAACGGCGAAGCGCTGAGTGGTCGTGAGTTGGCCGTGCTCGAACTGATTGCCCAGGGCTGTTCCAATCAGCAGATCAGCGAGCGGCTGTTCATTTCCCTGCACACGGTGAAGACCCACGCCAGTCACATCAACAGCAAGTTGGGCGTGGAGCGGCGCACCCAGGCGGTGGCCAAGGCCAAATCCCTGGGGTTGCTGGCGTGATACTGGCTCTGTAGGTCATGGTTCGTTAAAGCGATGGCCTGGCGCCATGGTTCGTGGCCGGCGATGCTCTATCCTCATCTTTCCCGACCAGCTGCCGATACAGCTATCGGTGGCATCGCCTCGCGCGATTTTTCAATCATTCCAAGGCAGGTCGTGTTGATGCTGCAGTACGGGCAAAAGAGCTTTCTGATCGTCGACGACTTTACCGACTTTCGTACGTCGACCCGTTCCATGCTGCGCGAGTTGGGCGTGCGCGACGTGGACACCGCTGACAGCGGCGAGCAGGCGCTGCGCATGTGCGCGCAGAAGCGCTATGACTTCATCCTGCAGGACTTCCATCTGGGCGATGGCAAGAAGAACGGGCAACAGGTGCTTGAAGACCTGATCATCGACAAGCACATCAGCCATGAATGCGTGTTCATCATGGTCACCGCCGAGAGCAGCCAGGCGATTGTCCTCAGCGCCATCGAGCACGAGCCCGATGCCTACCTGACCAAACCGTTCAACCGGGTTGGCCTGGCCCAGCGCGTCGAGAAACTGTTCCAGCGCAAGACGTTGCTAAAGCCGATCCTGCAAGCGCTGGACCGCAACCGCCCGGCCGAAGTACTGGCGGCCTGCGCCGAGCTGTGCAAGAGGGATCCGCGCCTGGCTCCATTGTGCTTGCGCTACCGGGCCGATGCCCTGCGCAACCTCAACCGCTTCGAGGAACTGGAAAAGTTCCTCAAGGCCATCCTGGCCAGCCGCCCGCAGCCGTGGGTTTACGCCGCGTTGGGGGCACTGATGCACAAGCGTGGTCAGAATGCCCAGGCCCAGGGTGTATACGAGCAGGCGCTCAAGGCGTTCCCGATCATGCCAGGCCTGTACGATGGCATGGCCGAGGTGCTGGTGGCTCAGGGCGATACCCGGCGCGCGCAGAACTTGCTTGAAGAAGCCGTGCGCCTGTCGCCTTTGTCGGTGCGTCGGCAGTCGACGCTGGGCAAGCTGGCGCTGGAGAACGAAGACTTCGAGAGCGCATCGAAGGCGTTTCGCCATGCGGTGAACCAAGGGCAAAGTTCGCGTTACAAGGATGCCGAAAACAACCTTGGCCTGGTCCAGGCGTTGATGAGCAAGAATGCAGGCTTCGGCCTGGACGCCCGTACCCGGGTCGAGATCAACACCACGCTCAGCGAGGTAGCCAAGGAAAACCCCGAGGACCAAGGCCTGCAGGTGCGTGCGCGGATGATGAAGGCTGCCAGCCTGCAGCAGGCCGGCGACCCGGAAACGGCCGGCAAACTGACAGAACAGGCGATTCAGCGCCTGGACAAGATGAACCAGTTCTTCTCGGTCGATTCAGCCCTGACCGTCGCTGCGCAATTGCAGGCAATGGGGCAGGAAGCCGCTGCCATCGGCGTGCTGAGGAGTTGTGTGGAAAGTTATGGCGATGACCCCAAGGTCATGGAGAAAGTGGGCAAGCTGACGGATGACCCCAGCGTGCTCAACGCCATTACCGAAGCCGTCACCCTCAATCGTCAGGGGGTACGCAGTTACCAGGGAGGGCAGCTTGGAGAGGCGTTGCAGATGTTCCGAAAGGCATTGGGTTTACAGCCGAAGAACATCAGCATCGCCCTCAACACCGCCCAGGCGCTGCTGCGCATCGGCGGTGACAACCCTCAGCCTGCGATCATGCAGGAGTGCCGCGACGCCCTCACCAGCGTGGCCGGTATCCCTGCCAGCGACAATCGCTATGACCGTTACCGCAAACTGCATATCCGAGTGTTCGGCGCATGAATCAAGACAATCAGGGGCTGGATTTTTCCACGGTGATCGCCTCCACCGTGCACGACCTCAAAAGTTCATTGTCGGCGCTGATCCAGTCCCACAGCCAGTGGGTGGAACGCTTGCCCGAGGAGCTGCGTGGCGGTGCCGAACAAGGGATCATGGAGCATGAATTTCGTCACCTCAACGGCATGCTGGTGCAGTTGCTGGGCTTATACAAACTGGGTGTGAACCAGTTGCCGGTATGCCCGGACTACCATGAGCTGGATGATTTCATCGAAGCCCAGCTGGCGGCGCACGAGGAAGTACTCAAGCACAACGACATTCTCGCCACCTGGCGCATCGACACCGATAACCCGCTGGGTTTCTTCGACCGCGAACTGGTGGCCTCGGTGATCTCCAACGTTATCACCAACGCCACCCGCTTTGCCGGGCACGCCTTGCTGATCACCATCGAAGAGGCCGATAACCAGTTGGCCATTTGCGTCAATGATGACGGCCCGGGTTATCCAAAGCACATGCTCGAGCGCCAGGAGGAGTACATCCAGGGCATTGACTCGACCAGCGGCAGCACTGGCCTTGGGCTGTATTTTGCGGCGCGGATTGCAGCGTTGCATGAAAGCGGTGGTGCGCGCGGGCGGATCGAGATATCCAACGGCGGGGCGCTTGGGGGCGGGTTGTTCAGGTTATTCCTGCCTTGAGGTATTGGGTGCCTGGGCGATCGAGCGCCGCCCGCGCGGCGCATCGCGAGCAAGCTCGCTCCTACATCTGTTTCGGGCCAGTATTGCCTGCACCCACGCGCGCGACCGCCTTGTTTGTTCCACGCAATATCGACGAGGTGGGCACCAAGGTGGCGCGCACCTCCGCCTCAGGAATAACTGGCCCGAAACAAATGTAGGAGCGAGCTTGCTCGCGATGCGCCGCGCGGGCGGCGCTCGATCTCACAGGCGCCACTTCGCTCAATACATGAACCTCGTGCACCCACCCCATTTTCCTGTCAGGCTCCCAGCAGAACCCAGCTTCACCTGCGAGAACACCATGACCCAAGCCCCGCCTGCTCTCATCCGCGAAACCTTCCCCGTCGGCCCCTTGCAGTGCAACTGCACGCTGATCGGCGACCCCCTGACCAAGAAAGCCATTGTCGTCGACCCGGGTGGTGACGTGGACAAGATCCTTGCCCGCCTGCAGGCCCACGGCCTGACGCTGGTGAGCATCATCCACACCCATGCGCACTTCGACCACTTCCTCGCGTCAGGCAAGCTCAAGGAGCTGACGGGTGCCACGCTGCACCTGCACAAGGACGACCAAGTGCTGTGGGACAACCTCGAGATGCAGTGCCAGATGTTCGGTGTACCTTACACCCCGGTACCGGCACCGGACCGCTGGCTGGGCGATGACGAAGAACTCGCCTGCGGCTGCGGGGTGGCGCTGCATACGCCTGGCCATACCCCGGGCTCGATGAGCTTCTGGTTTGCCGATGCCAAATTGTTGATTGCCGGTGACACCCTGTTCCGTCGGGGTATTGGCCGCACTGATTTGTGGGGTGGCGACCAGCGGGCAATCGTGCGCTCCATCAAGGAGCGGCTGTACCGGCTGGACGAAGAGGCCATCGTGGTGACCGGCCACGGGCCCGACACCCGTTTGGGCGACGAGATGCGCGAAAACCCGTTCGTGCGTGCCTGATGGCACATGAAGGCACTTTCATGGAATTTTTCGTTGCCGATGCAATCCAAGGCTGGCATAGATCCCTTCGAGATCTGCCGCATTTATGAATTTCAGTAGGAGCTTGTCCATGTTCACCATGCGTCGTCTGATTATCGTCGCAACTGCCGCAGCACTGATGACCGGCTGCGCCGGCCAGAATCCTTACGACAACCAGGGTCAGGCGCAGGGCTCCACAGGGATGAGCAAAACCGCCAAGTACGGCGGCCTGGGGGCGCTGGCCGGTGCCATCGCCGGTGCTGCGATCGACCACAACAACCGTGGCAAGGGTGCACTGATTGGTGCTGCCGCAGTGGGTGCCGCTGCAGCCGGTTATGGCTACTACGCCGACAAGCAGGAAGCCGAGCTGCGCGCGCAAATGGCCAACACGGGGGTGGAAGTACAGCGTCAGGGTGACCAGATCAAGCTGATCATGCCGGGCAACATCACCTTCGCCACCGACTCGGCCAACATCGCCCCAAGCTTCTACTCGCCGCTGAACAACCTGGCTGGCTCGTTCAAGCAGTTCAACCAGAACACCATCGAAGTGGTCGGCTTCACCGACAGCACTGGCAGCCGCCAGCACAACATGGACCTGTCCCAGCGCCGCGCGCAGGCGGTCAGCACCTACCTGACTTCGCAGGGTGTGGATGCCTCGCGTATCTCTGTACGTGGCATGGGCCCGGACCAGCCGATCGCCAGCAACGCTGACGCCAATGGTCGTGCGCAGAACCGCCGTGTGGAAGTGAACCTGAAGCCGATTCCGGGTCAGCAGTATGAGCAGCAAGGTCAGGTTCAGCAGTATCCCTGATTGACCTTAAGGGCCGCCTTGCGGCCTTGTGGGAGCGGGCAGTCCCGCTCCCACAAGGCTTGCAAAGAAGCGGCTGCTTTTAGCGCGCCACGCTGGCCTGAATCGCCGTCAGGGCAATGGTGTGCACGATATCGTCAACCTGCGCCCCACGCGGCAAGTCGTTCACCGGCTTGCGCAATCCCTGCAGCATCGGCCCCAGGCTGACCCCGTCGGCACTGCGCTGCACCGCCTTGTGCGTGGTATTGCCGGTATTCAGGTCGGGGAACACGAATACCGTGGCGCGCCCGGCCACCGGGCTAGCCGGCGCCAGCTCTCGGGCAATCGCCGGGTTTGCCGCCGCGTCATACTGTAACGGCCCGTCGATCAGCAGCCCCTGCGCCGCGTCCTGTGCCAGGCGTGTTGCTTCGCGTACTTTCTCGACTTCTTCATCGCTGGCCGAATCGCTTGAATAACTGATCATCGCCACCCGTGGCGCGATGCCGAAGGCCTGCGCCGATTCGGCACTCTGCTGGGCAATCTCTGCCAGCTCGGCAGCGCTTGGGTGCGGGTTCATCACGCAGTCGCCGTACACCAGCACCTGCTCAGGAAACAGCATGAAGAACACCGACGAGACCAGGCTCGAGCCGGGTGCGGTCTTGATCAGTTGCAGGGCCGGGCGGATGGTGTTGGCCGTGGAGTGCACCAGGCCCGAGACCAGGCCGTCCACTTCGTCCAGGGCCAGCATCATGGTGCCGATCACCACCGGGTCTTCCAGCTGCTGCTCGGCCATCGGTGCGTTGAGGTTCTTGCTTTTGCGCAGCTCGACCATGGGCTCCACATAGCGCCCGCGAATCAGTTCGGGGTCGAGAATCTCCAGCCCCGGCGGCAACGTGATGCCCTGGGCGCGGGCCACTGCGTCGACATCTTCGGGTTTGGCCAACAGCACACAGCGGGCAATGCCGCGGGCCTGGCAGATGGCTGCAGCCTGCACCAGCAGTGGCTCGGCGCCTTCTGGCAGGACGATGCGCTTGTTGGCCTGCTGCGCACGCTGGATCAGCTGGTAGCGGAACACTGCCGGTGAGAGGCGCAGTTCGCGCGGCGTACCGCAGCGTTGGTGCAGCCAGGCCGCGTCGAGATGGCTGGCGACGAAGTCGGTGATGAACTCGGCACGCTCCCGGTCGTCCACCGGGATTTCGCGGTTCAGCGAGTTGAGCTGGTTGGCGGTGTCGTACGAGCCGGTGCTGACCGACAGGATCGGCAGGCCGGCCTGCAGTGCACCGCGGCACAGGCCAAGGATACGCTCGTCAGGCTTGCTGTCGCTGGTCAGCAGCAAGCCGGCCAGTGGCACGCCATTGATCGCTGCCAGGCTGACAGCGAGGATGATGTCGTCGCGGTCGCCCGGGGTTACCACCAGGGTACCCGAGGTCAGTAGCGGGACCGTGTTGGCCACCGTGCGCGCACAGATGATGATCTTGCTCATGCGCCTCTGCTCGTAGTCGCCGGCATTGAGCACCTGTGCGCCGAGCAGCTCGGCCACATCGCGGGTCCGTGGTGCGTTCAGCTCGGGTTGGTAGGGTATGCAGCCAAGCAGACGGAAGTCATTACCGCGCAGCAATGGCGAGTGCTCGCGCAGGCGGGTGGCAAAGTCCGCCATGCTCTCGTCGGTGCGCACCTTGTTGAGGATCACCCCGAGCACTTTCGGGTCGCGTGGGCCGCCAAACAGTTGGGCCTGCAGTTCGACCCGCCCAGACAGCTCGCTGAGCACTTCGTTTTCCGGGGCCGATACCAGGATTACCTCGGCATCCAGGCTCTTGGCCAGGTGCAGGTTGACCCGCGCTGCGTAGCTGGCGTGGCGCGTGGGCACCATTCCCTCGACCACAACCACGTCATTGCCGACGCAGGCTTGCTGGTAGAGGCGGATGATTTCTTCAAGCAACTCGTCCAGCTGGCCATCGCCGAGCATGCGCTCGACGTGGGCCAGGCTCAGTGGGACCGGTGGCTTGATGCCGTGGGTGCGGGCGACCAGTTCGGTGGAGCGCTCGGGGCCGGTGTCACCCGGGTGGGGCTGGGCGATAGGCTTGAAGAAGCCGACCTTCAGGCCGGCACGCTCCAGGGTGCGCACCAGGCCCAGGCTGATCGAAGTCAGGCCGACACCGAAGTCGGTCGGCGCAATGAAAAATGTCTGCATGCGTGCTTCTCGAAATAAGCGGTGCAAGAAATTAACGGTCAAGGGTAGCGCTATCGGCCCCTTGTGCGCACCAGCCGCAAGCGAAAGGCTGGCCGATGTGTTGCGCACGTTGTGCCGGGTCGAGCACCCACGGGCGTGCCTGCCACGGCGGCTGGTGGCGCAGGTGCTGGGTATGGCCGCACGAAAGTTCCGCCACCCAGTGGCCTTCTTCGTCCTGATGAAAGCCGTTGATCCGACTGATGGGCCGTTGCTCGTCCGCAGTTCGTTCGCAATCGGACGATGGCTTGGTTACACTTGTGCGCTCTACATTCTTTTGCAAAAGGTCTTGCCCCATGCTGATCGCCGCCAACAAGGCTGTCTCCATCGACTATACCCTGACCAACGACGCCGGGGAGACCATCGACAGCTCCGCCGGTGGCGCGCCGCTGGTTTACCTGCACGGTGCCGGCAACATCATCCCGGGCCTGGAAAAAGCCCTGGAAGGCAAGCAGGCTGGTGACGAGTTGAACGTTTCCATCGAACCTGAAGAGGCCTATGGCGAGTACCTGGCCGAACTGGTCAGCACCCTGAACCGTAGCCTGTTCGAAGGTGTCGACGAGCTGGAAGTGGGCATGCAGTTCCACGCTTCGGCACCGGACGGCCAGATGCAGATCGTCACCATCCGCGACATCGACGGCGACGACGTTACCGTTGATGGCAACCACCCGCTGGCCGGTCAGCGCCTGACCTTCCAGGTCAAGGTTGTCAACGTGCGTGACGCCAGCGACGAAGAAATCGCTCACCGTCACATCCACGGTGAAGGTGGCCATCACCACTGATTTTCTGCGCTAAGCTCAGAAAGTCGCCAGGCGCTCGGGCAAGCCGATTTGCCTTCCTACGGGAGGTGAACGGTTTGGACGAGCGCCTTTTTAGTGGGCGAAATTCGCCTGCACGGCAACCGGGAACCTGAGAGGGGATTTCATCATGAGTGCATTTCACGACCTGAAACTGGAAGCGCTGAACGGCGGAGAGCTGCCCCTCGCACCCTTCAAGGGCCAAGTGGTGCTGGTGGTCAACGTTGCCTCCAAATGTGGCCTGACGCCGCAATACAAGGCCCTGGAAAACCTCTACCAGATCTACAAGGACAAGGGTTTCAATGTGCTTGGCCTGCCGTGCAACCAGTTTGCGGGGCAGGAGCCGGGTAGCGAAAAGGAAATCCAGGACTTCTGCAGCCTCAACTACGGGGTCAGCTTCCCGCTGGGGGGCAAGCTGGAGGTCAACGGGCCGCAGCGCCATTCGCTGTACCGCCTGCTGGCAGGCGAGGGGGCCGAGTTCCCCGGTGACATTACCTGGAATTTCGAGAAGTTTCTGGTAGGCAAAGATGGCCGGGTGCTGGCGCGTTTTTCACCCCGCACGGCACCGGATGACCCGGCAGTGGTGCAGGCCATTGAAAAAGCACTGGTCTGAATAGTACCGGGCGCGATCATTGTGGCGCCTGTGAGAGTGAGCGCCGCCTGCGCGGCGCTCACTCTCACAGGCGCTGCACATACTGCGTCGAACGACCAGCCGCAGCACTGACATTTCGACAGGCGCTATCCAGATACTCCTCGAACTGCTCGACAATCGCCGGCCAACCCTGGCGGCTGGCGTGTTGTCGCGCATTCAGGCGTACCCTGCGCAACGTCTCCACTTCTTCCAGCAACCAGCAAGCAGCGTCGACAAACGCAGCCTGGTCCCCTGGCATGGCCAGCGCGCCGCTGTGGCCATGGCGAATATGCTGCGCTGCGGCTGCCTCGTCATAAGCAACCACCGCCAACCCTGAGGCCATGGCTTCGAGCACCACATTGCCAAAGGTCTCGGTCAGGCTCGGGAACAGGAACAGGTCGCCGCTGGCGTAGTGCTCGGCCAGTCGTTCACCGCGCTGGGCGCCGCAAAACACGGCGTCCGGTATCTGTTGTTCAAGGCTGGCGCGCTGAGGCCCGTCGCCGACCATGATCAGGCGCAGACGCTTCTGTGGATACGTCTTGCGTAATGCCTCAAAGCAAGGCCGTAGCAAGCCAAGGTTCTTTTCCGCCGCCAGCCGCCCGACGTGCAAGACGGCGATATCCTCCGGGCCTAGCCCCCAGCTTTCGCGCAAGGCCTGGCTACGTCGGGCCGGATTGAACAGGCAGGCATCGACCCCTCGCGCCAGCAGTTCCAGGCGCTCGAAACCGCGACGCTCAAGCTCCAGGCGCTGGCTGGCGCTCGGCACCAAGGTGATTGCCGTGCGCCGATGGAACCAGCGCAAGTAGTGGGTGAGCAGGCGCGCCAGCAGGCCAAGGCCGTACTGGCCGGAATACTGCGGGAAGTTGGTGTGGAAACCACTGACCACCGCCACCCCCAGGCGACGGGCCGCACGAAGGGCGCTGAGCCCCAGCGGCCCCTCGGTGGCGATGTACAGTACATCCGGGCGCTGTCGGCGCCAGCGGCGCAACAGCTTGTGCATCGACACCTCGCCCCACTGCAAACCCGGGTAGCCAGGCAGCGCCCAGCCCCGGCACAGCATCAGGTGCGGGTCGTTGTGCGCGTGCCCTTCGTCGGCCTGGCGCGGGCGCACCACCTCGACCTCATGGCCGCGCAGGCGCAACCCTTCGCTGAGGCGGCCAAGGGTGTTGGCCACGCCGTTGATCTCGGGTGGGAAGGTTTCGCTGACCAGGGTGATGCGTAGCGCGGGTGTATTCATGACAAAAAGTTTCCGCCTGCCGGGTTGCGCTAATGTGACTGCCTTATGACGTAAATATGACGCCTGATCGCCGGCATTTTTGCCTCTATGAATATTTCCTCGCACAGCACTCAAGAAGGTGTCGCCGGCAGCCGATGAAGATGCATTCGACTACGTGATGCGCTCCAGGAGAGCGGTGATGTTCAACAACAAGCTCAAGCAAGAAATCCGGCAACTGCGCGAAGACCTGATGTCCATCGAACAGGTCAAGAGTAGTCTCGACAGCGAGATGCTGGTGCTGCAGCTCGACCCTCAGGGACGGATCGAGATGGTCAACGGCAACTTCGAGAGCGAGATGCTCTACCGTGCCGAACAATTGCTTGGACGCAATATCGAGGACATCGTCCCCGCCCACGTAAAGTCACTGGACTTCTACCAGCGCATGAAAAGCGCGATCAGCCGTGGCGAACACCTGAACGGTGCGTTCCGTCTTCTGCGCGGCAATGGTCAGGAAGCCTGGCTGCGCTCGATCCTGCAGCCGGTGAAGAACAGCGAGGGGCGCATCAAGTACTTCACCCTGCATTCCAGCGACCTTACCCGAACCATCGAGACCTCACGCGAGCACGAAAGCCTGATCAAGGCGCTGATGCGTTCTACTGCGGTGATCGAGTTCGACCTCGACGGCATCATTCTCACTGCCAACGAACGTTTCCTGGCCACTGTCGGCTATCGCCTGGAGCAGATTCGCGGTAAGCACCACCGCATGTTCTGCGAACCGCAGGAGGTCAACTCGGCCGGCTACCAAGCGTTCTGGGACAGGCTGCGCCGTGGCGAATATGTTGCCGAGCGCTTCAAGCGCATCGATGCCCATGGCCGGGTGATCTGGCTGGAGGCCTCGTACAACCCGATCTTCGATGCCCACGATGTGCTGTACAAGGTGGTCAAGTTCGCCACCGTGATCACCGATCAGGTCAACCAGGAGCAGGCAGTGGCCGAGGCGGCGGATGTCGCCTACAACACCTCGCTGGGTACCGATGTCAGTGCTCGCAAGGCCACCGAAGTGGTCACCCAGACTGTCACTGTGATGCGTGGCCTGGAGGCTTCGATGCAAGAGGCGGCCGACGGCATCCAGGCGCTGGATACCCAGTCGCGGGTGATCGGTTCGATCATCAAGACCATCAGCGACATTGCCGGGCAGACCAACCTGCTGGCCCTTAACGCGGCCATCGAAGCTGCCCGCGCGGGCGAGCAAGGGCGGGGCTTTGCCGTCGTTGCCGACGAAGTGCGCCAGCTGGCCTCTCGCACCAGCACCGCCACCGAAGAAATCGCCCGGGTGGTACAGCAGAACGAACAACTGGCGCAGGCGGCAGTGTCGATCATCGATACCAGCAAGCGCCAGGCCGAACAGGGGCTGGCGCTGGCGGATGAGACGGGCAGCGTGATTGTCGAGATCCAGGACGGGGCGAAGCGGGTAGTGGACGTAGTGGGGCAGTTTTCCAGCCGGCTGAGTCTTTGATATGGCTTGGGGTTTGTAATGGCCATGGGATCGAGCTTCGCCTGCGCGGCGCTCGATCTCAAGAACGATAAAAATTTCAGCCTTACTCACGCTAGCAACTGAACAGCTGAACTTCGCCGAGCATGCCGGAAACGAAGTCGCACTTTCCTACAACTGACTCAGAAACCTCCGATCCGAATCCATGATGGGATTTCCCCCTGCACACGTTGTCAGGGAGACACCTCATGTACCTGGATTACCTCGTGCCCTCCTGGCACGAGATCGAGTCACGTGTCATCGCCATGGTGGGCTACCCAAGCGGTGGCCAGTTCCGCACCGGCCTCAATGAAGAGGTCGCCTCGCTGGGCCTCAACCTGCGCCGGGTCGACGCTGTCCGCACAGCCTTCTACCACGCCGAATGGCACGCGGCGCACATGCTACGCCAGCGCTTCGCCGGCCTCGACATCAACAGCATTAAAGAAAGCGGCCGAAAGGGTACCGCTGGAGTCCAGAGGCTCAATCCGCATGAATGTCAAATTACATAAGTGCTAAGGTGAGAAAGTTGAAGTGGATAAAGTATTTGCCAATTTAATTGAGAATTTCGGTCCGCCGATTGACCGCCGGGAAGTACCTGGCTCCACAATCGAAAAATACAGAGACAAGCTTCCTCCCAAGCTTTTGGAATATTGGTCCGAGCATGGGTGGGGGGGCTACGGTGAGGGCATATTCTGGCTAGTCAATCCGCAAGAATATGACGCCGTAGTTTCCTGTTGGATTGCAGGCACGGCACTTGCTTCGTACGACAACTATCATTTGGTTGCGAGAAGTGCCTTCGGAGACTTGTATCTTTGGGGAGAGAAAACTGGCTTTTCATTGGAGATAACAAGCGTGGGCTCTCAGTACATATTTTATCGAACTGAGTTCACAAAGGAACAACTAAATACTGAGCTTCAAGGCTTTATTTTGTCAAGAGAAGTGGAGTCAATGGATTTCAATGGTCTCTTCAATCCCGCCAAGGAAAAACTGGGTAGACTTAAACATGACGAGATGTACGGCTTTTTCCCCGCGCTCATGCTGGGCGGGGCTGACTCCCTGCAACATCTTAAAAAAGTCAGCGCTGTTGAACACTTGATCTTTCTGGCGCAATTGACAGATCTTCAACCTTACTCCTTTTCCGAGCAGCCAGATTAATGCCGCAGTCAACCAGCACCGCCACCGAGGAAATCGCCCGTGTGATGGACGTGGTGGAACAGTTTTCCAGTCGGTTGAGTCTTTGATAATTTGTAATGGCCATGGGATCGAGTTTCGCCTGCGCGGCGCTCGATCTAAAGAACGATAAAAATCTCCAGCCCCACCCACGGTAACAACTGAGCAGCTGAACTTCTAAGTTACAGGAGAGAATTCAGAGAGATCTTATGATAGCTATGAATGCCATTGAAGCTAGAAAGCTCTCGGTGAAGCAGGCAAAGGAAACCCTGTCATCTCTAGCAGCTTTGCACAATCCATGAATGCTAGTCGCTTGAGGTTTTCGCCGTGGATGAGGTTTTTTCCCTGTTTGTAGAGCAAGTTGGTGAGCCGTTTTTTCGACAGGAGGTTCCTCCCTCAAGTCTGGATTGATACAGAGGCATCTTGCCGAACAAATTGTTAGAGTATTGGAGTGAGCACGGTTGGTGCGGGTATGGTGACGGGATATTTTGGACTGTCAATCCCCAGGAATATGAAGGGGTAACTGCCTCGCTTATCGAAGGCACAATATTGGAGAAGCGAGATAGATACCACCTGATCGCTCGCGGCGCATTTGGTGACCTGTATCTCTTTGGAGAGCAAACGGGTTTCTCAGTAAAGATTTTGGCTCATATTTCACGATACAGGGGCAGTGAATATGAGTTGACGGCGGCGGATATGGACAGGGAAGTGCAAGGTTTCTTCCTTGGCAAAGAGAAGGCGTCTGTTGACTTTGATGGCATGTTCGAGCCAGCAAAGAAAAAACTGGGTATGCTAAAGCATGATGAAATGTATGGGTTCGTTCCAGCCTTGGCGTTCGGCGGGTCAAGCGACCTTGCTAACCTCGAGAAGGTTAAGGCAGTGGAGCATCTAATACTGCTTTCTCAGATTGCCACCCTCGAACCCTACAGTTTCTCCGACTTCTAAAAAAACAATCTGCAAAAAGGGGCTGCCCTGCAGCCCCACGCTCCTTCAGCTCCGCTCCCGCACCCAGAACAGCGTAGCCCCGGCCACCGCCGCCGGCATCATCAGCACGTTCACCCCCGGAATCATCAGCGCCAGGTAGGTGATGCCGCCAAAGCCCAGGCTCTGCCAGCGCTTCTGCCGCAACCAGGCGAGCATGTCCTGCCAGGTCATCTTGTTGTTGTCCGCCGGGTAGTCGATGTACTGGATGGCCATCATCCACACGCCGAAGATCAGCCACAGCGGCGCAGCCACCACGTTGACCACCGGGATCAGCGACAGGACGAACAGGCCGATGGCGCGTGGCAGGAAGTAGCCCAGCTTGCGCATTTCGCGGCTGAAGGTGCGCGGTACCATGGCTGCCAGCTCGCCCCAGCTGAAGGCTGGGAAGGTGTCTTCGCCACGCACTACCACCTCGACCTTTTCCGCCAGAAAACCGTTGAACGGCGCGGCAATGATATTGGCCACCAAGGTGAAGGTGAAGAACACCATCAGCACCAGCAAGGCAACGAACAGCGGCCAGAGGATGTAGCTGAGGAAGCTCAGCCAGTCAGGCAGCGTTGGCATCAGGGCATCGAGCCACAGGCCGAACTGGTGGCCGGCGAAGTAGATCAGGCCACCGAACAGCAACAGGTTGACCGCCAGTGGCAGCAGCACGAACAACCGCAGGTTGGGGCTCAGCACCAGTTTCAGGCCTTCGCGCAGGTATTGGGGGCCAGAGAGGACAGGGGCTTGCATCTAGATACTCCGCAGAGAAGGAAAACGCGCTGACCTTACCGAGTTTGCCGCGCCGACGAAAGGCACGCAGTGGGCGGGAAACGGGATGTAACAAAAGCGCGCAGCGCGTGTTTATCGATGAAATCGCAGCATAGGCGATGCCTATGAGGTGGATTGTCTAAGGATATTTCCTTAATCTTTGCGACCTCGCTACAGTGCGCTCAACTTTTCGCTTTGCGGGCCTGCGCGTTTTAGCCTTCCCCAAGTGCTGCGTGGGTCCTTTTTATTTTCTTGGCTGGCGCAGCCGGTACACCGATGCCGGCCCTGCGGCCCGCTCGACAGGAGTTCGACATGTCTGAAGTACGTCATTCGCGCGTCATCATTCTCGGTTCCGGCCCTGCCGGTTACAGCGCTGCGGTGTATGCCGCCCGTGCCAACCTCAAGCCGCTGCTGATCACCGGCATGCAGGCTGGTGGCCAGCTGACCACCACCACCGAAGTCGACAACTGGCCGGGCGACCCCCACGGCCTGACCGGTCCGGCTCTGATGCAGCGTATGCAAGAGCACGCCGAGCGTTTTGAAACCGAAATCGTCTTCGACCACATCAACGCTGTCGACCTGGCCAACAAGCCGTTCACCCTGCAGGGTGACAGCGGCAAGTACACCTGTGATGCGCTGATCATCGCCACTGGCGCCAGCGCTCGCTACCTGGGCCTGCCGTCGGAAGAAACCTTCATGGGCAAGGGTGTTTCGGCCTGTGCCACCTGTGACGGTTTCTTCTACCGTAACAAGCCGGTCGCCGTGGTGGGCGGTGGCAACACTGCCGTGGAAGAGGCACTTTACCTGGCCAACATCGCCAGCAAAGTGACCCTGGTACACCGTCGCGAAACCTTCCGCGCCGAGAAGATCCTGGTCGACAAGCTGAACGCCCGTGTGGCCGAAGGCAAGATCGAGCTCAAGCTCAACGCCACCCTGGACGAAGTGCTGGGTGACAACATGGGCGTAACCGGTGCGCGTCTGAAGAACAACGACGGCAGCAGCGACGAAATCAAGGTCGACGGCGTGTTCATCGCCATTGGCCACACCCCGAACACTTCGCTGTTCGAAGGCCAGCTGACCTTGAAAGACGGCTACCTGGTGGTCAACGGCGGCCGCGAAGGCAATGCCACCGCTACCAACGTCGAGGGTGTGTTTGCCGCTGGCGACGTGGCTGACCACGTTTACCGCCAAGCCATCACGTCGGCCGGTGCGGGCTGCATGGCGGCGCTGGATGTCGAGCGCTACCTGGACGGTTTGGCCAACGCCTCGTTCTGATCTGAGAAAAAGGGGTGCAAAGCGCCCCCAATAAAAAACCGGCCAAGCGCCGGTTTTTTATTGCCTGCAATCAGCTCACAGGCTCAGTCGCATCGACAGGTCCACCGCTTTCACATCCTTGGTCATGGCGCCAATCGAGATGTAGTCCACCCCTGTCTCGGCAATCACCCGCAGGGTCGTTTCGTTTACGCCGCCGCTGGCTTCAAGCTTGGCTTTGCCAGCGGTAATGCGCACGGCTTCGCGCATTTCGTCCAGGTTCAGCTCGTCGAGCATGATGATGTCCGCGCCAGCGGCCAGTGCCTGGCGCAGTTCATCCAGGCTTTCGACCTCGATTTCCACCGGCTTGCCCGGCGCAATGCGGTGCGCTGCGGCCACTGCCTCGGCCACGCCGCCGCTGGCGGCGATGTGGTTTTCCTTGATCAGGAAGGCGTCGTACAGGCCTATGCGGTGGTTGTCGCAACCACCGCAGGTAACCGCGTACTTTTGCGCCAGGCGAAGGCCGGGCAGGGTTTTGCGGGTGTCCAGCAGGCGCACCTGGGTGCCTGCTACCAGGTCGGCGAGGAAGCGCGCACGGGTGGCGACCCCCGACAGCATCTGCAGGAAGTTCAGTGCGCTGCGCTCACCACTGAGCAGCGAACGGGCCGGGCCTTCCAGGTGGAACAACGGTTGATTGGCAGTGGCCTGCTCACCGTCGGCCACCTGCCAGTGCACAGCAACGCGCGGGTCGAGCTGGCGGAACACGGCATCGACCCAGGCGGTACCGGCGACCACGCAGTCTTCGCGGGTGATGATGGTCGCCTTGGCCAGGCGCTCGGCCGGGATCAGTTGCGCGGTGATATCGCCACTGCCGATGTCCTCCAACAGCGCGCGGCGCACGTTGGCTTCAATTTCAGCGGTCAGGTCGGCAAGGCGTAGGTTCGGCATGGTCGGCTCCACAAGCTAGGTGCCCGCGATTATAGGGCAGGGGGCCTGTGTGTACAGCCGCCTTGGTGCTGACCTTTGGTCGGGCATTGTGAGTAATCGGAGCAGAGCAGGGTCATTAGCCAGCCAGCGAAACGGCGCTGGCAGGCATACGATTTTTTACCGATAATGGTGACCAGTATTTGGCGTCATAGCTTTGACGATTTTCAGCCCTTTCGGGCAAGACACCCTGCAAGGAGTCCAGGATGCAAAAAGAAGGCAAGGTGGTGGCCTTGGCGGCAGCCATCGACCAAGGGGGGCGTACGCCTCTGCCTTGCCTTCCGGTCCTGTTGCTGCAGGTGCGCGACAAGGCCGCGTTGCAGTTGCGTCAGGGGCTGCAGGACTTGTTCGACAATGCCGATGACACGCTCTTCGAAATGGCCGACAAGGCCTTGGACCGCGGTGACCAAAACCTGTACTTCGAGGCCATGCGTGACCTGCGTCTGAAGCGCAAGAGCATCGAGCGTGGTTTTCTGGATACGTTCCATGATGCTTTCCTCCGAACCGGCCAGGTCGACTTGCTGGCAAACCTGGCCCAGCCGGGCAACCCGCGCAGCAAGGCTCAAATGGAGCGGGCCGCCGCCATCGAGGGCATGGTGGCGCGGGTGCTGTCACGCGATGGCATTGCCCTGCAGCAACTGGGTCTGCGCCTGCAGGCATTGCTCGACCGGCCCCTGTACGAGCAGCACAACCCATTGGGGCCTGCCGCGCTGTGTCGTTACTTCCTCGATGCCGGGCGGAATCTGGGCGTTGGCCTGCGGGTCAAGCTGGTGCTGCTGAAGCTGTTCGAGCGTTATGTGTTGCGCGATGTCGATGTGATCTATGGCGAAGCCAACCAGTTGCTGGTCGCTGCCGGCATACTGCCCGAACTGCAACCGGCGCCGCGCCGGCGTGCCGAAGACCGGCGCATGCGTGCGCGCCCAGGGCCGGCGAACCTTGGCCAGGAGGTGGGGGCGGACGCCGCAGGGCAGGCGTTTTTCGACTCGTTGCAGGCACTGCTGGCGCCGGTACGCGGGCAGTTCGCTCCGCGGTTGCACGCGGTGGCTACCGCCCAGCCGATCAGTACCGCCGACCTGCTCCGGCTCCTTTCGCATTTGCAGCGCTACGTGCCCGCCACCCACGAGGCCGATGACTTCGAGCTCGGCCAGCAGCTTGAGCAACTGTTGTTGCGGGTGAGTGTGCGCAGCGGCACGCGTCGGCGCCTTGGAGTGGCTGACGAAGACGTGATCAACCTGGTTGGCTTGCTGTTCGCATTCATCCACAACGACGACAACCTGCCCGCCAGCCTGCGGGCGCTGATTGCGCGCCTTCATATTCCCCTGCTCAAGGTGGCATTACTGGACAAGGGGCTGTTCAGCCGGGGTAGCCATCCGGCGCGCCGGCTGATCAACGAAATCGCCGGCGCCGCGATTGGCTGGGAGTGCGGCAGCGAAGGCCAGCGTGACAGCTTGCATTTGCGGGTAGAGCGTATCGTCCAACGCCTGCTCAATGATTTTGCCGACGATGCAAGCCTGTTCGCCGAGCTGCTCGACGACTTCCTGGCATTCAATCAGGACGAACGGCGACGCAACGAGTTGCTGGAACAACGCACTCGCGACGCCGAAGAAGGCCGTGCCCGGGCACTGCAGGCCAGGCAGCAGGTGCAGCATGTGCTCAACCAGCGCCTGCGTGGTCGGGTATTGCCGCAGGTGGTGGTGCAAATGCTGGTGCAGGCCTGGAGCCAGGTACTGCTGTTGGCTTGGCTGAAGCAGGGCGAGGCCTCACAGGCCTGGCGCGACGCATTGCAGACGATGGACATGCTGCTGGTCAGCATCACGCCGCCGCATGAGCCGCAAACCTTGTTGCAGCAGGTGCCGGCCCTGCTCAAGGCGCTGCGCGATGGCCTGGCCAGCGTAGCCCTGGACGCGGTGGCGACCCGCGAGTTCTTCCTGCAACTGGAACAGTTGCACCTGCGCGCCTGCGCAGGTAAAGAGGCGTTGCCGGCAGGTGAGGGCCAATCCTTGGGTGACGTGCTGGTGGCCGAAGAGATTGTGCTGGCGATTGCCGAAGAGCCCGCCTGCGTGCCCCTGCACGCTGCCGAGGGGCAGGCTGCAGCGCTGCGCCAGGCTCAACGCCTGCGCATCGGCACCTGGGTCGAGGCACTCGACGAGGATGAACCACTGCGCTGCAAGCTGGTCGCGCGCATCGACAGCAGCGATAGGCTGGTGTTCGCCAACCGCACCGGCATGAAAGTGCGCGAGTGGAGCAGCGTCAGCCTGGCCCAGGCATTTCAGCGGCACGAAGTGCGCGTGCTGGATGACCGCCTGTTGTTCGAACGGGCGCTGGAGGCGGTACTTGATAGCTTGCGGCAAGGGCAGGCGCAATAGGCAGACGCATTACAATCATTCACATGCACACGGCGTTGACGGCAGGGCATACTGTGGGCATGTTCACGGCGTTTTTCAGGATCTGCCCATGCAATTGGACCGTGCCACTGGCTGGTTCCACGGAATCGGAATCACCCACTGCCCCTCGCCGAACTTCAATACGCGCCCCGAAGGCGAATCGATTTCCCTGCTGGTGATCCACAACATCAGCCTGCCCCCGGCCTGTTTCGGCACGGGCAAGGTGCAGCAATTCTTCCAGAACCGCCTGGCCCCTGATGAACACCCGTATTTTGCCAGCATCAACCACCTGACCGTGTCGGCGCACCTGTTCGTCGAGCGTGACGGCGCGGTGACTCAGTTCGTGTCGTTGCATGACCGTGCCTGGCATGCGGGTGTGTCGAGCTTTGACGGGCGCGAAGGCTGTAACGACTTTTCCATCGGCATCGAACTGGAAGGCACCGACGACCTGCCCTATACCGATGCCCAGTATGCGGTGCTGGAACAACTCACCCGGCACATCCGCGATGCCTGGCCGGCCATCGACCTGAACCGCATTCAGGGCCACAGCGACATTGCCCCGCAGCGCAAGACTGACCCCGGCCCGGCCTTCGACTGGCCGCGCTACCGCCAGGCGCTGCAGCACAACGAGGACAAGGCATGAGTTTTCTGGTGTTGTTGCTGGCGCTGTGGGTCGAGAAGTTTTCAGCCCTGCGCCATCGGGTGCAGCGCGACGGGTTCTTTCTTGGCGAACTGGTGCGTCTGGAACGCAACGGCAAGGTGCACCCATGGTGGACGTTGGCCATCCTGGTGTTGGCACCAGTAGCGCTGCTGGTGTTGCTGCTGCATGTGCTGGAGCCGGTGGCCTATGGTTTGCTGGCATTGCCGGTGCACCTGCTGGTGCTGATCTACAGCCTGGGTCGCGGCGATGCGAAGGCATCGCTGGGGGCGTTTCGTGATGCCTGGCGGCGGGGAGACGATCAGGCGGCGCTGCACGTGGCCGAGCGCGACCTGGGCCTGGTGGCCGATGAACCGCACAGCCTGCTGGTGCGGGTGCAGGGTAATTTGCTGTGGCAGGTGTACCAGGGCTTTTTTGCGGTGATCTTCTGGTATTTCGTGTTGGGCCCTGGCGCTGCGCTGGCTTATCGACTGTTGGCGCTGTGTGGTGAACACAGCAAGCAGCCGGCGCTGAAGGTACGTGCCGAGCAGTTGCGGCACATCATGGACTGGTTGCCGGTGCGGGCGCTGGCGCTGAGCTTTGCCTTGGTGGGTAACTTCCTCGCGGTGACTCGGGTGATGCTGCACGAGGTGCTCAATTGGCACATCAGTGCCGGGCACCTTGTGGCTCGGGTCGGGCGCATTGCCGATGACATTCCCGAGGAAGAAGACAGCCAGCGCGGGTTGGGGCGGCTGGACAGCCTGTGGGAACTGCTGTTGCGCTGCGCAGTGCTGTGGTATGCAGGGTTTGCGCTGTGGACCGTGCTGGTCTGATTGCGGGCCAATCGCATCCCACGGGAATCCCGTTCACCTGGGTTTCACCAGCCAAACAACGCGCAAGCATTGCGGGTGCTGGCCTGTGCCAGCACCTCGACATCCAGTCCCATCACTTGCGCCAGCGCCGCGGCAATTTCCGGCAGATGCTCCGGGCTGTTGCGTACCCCCGGGTACATCACCGGTGCCATGTCCGGTGCATCAGTCTCCAGCACCACGCTGTCCAATGGCAGCCGCGCCAGGGTCTTGCGCAGCCGCAGTGCCTGCGGCCAGGTAGCCGCACCGCCCAACCCCAGCATGAACCCCAGCTTGATGTACTCGCGGGCCTCTTCGTAGCTGCCGGCAAACGCATGAATCACCCCCGCCCGCGCGGGCTTGTAGCGCTTGAGCGTGGCAATCACCTGGGCATGGCTGCGGCGCACGTGCAGCAGGGCCGGTAGTTCGAAGTCGCAAGCCATCTGCAGTTGCGCTTCGAACAGCGCCTGCTGGCGAGTCTTGTCCAGGTTTGGAAGGTAATAGTCCAGGCCAAACTCACCCACGGCACATAGCAGCGGGTTGTCGCGCAGGCGCTCCAGCCACTCGCGCAGTTGCAGCAGATGCTCAGGGCGATGCTGGTCGAGGTAGACCGGGTGCAGGCCAAGCGCGGCGAACAGGCGCGGCTCGGCGCAGGCCAGTTCCCACACCCGTTGGAAATTCGCCTGGTACACCCCCAGCACCACCATCCGCTCCAGCCCACGCGCCGCCGCGTTGGCCAGCAGGCGCGGGCGGTCGGCGTCGAAGTCGGGGAAATCCAGGTGGGTGTGGGTGTCGATCAGGCGCATGTTCAGGTCGCTGAGATGCGTTGCTTGAAGGTGCGGCCAACAGCATGCACGCCGGGTTCATAGCGTTTTTCCTCGATGGCAGCCAGTGCCAGTTCAAGCGCAGTGGCGGCAATCTGGCCATGCTGCTGGGCCATGGCATTGACCGGCAGCGGCAGGAAGTCGAGCAACTGGTTGTCGCCAAAGGTACCCAGCTGCAGTTGGCGCGAGTCGACCGGGCGCGCCTGGAGGGTGTCGAACACGCCCTGCAACAGTACGTACGAAGTGGTCACCAGAGCATCAGGCAGGCCACCCAGGTCGTCGATCAGTTGCTGCATCAGGCGCTGGCCGCACTCGCGGCTGAACGCTTCGCCCTGATAGCGGCGCACTTCGCCGGTATAGCCTTGCAGGGCTTCGTCGAATCCGCCGGCACGCGCCTGGCTAACCGACAGCTCGGGGCGCGCGCCTATCAGGGCTATGCTACGTGGTGCCGCGCTGAGCAGGCTGGCGGCCAGCTGGCGGCTGGCATCGCGGTCGTCGCTGATCACCGAGCAGAAGTGTGCGGGGTCCAGACGGCGGTCGATGGCTATCACCGGCAGGCCTTTGTCCTGCAGCTCGCGGTAGCTGTCATCTTCTGGCGGCAGGCAACTGGCAACGAACAGCGCATCGCAGCGGCGCGCACGGAACAGCTGCTGCAGTTGGCGCTCGCTGTCTGGCTGGTCGTCGCTGCTGGCGATCAGAAGCTGGTAGCCGCGGGCGCGGGCGCCTTGCTCCAGTTGCTTGGCAATGCGGGCGTAGCTGGGGTTCTCCAGATCCGGGAGAATGAAGCCCAGGGTGCGGGTATGCCGGCTGCGCAGCCCAGCTGCCTGCGGGTTGGGGGTGAAGCCGTGGGCTTCGACCACCGCGCGTACCCGCTCGACAGTACTGTTACTGATGCGCTGCTGTTCAGCCTTGCCATTGATGACGTAGCTGGCAGTGGTCACGGACACACCGGCCAGACGGGCGATATCGCTGAGTTTCACCGAATTTTCCTTGTTATTACCGGGGCTGGCTGTGAGGCCGGACCGGGTAGTTTGACCCGGTACAGGCATCACGCGCAGACGACCATTGTCGCAATTGTCCGACAGGATGGGGCTTTTTACTGGGCAGATTATCGAGTAACGTGGCCGCCTGGTCAGATTAAACGTTTCAGCCGCCGATTTTTCTGCCTCGGCTGCCACCCGTGCAAGGCTGCTGAACTGGCCCCTTATGTGAATTTCACAACAATACTCCAGTACCCGAACGGGAACTGCAAAAGGAGAAGGTCATGCTCGAGCTCGCCAATGAGCAGATAGCCATGGGCCAGAAGGCCGCCGACAAGGACGAGGCATTGCGCCTTCTGGCGGATCGGCTGGTTGCGGACGGCCTGGTCGCCGAGGGTTACCTGCAAGGGCTGCAGGCCCGGGAGGCACAAGGCTCCACGTTCCTTGGCCAGGGCATCGCCATTCCCCATGGTACGCCGCAAACACGCGATCTGGTGTATGCCACCGGCGTGCGGCTGCTGCAGTTTCCCGAGGGGGTAGACTGGGGTGACGGGCAAATGGTCTACCTGGCCATTGGTATTGCCGCCCGCTCCGACGAACACCTGCGCCTGCTGCAGCTGTTGACCCGTGCGCTGGGCGAGACCGACCTGGCCGAAGCCTTGCGCCGGGCCAGCTCAGCCGAAGTGCTGCTCAAGCTGCTGCAGGGCGCGCCACAAGCGTTGGCGCTGGATGCGCAGCTGGTGGGGCTGAACTTGCCGGCTGAAGACTTCGACGAACTGGCCTGGCGCGGTGCCCGCCTGTTGCAACGTGCCGACTGTGTCGACAGTGGCTTTGCCGCCGTGCTCCAGCAGGCCGAACCGCTGCCGCTGGGCGAGGGCCTGTGGTGGCTGCACAGCGAGCGCCAGGTTCGTCAGCCGGGCCTCGCCTTCATCACCCCGCAGCAGCCGCTGCGTTACCGCGACCAGCCGCTCAACGGTCTGTTCTGCCTGGCCAGCCTTGGCGCCGCTCACGAGGCCCTGCTTGAGCGTCTTTGCGAAGTGCTGATCGAAGGCCGCGGGCAGATGCTCTACCAGGCCACCAACAGCCGTGCGGTACTGGAAGTACTGGTCGGCGAGGCGCCGGCGGACTGGCCCAGCGCACGTGTCGTGCTGGCCAATCCACATGGCTTGCATGCCCGACCGGCCAAGGTGCTTGCACAACTGGCCAAAGGCTTTGAAGGGGAAATTCGAGTGCGCCTGGTCGATAGCGCGCAGCCAGCGGTATCGGTGAAGAGCCTCAGCAAGCTGCTCAGCCTCGGCGCCCGCCGTGGTCAGGCACTGGAACTGGTCGCCGAGCCGAGTATCGCTGCCGATGCCTTGCCGGTGTTGCTGGCCGCTATCGAACAAGGCCTGGGTGAGGAGGTGGAACCGCTCCCGCAGAGCGTCACGCCCATTGCCGATGACCTACCCGAAGTGCTGCAAGCGCCTGCGGCCGGCAGTCGTATCCAGGGTGTGGGTGCCGCCCCCGGCATTGCCAGCGGCCCGGCGCATGTCTGTGTCGAGCGTGAGTTCGACTACCCCTTGCGGGGTGAATCGTGCGCCCAGGAGCGGCAGAAGCTGCGCGAAGCGTTGGCCATCGTCAATGGCGAACTGCAGGCTTTGGTCCTGCGCAGCGACAAGGCCATTGGCGAAATTTTCGTCACCCACCAGGAAATGCTTGCCGACCCGGCCCTGACCGACGATGTCGAGCAGCGCCTGGCCCAGGGCGAAAGCGCCGCGGCCGCGTGGATGGCCGTGATCGACGCCGCGGCCCGTCAGCAAGAGGCATTGCACGATGCGCTGCTTGCCGAGCGCGCTGCCGACCTGCGCGATATCGGCCGCCGCGTGCTGGCGCAGTTGTGTGGTGTGCAGGCGCAGGCTGAACCCGAGCAACCCTATGTGCTGGTGATGACCGAAGTCGGTCCATCCGATGTCGCCCGCCTGGACCCCACCCGGGTTGCCGGTATTGTCACCGCCCAGGGCGGCGCCACGGCCCACAGTGCCATCGTTGCCCGGGCTTTGGGCATACCGGCAGTGGTCGGCGCCGGTGCGTCGATACTGCTGTTGGACAGTGGCACGCCGCTGCTGCTCGATGGCCAGCGTGGTGTGGTTAGCGTCGCACCGCCTGCGGATGAACTGCAGCAGGCGCTGGCCGAGCGTGACCTGCGCGAGCAACGCCTGCAGGCCGCCTGGGCCAACCGCTTCGAGCCGGCCATCACCCAGGATGGGCATGCTGTCGAGGTGTGTGCCAACATCGGTGACAGCAACGGTATTGCCAAGGTGGTGGAGCAGGGCGCCGAAGGTGTGGGCCTGCTGCGCACCGAACTGATTTTCATGGCCCACCCTCAAGCGCCGGACGTGGCTACCCAGGAAGCCGAGTACCGCCGCGTGCTCGATGGCCTCGATGGGCGCCCGCTGGTGGTGCGTACCCTGGATGTCGGCGGCGACAAACCGCTGCCTTACTGGCCGATCGCTGCCGAGGAAAATCCCTTCCTCGGCGTGCGCGGCGTGCGTTTGACCCTGCAGCGCCCGCAAGTGATGGAAGACCAGTTGCGCGCATTGCTGCGGGCCGCCGACCAGCGCCCGTTGCGTATCATGTTCCCGATGGTTGGCCAGGTGCACGAGTGGCGTGAGGCTCGGGCCATGGTGGAACGCCTGCGCGCAGAAATCCCGGTAGCCGACCTGCAACTGGGCATTATGGTCGAGGTGCCTTCAGCGGCCCTGCTGGCAGCGCAATTGGCGCGCGAAGTGGACTTCTTCAGCATCGGCACCAACGACCTGACTCAATACACCTTGGCTATCGACCGTGGCCACCCCAGCCTCTCGGCACAGGCCGATGGCCTGCACCCGGCGGTATTGAGCCTGATCGACATGACCGTGCGCGCCGCCCATGCCCACGGCAAGTGGGTGGGCGTGTGTGGCGAGCTGGCGGCCGACCCGCAAGCGGTGGCCGTGCTGCTGGGGCTGGACGTGGACGAACTCAGCGTCTCCGCGCGCAGCATCGCCGAAGTCAAGGCACTGGTTCGCCAGGCCGATCATCAGACAGCCCGCGCCTTGGCGCGCGAGGCCCTGCAACAGGACAGCGCCGCAGCAGTTCGCGCGCTGGTGGAGCGTTACTGAATGGCCAAGATCCTCACTCTCACCCTGAACCCGGCGCTGGATATCACCATCGGCCTGGACGCTCTGCGCCCAGGCCAGGTCAACCGTAGCCAGGAGCAGCACAGTCACGCCGCGGGCAAGGGGCTGAACGTTGCACAGGTACTGGCCGATCTGGGGCACAGCGTAACCGTTGGCGGTTTCCTCGGGCGCGACAATCTGCAGCCCTTCGAGGCGCTGATCGACGGTCGCGGTTTTACCGACTGCTTTGTCCGTGTGCCGGGCGAAACCCGCAGCAATATCAAGCTGGTCGAGGCCGATGGCCGCGTCACCGATATCAACGGGCAGGGCCCGGAGGTCGACGAGGCGGCACGCAACGCCTTGCTGCACAGGCTGCAACAGATTGCCCCAGGTCACGATGCCGTGGTGGTGGCTGGTAGCCTGCCGCGCGGGATCAGTGCCGACTGGTTCCGCCAGTTGCTCGAACTGTTGAAGGCTCAAGGCCTCAAGGTTGTCCTGGACAGCAGTGGTGAAGCCCTGCGTGTCGGCTTGCAGAGCGCGCCCTGGCTGGTCAAGCCCAATACCGAAGAACTGGGCGAAGTGCTGGGCCTGCCTGTGGATAACCTGGCGCAACAGACGGCTGCCGCCAAGCGCCTGCTGGCCAGTGGCGTTGAACACGTGGTGGTGTCTGCGGGCGAGCAGGGCGTCAGTTGGTTCAGTCGTGACCTGGCCATGCACGCCCGCCCACCCAAGGTACGGGTTGCCAGCACGGTGGGGGCGGGGGATTCGCTGGTGGCCGGCATGGTCCACGGCCTGTTGCTGGCCGAGGCGCCTGCGCAGACGTTGACCCGAGCCACTGCCATCGCCGCCCAGGCCGTTACCCAGGTTGGCTTCGGTATACGTGACCGCGTGCACCTGGTGCAATTGGAAGCGGCCGTGCAACTGACAGAACAACAAGAGGGTTGCCGATGAACATTGCCATAGTCACCGCCTGCCCCAATGGCCAGGTGTCGAGTGTACTGAGCGCACGCTTGCTGTCCGCCGCTGCCCAGCGGCGCGGCTGGAGCACCAGCGTCGAAGTGCAGAATACTGAACATCCCGAGCGGCAACTGAGCGCCGCGCAGATCGCCGAGGCTGACTGGGTGCTTGTGGTCAGCACCGGGCCGGTGGACCTGGCCCGCTTCGTCGGCAAACGCCTGTACCAGAGCACGCCATCCCAGGCGCTGGCTGATCGCGAAGGCTTTCTCGACGAAGCGGCGGCCAACGCCGAGCTGCTGGTCGCAGTGACAGATGGCCCCGCCGCCGCTGGCAGTGCTGGCACCCGCATCGTAGCTGTCACTGCCTGTCCGACCGGCGTAGCCCATACCTTCATGGCCGCAGAAGCCCTGCAGCAAGCAGCACAACAACTGGGCTATCAGCTCACCGTCGAGACCCAGGGCTCGGTCGGTGCGCGCAACCCCTTGTCTGCTGAAGCCATCGCCGCGGCGGACGTGGTTTTGCTGGCCGCCGACATTGAAGTTCCCACTGCACGTTTCGCCGGCAAACGTATTTACCGTTGTGGTACCGGCATTGCCCTCAAGCAGGCTCGCGCGACTCTGGACAAAGCCTTGGCGCAGGCCACGGTGGAGAACAGCGCCGACGCCGCAGCGCCGACCACGCCGACGAAGGGCGAGAAAACCGGCGTGTACAAACACTTGCTTACCGGCGTGTCGTTCATGCTGCCGATGGTGGTGGCCGGTGGCCTGCTGATCGCTCTGTCGTTCGTGTTCGGTATCGAGGCCTACAAAGAGGCGGGCACCTTACCGGCGGCGTTGATGCAGATTGGCGGTGAAGCCGCCTTCAAACTGATGGTGCCGCTACTGGCGGGCTATATCGCCTGGTCCATCGCCGACCGCCCCGGGCTGGCCCCCGGCATGATCGGTGGCCTGCTGGCCAGCACCTTGGGGGCCGGCTTCATCGGTGGCATAGTCGCCGGTTTTCTTGCCGGTTACAGCGCCAAGGCCATTGCCCGATGGGCGCGCTTGCCCAGCAGCCTGGAGGCGCTCAAGCCAATCCTGATCATTCCATTGCTGGCCAGTCTGTTCACCGGCCTGGTGATGATCTACGTGGTCGGCCAGCCGGTAGCGGCGATGCTCGAAGGGTTGACGCACTTCCTCGACAGCATGGGCACCACCAATGCCATCCTGCTGGGGCTGTTGCTGGGCGGCATGATGTGCGTCGACCTTGGCGGGCCGATCAACAAGGCCGCCTATGCGTTCTCGGTGGGGCTGCTGGCCTCGTCGAGCTACGCGCCAATGGCCGCGACCATGGCCGCGGGCATGGTGCCGCCGATTGGCTTGGGCATCGCCACCTTCCTGGCCCGGCGCAAGTTCGCCCAGAGCGAGCGCGAGGCGGGCAAGGCAGCGCTGGCGCTGGGGCTGTGCTTCATCTCCGAGGGGGCGATTCCGTTTGCCGCCAAGGACCCATTGCGGGTGATCCCGGCCAGTATCGCCGGTGGTGCGTTGACCGGGGCATTGTCGATGTACTTTGGCTGCAAGCTGATGGCGCCGCATGGCGGCTTGTTCGTATTGCTTATCCCCAACGCGATCAACCATGCGCTGCTTTATTTGTTGGCGATCATGGCCGGTAGCTTGTTGACTGCGGTGGTGTATGCCGTGATCAAGAAGAGCGAGCGGGTGGAGCTGGCGGTGACGCCGGTTAAAAGTACCTGAGCTGACCCCACTTTGTGGGAGCGGCACAAGGTCGCTTCCACAAAGGCCGCGTTGACCTCTCAGCGCCCATGCTTCTGCCGCAACGGCACCAGCAGATCACCCAGCCCGTTGTGATCGATCTCATGCATCAACGCCAGCAACCCGCCCAGTTCCCCTGTCGGGAAGCCCTTGCGCGCAAACCACGCCAGGTAGTCTCCTGGCAGGTCGGCAATGATCCTCCCTTGGTACTTGCCGAACGGCATGCTGCGGGTCACCAGTAGTTCGAGGGTTTCCGGCTTCATCGTCGCGCACCTGGCTGTGGAAAGGCGCCGACCATACTGCAATCTGCACGAAGCCCCAAGCGGCAATCATGCAGAACGCCGTTATCAGCTGTCGTCTCTTTTGTATAACTCATTGAAAATAAAGTAATTTATTTTTGTGGTAAGCGTGGCACGAACACTGCAATTCCCTAGAGGACTATCACCTGCCAAGGAGTTCGACCATGAGCAACCCCAACAAAGACGTGATCGACGTACTCAACGACCTGATCGAGTACAGCAAGGATGGCGAGAAAGGTTTCAAGGCCTCTGCCGATGATGTGAAGAACCCCGAACTGAAAGCGTTCTTCGTCCAGCGCGCGGGTGAGTGCGCTAACGCTGCCAGTGAATTGCAGGGCGAGGTTCGCCGCTTGGGCGGCGACCCGGAAACCTCCACCAGCATCAGTGGCGACCTGCACCGCGGCTGGGTCAACCTCAAGTCGATGGTCACCGGCAAGGACGAAGAGGCGGTGCTGAACGAGGTGGAGCGTGGCGAGGACCACGCCCTCAAGGCCTACAAGGAAGCCCGCGAGAAGCTGGTGAAACTGGGCCGCACTGCCAGCGACATGACCTACAGCCTGGTGGAAAAGCAGCTGCAAGGCGTGCAGCGCAACCATGACCAGGTCAAGGCCCTGCGCAACGCCGCTCGCGCCCGCTCCTAGTCGAGCGGGCCCTCGACCCGGTTCCGGCCCTTGGCCTTGGCCCGGTAGAGCGCTTCGTCCGCAGCACCCAGCACCCTGCCAAGGTCGTGCTGGGTGTCGGACAAACCGATACCGATGCTCACGGTTACTGCGTGGACATCATCCGCAAACGGCGCCAGCGCCTCGACGCTGGCGCGGATGCGTTCAGCCAGTAGCTGGGCCCCGGCCAGATCGGTTTCCGGCAGCACGACCTGAAACTCCTCCCCACCGTAACGCGCGGCCAGGTCCGCCGGGCGGCGAATGCATGCCTCGATGGCCTTGGCCACTTCGCGCAAGGCATGGTCGCCACCGGCGTGACCATGGCGCTGGTTGAATGCCTTGAAGTGGTCCACATCCACCATCAGTACCGCCAGTGGTTTACGGTTACGTTGGGCGCGGGCCCATTCCTGGCGCAGCACATGGTCCAGCCTGCGGCGGTTGGCCAGGCCAGTCAGGCTATCGGTGGAAGCGAGCATAGCCAGGTCTTCTTCGGCCTCGTGGCGGCGGCGCAGTTCGCGGCCCAGCAGCAACGTCAGCCAGAGAATGCCCACGCACAGACCGCCGGTGGCGACGCTGACAACAATGGCGGTGCGGCGCCAGGACTCGAACACCTCGTCGGCCGAGTGCACCACCAGCACGATCAGGGGCAACTGCGCGACCCGGGCGAAGGTGAACATGCGGAGCTTGCCGTCGATGTCGGAGCGGGCGGTGAAGGTACCGCTCTGTTCAGCGATGATGCGCTTGAAATTGGGCCTTTCGGTGTAGGAGGTTCCAATCAGCGGGTCCTGCGCGCGATAGGGCTGGCGGACGAGCAACTGCCCGTCGGTATTGAACAGGTTGATGCTGCTGTCGTGGCCAATGTCCAGGCGCTGGAACAACTCACTGAAGTACGACAGGCGCAGCGCACCCGCTGCCAACCCGGCGAACTCGCCATTGGGGCCGGAGATGCGTCGGCTGAAGCTGATACACCAGTCCAGGTCGCCAAGCTTGGCCTTGAAAGGGGGCCCTACCAGCAAGCCGAGGTTGGCATTCTGCTGGTGAGCCTTGAACACCCCGGTATGGCCGAAGTTGGCCTTGCGTGGCACGCTGCTGGTGGAGTCGCCGACGACATTGCCTTGCTTGTCCAGCCACAGCACGTCACCCCGCTTGCGGTCGACGAAGGCTTCATTGAACAGCAGGCGCTGGCGTATCGGGCCGGGGACTTCCGGCAGTTCCTTGCGCCCGACGGCCCAGATCAGGCCTTGCAGTGACTGATCGTAGAGTTCGACGTTGCGCAGGATGTCGCTTTCGATCAGCTGGACGATGTTGTTCGACGAGCGCAACGCCGACTGTTCGACACTTTCGCGCTCGCGGTCAAGCAGGTAGCTGACGATGGCCACGATGGCGAGCACGGCAAGGCAACTGCCCAGGTTGAGGATCAGCTCGGGGTGCGACCTGTAGACTGCGAAACGCGGGGATTGGGTGGGCATGCTCGCTACTGCGTGGGCAGGGCCATTCGCGGCGGCGATATTCTAGGGAAGCAGGGATTGTCGGACAAGATTTGTCCGACGGAAGCACGGTGTACTGTACTTTTCTATTTGCCGTGTACCTCTGTAGGAGCGGGTTTACCCGCGAACACCGGCGAAGCCTTCTTCGCGGGTGAACCCGCTCCTACACTGGCAGCAAAAGATCAGAACACGTTCAGTGGGTAATCGACGATGACCCGCAGTTCATCGTTGTCGCTGTTGCTGTCGATCGACGCATAACCCTGGCTGCCGCGGTGGGTGGCATAGCGCACCAGCACCGACAGGTCCTTGAGGTCGCCTTCCTGGAACACGTACTTCACGTCCAGGTCGCGTTCCCAGTGCATGGCGTTCTTGCCATCTTCACGGTAGTAATTGTAGTGAGTGGTGTCCTGAGTGGCCTTGGTCAGGTCGGCCTCACCGCGCGAATACGACAGCGAGGTGCTCAAACCAGGCACGCCGACTCCGGCGAAGTCATAGCCGTACTGCAGTTTCCATGAGCGCTCGTTCGGCGCGTTGAAGTCCGAGTACATGCGCGAGTTGTCCAGGTACACGCTGTCGCCCAGGTTGATGTAGTCGAATGGCGTGTTGCCGTTCACTCGCTGGTAGGCGGCGGTGACGCTGTGGAAGCCTGCGTTGACGGTGAAGTGCACGCTGTAGGTGTTGTTGTCGATCTTGCCTAGCAGGGCCTGGCCGGTGTCCTGGGTGTGATAGAAGTGCACGCCCGGTTTCAGGCTGACCAGGTCATTGACCACATAGGTGTAGTCGAAGTCCGCGTAATACTGGTTCCAGATGTCCTTCAACTCGGCGGCGTACAGGTTGGCGGTGATGTGCTCGGTACCGCTCCACGACGCGCCGGCCCAGTTCAGGTGCTTGCTCTTGTCGTGCTCGTCCAGTGACCCGTAGTAGGTGTCGATGCGGCGGTGGCCGCTCTGGTTGTACGGGTGGGTGAAGCTGACCTGGCCGCCTTCGAGCAACAGGCCGTCGATGCTGGTATTGGTCAGGCTTACACCGCGGAAGGTTTGCGGCAGCATGCGCGTTTCGCCGCCGGCGATCACCGGGTTGGTGAGGAACAGGTCACCGGCTTTCAGCTCGGTGTCGAAGGCCTTGAGCTTGACCGCAGCACCGGCAGTGGAGAACGAGTGCGGGGCAGCGCCCAGCTCGCCGTCGTCCTTGATGTGTTTGGGCAGGATGCTGGTGCCGGCATGGCCGCCGCCGCCGTCGAGCTTCAGGCCCAGCATGGCATGAGCATCCAGGCCAAAGCCGATCACACCTGGGGTGTAGCCCGACTCGAAACGCGCAACCGCGCCCTGGCCCCACTCGCGGGTGTCGCGCACGCCGGCGTTGTGGTTGTCGCGGTTGAAGTAGGCATTACGAAAATGCAGGTTGAAGGACGAACCTTCGATGAAGCCATCAGCCTTGTCTTCATCTGCCTGGGCGGCGAAAGGGATCGTTGCAGTCAACGCAATGAAAAGCGGGGTAAAACGAAACGCGGAAGGCACCGGTACTAGCTCCTTTGGTATGACGGTGGGGCAGTTTTTATATTTGAATGTGCGTCTTTTTATAGGTGGACGTTACAACCAGGCTGAGAGTTGAAGCACATAAAAAAAGCCGCTGATTGGCAGCGGCCTTTAAAAGGCTAACATATCGGCACTGGAGGTGCCCATGGCGTAGCCAAGGGAAAGCGGGAGCAGCGACAGCGCCTGATCAGCTGTCGGCATTGGCATCGACAGTAACTTTGGAAGCTGTCTGTTTAGCGCCTTTTGCGGTATCTGCCTTGTTTGCGGCTACAGCGTCACGGGCCTCTTGATGGACAGCCGCGAGCTCTGCATTGCGGGCGACGAAAGCCGGGGATTCTTCGGCCATGGCCAGGGGCGACAACAACAGGGAAGACAGGACGAAGACGCTGGCAATACCCATACTGCTGGACATTTGAAACTACCTTCTTGCGGTGCAAGTGCTAATGAGGACAGGGGTAAAGTTAGTCCTTTCAGTGCACTCGAAACAGAGCGAAGTGCGATAAGCACTGTTGCGCAAAAAGTAACGATCCTTGGGGGAGTCAATGGGACTTTTGGCGAAAGCCCCGTGCTAGAGCGCCTGCGTACTTTTTGTAATAGATGGGCTCGTCCCCCGAGGCGGTTCACAGCGCTACGGTGGTGTTCGAAGAAAGCCAACGGCAGCTTTGTAGCTGGCCGTCAGCCAGCTATCCGGTCGCTTTTTCGTGCGTGGCCTTGGGCAAGGTGATCAGGCTAAAAGCCGATAAAGGCGTAATACACCGGGGTTTCATTGGTCGTGCGCAAACCCAGTGCCTGCAAGCTCGCCGTCAGCGCTTCATCCTGCACATGCACGGTCCACTGCGTCCCTTCATTCCCCGGCACCTGCGCCAGCGCCGCAGCAAACGCCCCCATATCCGGCAAGTAAGCGGTAAACCCGTTACCTTTTAGCGCACTGGTAGTCATGCCCAATGCCTGACATACCGCGACCTTGGCGGCAATGTCATCGCGGTCGGCCTGGCGCGAAGCCTGGACCAGCGCCTGCAGTTCCACATCGACCAGTTGCGTGCCGTGAATCAGCTCCGGCCCCTGTTGCCAGGCCTCCGGCGGGCAGTCCTTGCTGTCTGGCCGCAATGGAATATGCGGGTTGATTTCTACCGGATAGATGCGACAGACCAGCGGGCGCTGCTCATAGATGGTGCAGAGGTCGTTGGCGTCGAGGTTACGACAACGTCCGGGGTTGAATGCAGCAAAGGTCACCGAGACGCGTACCTCGCCCTCGCCGCAATGCACCGGATGGGAGCGTCGCAGCACATGGTCACGCTGCTCCAGCGGCATGCCAGGGCCGTCCACGACGAGGGCTTCGATCAGTACCACCACCTGGCCGGCATCGTCCGCCCAGCGACGAGCTTCGGCCAGCGTCAGTGGCACATGGTGGCCGGTGCAGCATTTGCCGCAGCCGGTACAGCCGAAACGTAAGCGGTCGGTCACTTGGCTTCCGGGCTCCACTCGCTGACAAAGGCACGCTGGTGCTGGCGATCGTACAGACACAGCTCGGTGCCGGTGCGCTGCTGCATGTGCTTTTGTGGGTAGACGCCTTCGATCAGCAGGGCACTCATGCCTGCCTGGTCATCGAACTCGGCGGGCTTGCCGCGAGCGTGGGCGTTCTTGAACTGGCTTGCGGTCAGGCAGGCCTTGAGCATCTGCTGGCGCTGCTCGTTCCAGGCCTGACTACTGGAGGCCTGGGCAATACCGCTGAAGAGGGCACAGCTGATCAGGATAGAGCTGAGAAGCTTCATATGTGATTCCGGCAATTTTCTTGCGAGGGGCGCGAATTATGCCCGAGTCACCCCCGGCGGCCAGCCGGGGAGTTTGTCGCTGAATATATCAGTGCTCGGCGAACACCACGGTACGCGCGGCCACCACCAGACAATCGGTCAGCTCTGGCGAGGAGAACTTGGTAAGGATGGCATTGGCCCCGGCCTGGGTCGCCTTTTCACTGCTCATGGCACTGTCCAGCGAGGTATGCAACAGCACGTACAGGTGCTGGAAGTCAGGGGTTTCACGCAGCGTGCGGGTGAAGGCGTAGCCGTCCATTTCGCTCATTTCGATGTCGGAGACGATGATGTTGATCTCCTGCGCGGTGCCTTGCAGTTCCAGCAGCACGTTTATGGCGTCTTTGGCGCTGCGCGCGGTGTGGCATTCGATACCGAGGTTGCGCAGGGTGTGCACCGACTGCTGCAAGGCCACCTGGCTGTCGTCCACCACCAGGATATTGGCGGCGGCCAGCAGGCTGGCATCTTCTTCGTTCAAGGTGCCGTGCGCCGGCTCGGCGACGGGCGGGGCGATGGCGTGTATGACTTTTTCGATGTCCAGCACCTGCACCAGGGTGTTGTCGACGCGCGTCACGCCAGTGATGAACGAGCGGGTGCCTGAGGCGTAGGGCGGCGGCTTGATGTCGGTGCTCAGGCAATGCACGATGCGGCTGACCGCCTGTACATGCAGGCCTTGGCGCGAGCGGCTGATCTCGGTAACGATCAGGCAGCCACCCTGTGGATCGGCCAGCGGTTGTTCGCCAATGGCGCGGGACAGGTCGATGACCGACAGCGAGTGGCCGCGCAGGGTTGCCACGCCTTTTACATGGGGGTGCGACTCGGGCAGCTTGGTCAGCGGCGGGCAGGGTATGATCTCGCTGACCTTGAGCAGGTTGATTGCCATCAGCTTACCGCTGCGCAGGGTGAACAGCAGCAGGGATAGCGAATCCGCGCGGGCATTTTGCGTGGCCATGGTGACCTTCGGTGGGGGGCAGGGGATAACCGGTTATCGGCTCTTTGACGGCTGGCTTTAGGGTATTGATGGTAGTTGATGGGTTCGCCTTGGTCTTTTTTGTTGTCAGTGAGGTCGAGCGCCGCCCGCGCGGCGCATCGCGAGCTGCGCTCGCTCCTACGTTTGTTTCAGGCCAGTAAAGCCTGTTCCGGGCGCGCGGCCGCCATGTGTAGGAGCGAGCACAGCTCGCGATGCGCCGCGCGGGCGGCGCTCAATCTCACTGGCAACGCAAACCTCCCGTCACGCACTACCGTTCACGCAGGGCCTCCTTGGCCCGGTTCAGCGGCTTGATCAGGTAATCGAGGATGGTTTTCTCGCCCGTTCGGATATCCACTGTGGCAATCATCCCTGGCACGATCGCAAAACGCTTACCGGCCTTGTTCTGCAAGCTGTCCTGTTCGGTGCGGATGAACACGCGGTAGTAGTAGATTTCCGGTTTGACCTCGTCCTGCAGGGTGTCCGGCGAGATGCCCACCACCTTGCCGTCCAGCCCGCCGTACACCGAGTAGTCATAGGCACTGATCTTGACCTTGGCCGCCTGGTCGGGGTGAATGAAGGCGATGTCCCGTGGCGCGATGCGGGTTTCGATCAGCAGGCGTTCGTCCATCGGTACGATCTTCATCACCTGGCCACCGGGCTGCACCACGCCACCCAGGGTGTTGACCTCGATGTCCTTTACAATGCCGCGCACCGGCGAGCGCAGGGTCAGGCGGCTGAGCGAGTCGCTGCGCCCGCGGATCACTTCCGACAGGGCGTCCGCTTCGGCGCTGGCCTTGGCCAGTTCTTCCCGGGCACGCACCAGATAGTCCGAGCGCGCCTCGTTGGCCTTGAGTTCCAGCTCGGAACGCTGGCGGTTCAGGCGAATAACTTCGACCCGGCTGGAGGCACCCATCTTCGCCAGGTTCTCGGTGATCTTCAGCTCGCTGCGCACCAGTTGCAACGAGTCCTGAATACCCGCCAGGGTCTGTTCCAGGCCGCGGCGGCGGGTCTGGTACAGCGCGGTTTCGGCATCGATCAGGTCAGGAGAGTCGCGCAGGCTCGCCGGGAAGGTCAGTGGCTTGCCGGTCACCTCTGCCTGCAGGCGGGCCTGGCTGGCCCTGGCCGCGCGGTACTTGGCTTCGCTTTCACCAACGCTTGAGGCCGTCTTGGTCGGGTCGAGTTGGGCCAGCACTTGGCCGCGCTCGACCAGGTCGCCTTCGGCGACGCTCATCTGCGCGACGATACCACCCTCGAACGACTGGATTACCTGCTCTCGCGAACTGGGGATGACCTTGCCTGTGCCGGTGGACACCTCGGTCACCTCGAACCAGGCCGCCCAGGCCAGAAACGCCGCCAGCATCAGCGCGCAGAGGGTGATGAGGCGGCCGGCGCGGAATACCGCCTGGTCGTCCTGCCCGTCCAGATAGGAAGCCGGGAGTTCATGGTCGCTCATGCCTGGGCTCCCTGCAGTTTGGCCAGCGCGGCATCGCGCGCGTCATCAATGACGATGCGCCCGGCGTCCAGCACCAGGATGCGGTCGACCCGCTGCAGAACACTCAGGCGATGGGTTGCGATCACCAGTGTACGGCCCTGACAGAAGCGCTCCAGGTTATCCAGCAGCTTGCGCTCGGTCATGTCGTCCAGCGACGCGGTCGGCTCGTCCAGCAGCAGCACCTGCGGCTGGCGTACCAGCAGGCGCGACAGCACCAGGGCTTGGCGCTGGCCGCCAGACAAGCCCAGGCCACCTTCGAGGATCAGATGGTCCATGCCCTTGGGCAGGCGGCGGACGAAGTCCAGTGCGCCAGTGGCGGCCAGTGCGGCTACCAGTTCCTGGTCGCTGGCCTGGCCGGAGCCGAGGGTGAGGTTTTCCCGCAGGGTGCCGTGGAACAGCCTCGCGTACTGCGGCAGCAGGCCGACGTCACGGCGCAGGTCAGCCGGGTCGAGGTGAGCCATGGCGATGCCGTCCAGGCTAATCTCGCCCTGTACCAGGTCCATGGCCCCGCCCAGCGCCTGCAGCAAGGTTGATTTGCCGGCGCCGTTGCGGCCCAGCACGGCAATGCGCTCGCCCGGCTGGATGTCCAGCCGGCCAATGTTCAGCACTGGCGGGTACTCTTCGCTGTAGCGGAAGCTGGCCTGGCGCAGGCGGTACTCGCCGTGAATGGCCGGCAGGTGCACGCGGGCTTCGCCTTCGGGGTGGTCGACCGGCGATTGCATCAGCTTGTCCAGGCCTTGCAGCGCGACCTTGGCCTGCTGCCAGCGGGTCAGTACATGGGTCAGCTGTGCCAGCGGCGCCATCATTCGCGACGAAAGCATGGATGCCGCCACCAGGCTACCTGTGGTGAGGTCGCCGGCGATGACCATGGGTGCGCCGATCACGATTACCACGGCAAACACTGCACCCTGCACGTTCTGCGTCCAGGTCACCAGGCCGTTGGTGAGGGTGCGCAGGCGCAGGTTGGTGTGCGCACAGGCCGCGTTGTACTGGTTCCATTGCCGTTCGAAGCGTGCCTCTGCCTGTAGTGCCTTGATCTCGTCCAGGCCCTGGATGCTTTCCACCAGCATGGCGTTGCGCAGCGCCGACTCACGCATCGAGGCGTTGGCCAACCGTGCCAGGCGCCGTTGTGCAAGCAACCCTGGCAACACCATGGCCAGCAGCGCGACCAGCGGGATGAACACCAGCACGCCGCCGATCAGCCAGAACACGAACAGGAACAGCAGAAAGAACGGCAGGTCGGCCAGCACCGTGGCGGTGCTGGACGTGATCAGGTCGCGGATCGATTCCAGCTCGCGCAACTGCGAGATGAACGAGCCGGTGGACTTCGGCCGCACCGAGTTGCGCAGGCGCAGGGCATGGCCATAGACAAGGTCGCTCACCCGCAGGTCGGCGCGCTTGCCGAGCAGGTCGGTCACCTTTAGCCGCAGCAGGCGCATGCTGAAGTCGAACACCAGTGCCAACACCACACCGCCAAACAGGACGTAGAGGGTGGGCAGGGATTCAGCCGGTATCACTCGGTCATACACCTGCATCGAGAACAGTACGCCGGCCAGCGCCAGCACGTTGGCCACCAGTGACGCGACCATCACCTGCCCATAGGGGCGCAGGTCGCGCAGTACGATGCGGGCGAACCAGTGGTGGTCGTAAGGGGCGGTGTAGTCGTCGGTGCGCACATCGCGCAATGGCCGGGCCGGGCGCAGCAGGGCAACGCGGTTGATGCGGCCTTTCAGGGTGTCGCGGGGCAGGCGCGAAGTCAGGCCTTGGTCACCGGCAAACACTACCGCCAGGTCGTCCTCTTCGGTCACCGACTCGACCACCGCCAGTTGCCCGTCGTCCAGCTCCAGCACCAGCGGCGTGCGCCATTGCCGCAGGCCCTTGGCATCGAAGTGCACGAAGCGCAGTGCCAGCCCCGCCTGACGTGCCATGTGGCGGAGGATTTCATTCAACGGGCGGGCATCCTCCACTGCGGCCAGGCGAATACGCTGGGGTGATACGTCCAGGCGGTAGTGGTGCGCCACCTGCAATATCACCTCAAGCCAGGGGCCAAGGTCTGGCCGGTGCGCGGCGGCCTGCTCCGGCGCGGGTGCCTGGTTGGGCAGGGTCACATCGATCGAATCACTCATGGCTGGATCTCCACACCTTGCAGGTTGCGCCCCTCAAGGCCAAAGGCCGTGCGCAGGGCGCCGGTGTTGTACAGGCAGTCGACATCCAGGCGCAGCAGATCGGAGCGGGTGCCGGCAAGTTCGAAGCGTGACTGGTAGATCTCCTGCTCGGCGTTGAGCAGGTCGAGCAGTGGCCGTGTGCCCAGGTCCAGGTACTGACGCCCGTAGAGCATGCGTGCTTCCTGAATACTGGCCTGGCGCGCTTCCAGCGAGGTCAGCCGGCGGCTTAGCCCGGAGGTTTGCGCCATGGCTTCGGCCAGGCCCCGACGCGCCTGCAGGCGGGCGGCGTCCTCGGCGGAGTCGGCTGCGGTCAGCGCGTGGCTGGCCGCGCGGGTACGGGCGCTGATGGAGCCCCCTTGGTAGATGGGGACTTCGACGTTCAGGTAGATGCCTGCCTGGGTGCGGTCCAGTCGTGAGTTATCGCGGTTATAGTCGTCGTCCAGGTAATGATTGACCTGCGGTTGCAGCGACAGGGTGGGGTAGGCCTCCGCCTTGGCCTGGGCCAGTTCAGCCTGGCCCTGTGCGCGCTGGGCCAAGGCCATCAGCACGGCGGGCAGGCGGTCATCACCCTGTGCAGGGCGCTTGCAGGCCTGGTTCAGCTCAGCGGGTGAGCCCTCGGCCAGTGCCGGAGGGGTAACGCGGCCCATCAGCGCCGCCAGGGTCGAGCGCCAGCGCTCGTACTGCGACTGGTACTCCTCCAGGGTGGCACGGGCGCTTTCCACGCGGGACTCGGCCTGCACCACGTCGGAGCGGGTGCTGGCGCCCATGTCGCTACGCTGGCGGGCCATGCCGGCAATGTCGCCCACGCCGCGAATCTGGTCGCGGGCAATCGTCAGCAGTTGCTCGTATCGGCGGGTTTCGATCCAGGCATAGGCTGTGTCGCGGGCCAGATCGTCGACCACCAGCAGGATATTGGCCTGGGCGCGGGCGGCAGCCGCCTGGGCGGCATTGACGGCGCTGTCGACCTTGCCGAAGTCATAGAGCATTTGCTTGAGCGACAGGTTCAGGGCCTGGCTATTGCGGTCGCCACCATAACCGGTGTCATAACCGGTGCGCAGACCGCCGGAAATCTGTGGGTAGTACCCCGCACGGGCGACGTTGATGCCTTCGCCCTGCTTGTAAAGGTTGCCGATGGCCTCAGCGATGCTCGGGTGCCATTGCGCTGCCTGCAGCACCGCGTCGGTAAGGCTCAACCGTTCGCCACTGGCCACGGGTGCCATGCCAGTGGGGGGGCGGGCGGGTACCGCTTCGGGCGAATCGCGTAACAACGATGGCCCGATCTGGCGCAGGTGGGGGTCTATATCATCGGCTGCCTGGGCAACCGGGTGGAAGTTCAGGGCCAGGAGCCCGAATGCTCCCAGCAACAGCGGTGACAGCGGACTGCTTCGCTTCACATAGTTCCCTTACTGCTGGTCGTCCATGCCGCCGGGCATTCACCCGGCGGGTTTGCAGCGGCCTCAAACCACATGGATACCGTTTTGTACCCACAGGTGATGGCTTGGATCCTCCTGGGCCGTGTATTGGTTATAGTCGACGCCGTCGGCAGTTTGGTTCCCGACCAGCGCCCAGTTGTCCGTCATGTGAACCGAGTCTTGGTCGTCCCCCTTGATAATCAGTGTGTCGGTACCGGTTTCGGTGATTGCCACCACGTCCCCCAGGTTGAGGGTGAGCGCCACCGAGCTGATGTCGTTGAGGTCGAGGATTTCGATGTCGTGCACGCGCTCGGCCAGGTTGCCCAGGTCGATACTGGCGTCACCGCCGCCCCACAACAGGGTGTCGGTACCTGTACCACCATCGACGCTGGCGAAGTTCTGGTCGACTATCACCAGCGTGTCGTCACCCGCACCACCCTGCAAGGTGATGTGGCCACCCTGGCTGCCATCGAGCTGGTCGTTACCGTCGGTGCCGGCGATCACATCGTTGGCCGCTGCCAGGCTGGCGAGTGCCGCTGATTCGTCGCCGCTATCAGCCAGCAGCGATGTGGTCGTGGTGAGGCCAGCAGCATCGTCCACGTTGATGGTCAGGGTTGCAGTGTCGGTAGTGCCGTTCGGGTGGCTGAGCTCGTAGGTGAAGGTGTCTTGCTGGCCGACCACCGCCGAGGTGAGCCCCGCGTTGAGGGTGTAGGTGTAGCTGCCGTCGGCATGCACCAGCAACGTGCCGTAGGTGCCGGCCACGCTCACCCCGTTGTAGCCTGGGATGGTGTAGGTGTTGGCCGCTGTCAGCACGCTCAGCACGGTCAAGGCCGAACCGATGTTGTCGTCAGTCAGCAGGTTGCCGGTGGCTGCTGTCGCGCCACTGACCACGAACTCGGTCAGGTACGTTGTGGTGGTGTTCAGGCTGGTGGTGATGGAGCTGAGCAAGCCGATGCCGCCAGCGGTGACACGGACGTGGTAGGTACCGGCGCCCTGGTTCTCGAAGGTATACCCGGCGCCGCCCCCCAGCACGCTGATCAGCGAACCACCCGGCACCGACTGCACCAGCACGTACTGGCCGGTGGCCGGGTTGAGCTTGAGCAGCTCGATGGTAGTGCCGTTGAGCAGGCTCAACAGGTTGGCGGAGTTGACCACCACTTGCAGGTCGGCCGTGGTGTCGGCGGCAACCGTGGTGGTGTAGGTGGCCTGGCGGGTACCGATCAATGGCAGGCTCAACGAGCCCAGCGTACTGCTGCTGGTGTCCACGCGGTTGTCCAGGGTGACTTGGCTGCTACCAACGTCGTTGACTGCGTCGACCACCGTGGCCGGTGCACCGTAGTTGGTGTCGCTCCAGATCTCCGTGGCTTGCGGGCTGTCGATGCGCACGTACAGGTTGGCGGTATCGGACAGGCCGTTAGGGTGCACCAGTTGGTAACTGAACACGTCTACTTTGCCGACACTGTTCGGGCTGCCGTTGGGCGTGTAGGTGTAGCTGCCGTCCGCACTGATCACCAAGGTGCCGTACTGGCCCTGAACCGTTGTGGCGGTCCCGGCCGAGACGTAGCTGCCGTTTTTTAGTACTTGCAGCACGGCGGCGCTGTCCGGGCCACTGGCATCCACCGCGCCATCGGTGCCCACGTCGGTAATGACGTTGCCGGAGGTGGCAATGCCGGTGCCGGTGAATTGGGTCAGGCTGGTGGAGACGATGTCCAACGTGGTGCTCACTTCGGTGACCAGGCCGATGCCGCCACTGCCCACGGTCAGTCGGTAATCACCTGCTTGCAGCACGCCGATGTCCACCTGTAAGCCGATTGGCAGCACGATCAGGTCGAGCAGGCCCTGAGTGTTGCCGGTGGCGATGGTCACCCAGGCGCCGCTGGCGTCTTTCACCTGCAGGGTGAAGCTGGTGTTGTTGAGCAGTGCCAGCACGCTGTTGGTGGTCAGTGTGAGGGTAGGGTCGGCCGTGCTGCCTGCTGTCACCGTCCAGGTGTAGGTCTTGGTAAAGCCGGACAGCAGCGTGGTGAAGCTGTCGGTGTAGGTCTTCGTGGCGCTGACCGCTTCCAGGTTGACCGTGGCTGTGGCCAGGTTGTCGCTGGCGATGACCGGCGCGTTGGCATCCACATCCGGTGCAGTGACGTTGACGTTGCCCGACACGTTACCGCGCGGGTCGCTGAGGGTCACAGACAGGATCTGGCCGTTGTCCTGAGGCGGGCTCAGGGTCACAGTGAAGGTGCCGTCCGCCTGTACCGTTGCGGTTTGCAGCACGGTACCGCCGGCGCTGCGTACGCTTACGGTGGCACCCACTTCGCCCGTACCGGTGAGGGTACTGCCGTCAGCACTGAATTGCAGGTTGCCGGCAGCCGCAGGCGGGGTCAGGTCCGGTGCGGTCAGCGCAGTGCCTGTGGACACGTTACCGGCGCTGTCGGTGAGGGTGACGCTGAGCGCCTGGTTGTCGATCTGCGCCGCAGCCAGGCTGACCACGAACAGGCCGTTGCTGCCCACCGTTGCGGTACCCAGTACGGTACCGGCGCTGTTGCGCACGGTGACCGTACTGCCGATCTGGCCAGAACCACTGACCGAGGTGCCGTTGGCGTTGATGGTGGCCAGCGGGGCGGCTGGCGGAGTGGTATCCGGAGCAGTCAGGCTGGTGCTGGCGGACAAGTTGCCGGCAGCATCGGCCTGGCGTACCACCAGCAGTTGCCCGTCGTTCTGTGGCGAGGTCAAGGTAATGCTGAAGGTGCCGTTGGCTTGCACCACTCCGGTACCGACCTGGCCGTTCGGGCCTTGGACGGTAACGGTAGCGCCCACTTCACCGCTACCGGTAAGCACGCTACCCGTGCCATCGATGGCGATGTTGGTAGGGGCGGCAGGTGGCTGCAGGTCTGCGGCGGTGTAGCTTGTGCTGCCGGACGCATTGCCGGCAGCGTCAGCCTGGCTCACGCTCAGTACCTGGCCGTTGAGCTGCGCGGCGTTCAGGTTGACGGTGAAGACGCCACCGCCATTCACCACCGCCGTGCCGAGCACGTTGTTGCTGGCATCACGCACTGTCACCGTGGCACCGGCTTCACCCGTGCCGGTCAGCACCAGGCCATTGACAGAGAGGCTGGTCACCACCGGGTTGGCCGGTGGCGTGATGTCAGCTGCTTGCAGGAAGGTCGGCTGCGATTCGCCGCCGACCAGTGCCACCGCTGTCACCGAAATGTGCTCGCCGTTGAGCTGGGCTGCGTCCAGCGTCAGGGTGAAGGAGCCGCCCAGGGTTGCGCTGCCTGTACCGATCAGGTTGCCTGCGGCATCGTACACGCGAATGTCCACACCGCCTGGTGCACTGCCTGTCAGGGTCAGGCCGTCGCTGCCCAAGGTCACGTCGGTTGGCGGCACGGGTGGTGCGACCAAGGGTGTGACATAGGTCGCGACCTCAGAAGTATTGATACCGTCGGACTGTGTCACTTCCAGGGTGGCGAGCGAGCCCGCCGCCGGCACCAGCGTTATCTGGAAGTTGCCAGCGGCATCCACCACGCCGGTGCCGATCACGCTTCCGTCGAGACTGACGGTGACCGTGGCATTGGCTTCGCCTTTGCCGGTCAGCACGTTGAAGGTGTTGTTGATCGCCAGGTTGGTTACCAGGTCGGGTGGCGAGGTGTCGTTGGTCTGGTAAGGGACGGCCACCGAAGCGTTGCCGGCATCATCCGTGGACACCACCGTCAGCAACTGGCCATTGTTTTGTGCCGGGCTGATCGGCACAGTGAACTGGCCATTCTCATCCACTTCCACCGTGCCCACGATGTTGTTGTCCGGGCCGCGTACCGTGATGGTGCTGCCGGCTTCGGCCGTACCCGTCATCGACGTACCGGCTGCGTTGAGCAGCAGGTCGGTCGGCTGTACCGGTGGCGTCAGGTCTGGCGCAGTCACTGCCAGTGGTATCGACGGGTTGCCAGTGGCGTCCTGGGCGATGATGGTCAGCGTTTCGCCGTTGATTTGCGGGAGGTTCAGGTCAAGGACGAAGGTGCCGTCCGGATCTACCGTCACCTGGCCCAGCAGGTCACCGTTGTTGTTGACCACGGTGACGCGGGTGCCGGCTTCGGCGGTACCGGTCACCTGGGTACCGCTGTCGTTGATGACGGCGATCACGGTGGCAGGTGGTGTGGTGTCCGTCGCCGTGACCGAACTGATTGGCGAGATATTGCCGGCTGCATCGGTCAGTGTTACCTGCAGCACCTGGCCATCGAGCTGCGCCGCATCCAGCTCGACGATGAAGGTTCCGTCGGCGCCCACTGTACCGGTTCCGACCTGCGTGGTACCGACGTACACGCGCACGATGGCGCCCACTTCGCCGATACCGCCCAGCTCGTCACCTGCCGCATTGAGCCGCAGCTCTGTTGCTGCCGCTGGCGGCGTGAGGTCCGGCGCTTGCACGTTGACCGGCAGGCTGACGTTGCCGGGCGGGTCGGCCTGCAGTACCGACAGTGTCTGGTTGTTGATCTGTGCAGGTGACAGTTCGACGCTGAAACTGCCATCAGCAAGCACGATACCAGTGCCCAATGCGGTGCCGGCTGCGTTACTGACGATTACTGTGGCGCCGGCCTCGCCCAGGCCGCTGACCACACTGCCGTCGGCGTTGATCACCACTAGGGTGAGCGGGGCGGGTGGTGTGAAGTCCGGGGTTTGCAGGGTTGCCACTGCCGACACGTTGCCCGCCGCATCGGCCTGGGTGAAGCTGAGCAGTTCGGCGTTACCCAGCGCCGGGCTCAGCGTGATGGTGAAGTGGCCACTGGCATCGACGGTGGCGCTGCCGATTTCCTGGCCTGCCGGGTTGGTCACGGTCACCTGCGCGCCCACTTCGCCGCGGCCGGTGAGGGTGACACCATCACCGGAAACCGCCAGTTCGCCTGGTGCCGTTGGCGGGGTGGTATCGGGGGCGGTGATGGCGCTGGCGGCAGACTGGTTGCCAGCCGCATCGGCCAGCACTACTTGCACCTGTTGGCCGTTGGCCTGAGGCGATGCGAGGTTGACCTGGAAGGTGCCGTCGGCGCGCACGGTGGCACTGCCCAGCACCGAACCATCGGCGGCGAGCACCCGCACGGCGGCACCCGCTTCGCCGGTACCGTTCAGCAAGCTGCCACCCCCGGCGAAAGCCAGGTTGTCGGCGGCATCCGGCGCGACGCGGTCAGGGGCTGTCAGGCTGACGCTGTTGGACTCGTTGCCGGCCACATCGGACTGGCTGGCGCTGAGCTGTTCGCCGTTAATTTGCGCGGCACTCAGGTTGACGTTGAAGTTGCCATTGGCATCGACCACGGTAGTGCCCAAGCCGACACCGCCTTCGCCAAGCACGGTAACGGTGGCACCTGCTTCACCGCGGCCACTGAGTACCAGGCCGTCGCTGGACAACACCAGGCTGGTCAGTGGTTGCGGTGTCGTGGTGTCTGGTGCCTGCAGGGTTGCGGGCAACGATACGGTGCCATCGGTACCCGTTGCGCTGACCTGCAGCACTTCGCCATTGGCCTGTGCACTACCCAGATTGACAGTGAACGTGCCGTCGTTGGCGACCGGGCTGCTGCCCAGCAATACGCCGTTGGGGCCGTACACCTTGATTGTGCTGCCCGTCTCGGCGGTGCCGGTCACCGACAGGCCGTCGGCGGCCAGTACCAGGTTGTCCGGTGTTGCCGGTGCCAGTACGCCCGGTGCAGTCACGCTTTGTGCAGGGGAGACGTTCTGTGCGGCATCGGCCTGGACCACGTTCAGGCTCTCACCCGTGATCGCTGTCGGTGAAAGGGACACGGTGAAGTGACCGTCGGCCGTCACTGTGGCGCTACCCAGCACGGTACCGTCCGGTGCCCGTACGGTCACGGTTGCGCCTGCTTCGCCATCGCCTGTCAGGGTGGCGCCATCGGCGGAGACCGCCAAGTTGGTCACGGCGGCCGGCGGCGTGGTGTCGGCTGCGGTGTAAGGTGCGGCCGGCGACACGTTGCCAGCTGCGTCGGTGGCAGTCACCTGCAGCGTCTGGCCATTGGTCTGGGCACTGTTCAAGGCGACCTGGAAGGTGCCGTTGCTGCCGGCTACCGCTGTGCCCAGCACGTTGCCGCTGGCATCGCGCACGGTCACGGTGCTGCCGGCCTCGGCGGTACCGGTCAGTTGCAGCCCGGTACTGGACAGGGCGAGTGCTGTCGGTGCCGCAGGCGGGGTGAAGTCCGGCGCGGTGACCGCCACGGCGGTGGAAGTGTTGTTGCCCGCGTCGGTCTGCGTAACGCTCAGGTGCTGGGCGTTGAGCTGAGCGCTGTTCAAGGTGAGGGTAAAGCTGCCATTGGCCGCTACCAGGCCGGTGCCTATGATGGTCCCGTCCGGGCCGTGAACGGTGACCGTGGCACCGGCTTCGCCAAGGCCAGTCAGGGTCAGGCCGTTGTTGTTCAGCACCACGTTGGACAGCGGCGCGGGCGGGGTCAGGTCCGGGGTTGTCACATTGATTGCCGGCGAGGTGTTGCTGGCGGCATCCACTTGCGTCACGCCGATGACCTGGCCGTTGGTTTGCGGCGTGTCGAAGGTCACCGTGAAGCGACCGTCTGCGCCCACCGTGGCGGTGCCGAGCAAGGCACCTGAGGCGTTGCGTACCTGTACCGTCGCGCCTGCTTCACCGCTGCCGGAAAGCTGCCGGCCGTCCTGGCTCAACACTGGGTTAGTGATGGCTGCTGGCGGCGTGTGGTCTGGCGTGGCCAGGCTGGCCGGGCCGGACACATTGCCCGCAGCATCACTGAGGGTGACCTGCAGTGGGCTACCGGTGACTTGCGCGCTGGGCAGGGTGATCTGGAATTGGCCGCTTTGGTTGACGGTGCCGGTGGCCAGGATGGCACCACTGGCATCGCGTACGGTGACGCTGGCACCGGCTTCGCCCTGGCCGCTGAGCACGGTGGCTGCGCTGTTGAGGCTGAGGTTACTGGCCGCCAGCGGTGCCTGCAGGTCAGGCGCTTGCAGGGTGGACGCGAGCGAAACGTTACCTGCGGCATCAGCCTGGGTGACGATCAGGTTCTGCCCATTGGCCACGGCCGGCGACAAGATGACGCTGAACAGGCCATTGCTGCCGACGGTAGCAGTCCCCAGCACGGTGCCTTGTGCGTCAGTCACGCGCACGGTTGCACCGACTTCACCCTGGCCGGTCAGTGTACTGCCGGTGGCGTCGAGGTTTACCTGTGTCGGCGCGTCTGGTGCCGTGGTGTCACTGGCCACGACGGTGGCCGGCACCGAAGGCTGGCCATCGACGGTAGCCTTGGCACTGACCTGCAAGATCTGGGCGTTGAGCTGGGCGCTCTGGAAGAACACACGGAAGGTGCCGTCGCTGCCGACCGTGGCGCTGCCCAGCGTGGTGCCCCCGGAGGTCACGGTAATCAGCGAGCCGACCGTACCCTGGCCGGTCAGCAAAAAGCCGTCGGCGCTGATGGCAAGGGCCGAAGGCGTGGCCACTTCGGCACCGGTCGGGCCAGCCAGTGGTACTTCAGGCGATTCGTTGCCGGCAGGGTCGATCACCGCCACATCAACCGTTTCGCCTGATGCCAGCGGTGGGTCGACCGGTATGACGAAGGTACCGTCCGGCCCTACGGTTACAGTGCCGCGCACGCTGTCATCCGGGTTGCGGACTTCCACTGTGCTGCCAGGCTCGGCTGTGCCGCCGACCGTGCTGCCGTCCGGGCTTACGGTAAGGCCGGTGGCTGGTTCTGGGTTGGTCGTGTCCGGAGCGGTGACAGAGACCGGCGCCGAGTCGTTACCGGCTGCGTCGGTCACTACCACGGTTACGGTCTGGCCGTTGTTCTGCGGGGTATCCAGCGGCACGTTGAAACTGCCATCCGGGTTGACCGCCACGGTGATCACATTGCCGGCCCCATCGCTCACGGTCACCGAACTGGCGCCAGGTGCGTTACCGCTCACAGCCGTGCCATCGCTGCTGACTGCAACGTCGGTGGGCAGTGCCGGTGGCGTGATGTCAGGCGCAAGGATCTGGCTGGGCTGCGAAATGTTGCCGGCCGCATCGGTCAGCGTCACATCCAGGGCCTGGCCGTCCAACTGGGCGGGCGATAGTGGGACCGTGAAGCTGCCGCCTGCGGGCACGACGACGGTGCCTACCAACGTGCCGTCGGCAAGCTTCACTTCCACCGTGGAGCCAGCTTCGCCTGTACCTTGGATGGCGTTGCCACCCGGGGTGATCGTGAGGTCGGCAGGCGCAGCCGGCGCAGTGCTGTCGTCAGCGGTGAAAGTGGCCGACGGCGAGGCATTGCCGCCGCCATCGATCAGCACCACCGACAGTACTTCACCGTTGGTCTGGGCGGGGGAGAGTACCACTTCGAACGTACCGTCTGCATTCACCGGCATGGTGCCTAGCAGGTCACCCGCAGCATTGCGTACCTCTACGGTGCTGCCTGCCTCGCCCTGCCCGCTGAGCAGTGTGCCGGTAGGGTCAAGGCCGAGCCCCTGCGCCGGCAGCGGTGCCTCGAAGTCAGGTGCGGTCACGGTGCCTGCGGGCGAGCCGTTGCCGCTATTGTCCGCCTGAGTGACAGACAGCGTCTGGCCATTGAGCTGTGGCGGGTCGATTGCTACCTGGAAGGTGCCATCGGGCTGGACCGTTGCGGTGCCCAGTACCGCGCCGCCAGTGCCTGTCACGGTCACCTGCGCACCCGGCTCGCCGCTGCCGCTCAGGCTGCTGCCGTCGCCAGCCAGGACCAGAGCGGTGGGGCTCTCGGGTGCCTGGGTATCCGGTGCTGACAAGTCGACCGCCGCTGACAGGTTGCCGGCCACGTCGCGTTGCTCCACGGTCAGTGCCTGGCCGTTGGTCTGCGGGGTGTCGAGGGTGATTTCGAAAGCGCCGCCAGCGCCGACCACCATGCTGCCCAACACGCTGCCGTCCGGCCCGCGCACGGTGACAGTGGCACCCGGTTCGCCGTTGCCGGTGATCGTGGTGCCGGTGCCATCGATGGCCGGGCTGGTCACCGCTAGCGGTGGGGTAGAGTCGGGTGCAATGAAGTCCACGGGCCCTGCGCTGTTACCCAGGTTGTCAGTGGCTTCGACGGTCAGGCTTTCGCCGTTGCGTTGTGGCGCGTTGAGGGTGACGTCGAAACGGCCGTCGCCACCCACAGTGGCGCTGCCCAGCACATTGCCGTCGGCGTCACGCACGGTGACGATGGAGCCGCTTTGGCCCTGGCCGGTAAGGTGAATGCCAGCGGTATCGATGGCCAGCCCGGAGGGCTGCAGCGGGCCGTCGATATCGGGCGCCACGATGGTTGCGGTCGAGGTGTTGCCAGCTGGGTCGCGCAGTACCACGTCCAGCTCCTGGCCGTCGGTCTGCGGAGGGTTCAGGACCACGCTGATCACACCGCCGGCACCGACCTGGGCGCTGCCCAGCACAGTACCGTCGGCGCTGATGACCTGCGCGGTGGTGCCCGGTTCGCCGCGACCGGTGAGCAGCCCGCCATCGGCGCTCAATTGCAGTTCGCTGGCTTCGTTGGGCGGGGTGATATCGGGGGCGGTGATCTGTGTCGGTAGCGAGCTGTTGCCAGCGCCGTCAACCGCCACGACATCCAGTATCTCGCCGTTGGCCTGGGCTGGGGTCAGGCCGATGGTGAAGCTGCCATCAGGTTCGGCCTGGACGCTGCCCAGAACATTGCCCTGCGCGTCACGCACTTGCACCTGCGTTCCTGCCGGTGCGTTACCGGAAATGCTGGTACCGTCGCCGGTCACCAGCACGCCGCTCGGGCTTTCGGGTAGCGGTGTATCGGCAACGGTCACACTGACCCCTGCCGAGGTATTGCCGGCGGCATCGGTCTGCACCAGCACGAGGTTCTCTCCGGCGGCCAGTGGTGCTTCAAGGTCGACCACGAAGGTGCCATTGGGCGCCACGGTGCCGGTGCCGATGACTGCACCTTGGGCATCACGCACTTCCACCGTGGCACCGGGCTCACCACGGCCAGACAAGGCCAGGCTGCCATCGCCTGCCACCACATCAGTGATGATCGCCGGAACGGTAATGTCCGGGGCCACGTAACTCAGCGGCACCGAGGTATTGCCTGCCGCATCGGTCACTGTGATGGACAGGGTTTCGCCATTGGCCTGTGGCGGGTCGAGGGTCAGGCTGAAGCTGCCATCCGGCCCGGCAATGGCGCTACCGATCAGGTTGCCCGAGGCATCTTTAACCTCCACCCGGGCGCCTCCTTCTGCAGTACCGACCAGGCTGTCGCCATTGCTCAGTACCAGGTCGGTTGGTTGCAGCGGTGCTATCTGGTCGGGCGCCGTCAGCGGGACAGATGCAGAGATATTGCCGGCGGCATCGGTCAGGGTCACTTGCAGGGATGAGCCATCCACCACCGGGGTTGGCAGTTGCACATTGAAGCTGCCATCGGGCTGAACGGTGCCGCTTACCAGCACCTGGCCCTGATCGTTGCGCACCTCCACGGTGGCGCCCGCTTCGCCGCGCCCGGAGACTGTGCGGCCATCGTTGCTGATGGCCAGCTCGGTAGCGGGCTCCGGCGGGGTGGTGTCGCCGCCGTTGTCCACGTTCGGTGCAGTGACGCTGCCGGCCGTGGAGGCGTTGCCTGCGGTATCGGTGGCAGTCACCTGCAACTGCTCGCCTGCCAATTGTGGCGGGGTGAGGTCGATGCTGAAGGCACCGCTGGCCCCCACCACGACACTGCCCAGCACCGTGGTGCCGTCGGCGGCCAGCACACGGACGGTGCTGCCCGCTTCGGCGCGGCCGCTGACGACGGTACCATCGCCGCTGATTGCCAGGTCGTTGGGCGCCGCAGGCGCGGTGATGTCTGGTGCGGTGATCTGCACCGGCAACGAAGAGGTGCCGTTGTTGTCGATGGCCACCACGTCCAGCAACTCGCCATTGGCCTGGGCCGGCGTGAGCACCACGGTGAATGTGCCCTCGGCACCCACCACGATGCTACCGATCAGTGTGCCGTTGGCATCATGCACGTCCACGCGGCTGCCAGTCGGAGCAGAACCGCTGATGCTGCTGCCATCGGCGGCCACAACCAGTTCACTCGGGCTGGTCGGTGTGACCACCAGTGGCACGTCGTAGGTCAGCGCTTCAGAGACGTTGCCGCCCGGGTCGGTCTGTACCAGGGTCAGGCGCTCACCCGGCAGCGCAGCCGGATCGAGGTCGATCAGGAAAGTACCGTTCGCAGTCACCGTACTGGTACCCAGCAGCGTGCCATTGGCATCGCGCACCTCGACGGTAGCGCCGGCTTCGCCGCGACCACCCAAGGTCAGGCCGTCGGCGCCGACGACGATGTTGCTGACCACGGCAGGCACGGTAATGTCCGGGGCATCGAACTGCAGCGGTAAAGAGACATTGCCATCGGTATCGGTCAGGCGGATGTCCAGCACTTCGCCATTGGCCTGGGCAGGCGACAGGGTAATGCTGAAGCTGCCGGTATCATTGACCAGGCCAGTGCCGAGCAAGTTGCCCGAGGCATCGAAGGCCTGCACTGTCGCACCAGGCTCGCCGTTGCCACTCAGGGTCACACCGTCGGCCAAGGCCAGGTTGGTCGGCTGGGCCGGGGGCTGCAAGTCCGGGGTAACCACCGACGCTGGTGCAGAAGCATTGCCGGAGGCATCGATCAGCACCACTTGCAAGTTGCTGCCATCTTTCACCGGTGGGTCGAGGGTGATCTGGAAGGTGCCGTCGGGGTTGACTGAGCCGCTGGCCAGTACATTGCCCTGGGCATCGCGCACCTGCACGCTGGCACCGGCTTCGCCGCGGCCATTGAGCTGGGCGCCGGCCAGGCCGACTACCAGGTTGGTCGCGGCATCTGGTGGTGTGGTGTCGCCACCGTCGATGTCCGGCGCGGTGATGTCGCTGGCCGGGGAGGTGTTGCCGGCGGCGTCGGTGGCGGTGACTTGCAGCACCTCGCCGTTTACCTGTGGCGGGTCGAGGGTTACGGTGAAGCTGCCGTCGGGGCCAGCCACCACACTGCCAATCAGCGTGCCGTTGGCGTCATGCACCTCTACACGGCTACCGGCAGGTGCGCTACCGCTGATGCTGCTGCCGTCTTCGGCGAATACCAGGTCGCTTGGGCTGGCAGGCGCAGTGGTGACCGGGACCTCGTATTGCAATGCCGAGGAAGCGTTGCCGCTTGGGTCAGTCTGCACCAGGCTCAATTGCCCGCCCGGCTGTGCGGCCGGACTCAGGTCGATCAGGAAGGTGCCGTTGGCCCCTACGACACCCGTGCCGATCACGGTGCCATTGGCATCGCGTACTTCGACGGTGGCCCCCGGTTCGCCGCGTCCGCTCAGAGCCAGGCCGCCAGTGCCAACTGTAATGTTGTCGACGGCATCGGGCGGGGTAATGTCCGGAGCATCGAACTGCAGCGGCGCAGAGGCGTTGCCGGCAGCATCCACCAGGCGTACGTCCAGCGCTTCGCCGTTGGCCTGGGCAGGCGACAGGGTGAGGCTGAACAGGCCGTCGGCACCAACGACACCGGAGCCAATCAGGCTGCCGGCAGCATCGCGCACCTGCACGGTAGTGCCGGGCTCACCGCGACCGGTGAAGGTGACGCCATCGGCCAGAGCCAGATCGGTCGGCTGGGCAGGGGCTGTGGTGTCAGGGTTGTCGACGTCCGGTGCCGTGATGCTGGCAACGGGCGAGATATTGCCAGCCGTGTCTGCGGCGCTGACCTTCAGGGCCTGGCCGTCACTTTGTGGCGGCTGCAGGGTGATGCTGAACTGGCCGTCCGCACCGGCTACGGCAGTGCCCAGCAATGCACCACCAGCGCCTCGTACGGAAACTGTCGAGCCAGGCTCGGCAAGACCGGTGAGCGTGGTGCCCTGTTCATTGATAGCCAGGTTGGTCGGCGCCAGTGGTGCCGTTGCGTCTGGCGCAGTGACAGTGCCAGGCGCCGAGACATTGCCGGCGGCGTCGGTCAGGGTGACATCAAGGTTTTCGCTGTTGATCTGCGGCGCATTCAGCGTCACGTTGAAGTTGCCGTCGGGACCCACTGTGCCGCTGCCGATCAGGTTGCCGGCGGCGTCGCGGATGTTCACCGTGGTGCCTGCTTCGCCACGGCCGGTCAGGCGCAGGCCATCCGGTGAAACCAGCAGGTCGATCGGCGTGGCCGGTGCGCTGGTATCGGGGGCGGAACCGCCGCTGCTGCCCCCGCCGCCGTTGCCCGCCGCTGCCGCTGCGCCGCCCACACCGAGCAGGCTGAGCCCGGCAATCGCCCAAGTTGGCATGGCGCTACCGGCAGTGCCGATGCCAGCGACCAGTTCGTCCAGCGAGGCCACTTCTTCGAAGGTGAAACCGGTGAACGCTGCCGCATCGTACTGGGCATGCCACAGGGTGCCGTCTTCGCCGACGAAGACCATATCGCTGCCGACCCCGGCCTGGTCTGCAGCAAAGAAGTTACCGACGGTGACTTTTTCACCCGACTTCAGCGTAACGATCAGGTCCTGCCCACGTTGGGTGACGGTGGCCACTTTGTCGGGAGATACCGGTATCTGCACGACGCTTGGTGCTTTGAGATTGATATTGCCCCAGGCGCTCTGAGTGGCGACTTCGGATTGCTTATCGGCGACGACGATGTTGTCCATGGATGCTCCCTGCTGATATCCGGATCCCCTGGCCCGACTATTCGGGCGACAACCGGCGTAACAGAGCCCTGATAGGGGGTACGCGCAGCCTCGACCAGGCAGTCGACAAATGGGTCGTTAGGGAGATATAGCAGCCGGTGGGGAAGCAACCAGATGGCTTTCTGGGTTAATCCTTTGGTAGAGAAGCCTTAGCGAAGCCCTAGCCTGCGGGCTAAACGGCTGAGGTTTGCGCGGTCCAGGCCGAGTTCGCGGGCCGCTGCTGCCCAGTTGTCCTGGTGCCTTTGCAAGCAGGCTTCGATGACCTGACGCTGGTAAATGTCGACGGCCTCACGCAGGCCACCTTCAGGCGGGGTGGCCGCTTGTAACGGTGCCGCAGGGGAGGGCAGCGAGCCTGGCGTCGCTGCCGACACGCGCAGGTCCAGGTCGATGGCGTCGAGGGTGAGGATACGTGGCCGGTCAGGGTGCTGGCCCAGCGCCTTGAGGGCCGAGCGGCCTATCAGGTGTTCCAGTTCGCGCACATTGCCTGGCCAGTCGTAGGCGATCAGCGCGGCTTGGGCCTCATGGCTCAGGCGCAGGCTGTTCAGGCCCAGCCGTGAACGGTTCTGTTCGAGGAAGTAGCCAGCCAGTAGCAGCACGTCTCGCCCACGTTCGCGCAATGGTGGCACGTGCAGCGGGTATACACTGAGGCGGTGGTAGAAGTCGGCGCGGAAGTTGCCCGTACGCACCTCGGCAGCCAGGTCGCGATTGGTCGCGGCGATCAGGCGCACGTCGACCCGGTGCTCGCGGTCCGAACCCAGGCGTTGCAGCTGGCCGCTTTGCAGCACGCGTAACAGCTTGGCCTGCACCGTCAGCGGCAGTTCGCCCACTTCGTCGAGGAACAGCGTGCCGCCGTTGGCCAGCTCGAACTTGCCGCGGCGCTCGCCATGCGCACCGGTGAAGGCGCCGCGCACATGGCCGAACAGTTCGCTTTCCACCAAGGTGTCGGGCAGGGCGGCGCAGTTGAGGCTGACCAGCGGCTTGTCGGCACGGCTACTTGCCTGGTGCAGGGCCTGGGCCACCAGCTCCTTGCCGACCCCGGTTTCGCCGGTGATCAGCACGGTCAGGTCGCTGGCGCCGACCAGACGAATTTCTTCCACCAGGCGTTTGTGCGCAGGGCTCTGGCCAATCAGCTCTCTATCCTGGCCGCTGGCCTGGCGGTAGAGCTCGGCGCGGTGGTGTTCGTCTTCGGCGCGCAGGGCCAGGTGCTCGATACGCTCGGCCACGGTAACGGTGGCGGCCGCCAGGCTGGCAAAGGCCTGCAGGGCATCCAGCTCCAGGCTCTGGAACTGCCCGGGGGTGAGGGCGTCGAGGGTGACCAGGCCCCATGGGCGCTCATCGACCATCAACGAGCAGCCCATGCAGTCGTGCACTTCAAGGTTGGCATCGGGGGCGTGGACCAAACCATCATAGGGGTCGGGCAGTTCGGAGTCGCTGGCGAAACGGGTGGGTTCCGGGCGGCTGAGCAGGACCTGGAAGCGCGGGTGCTCGCTGACCCTGAAGCGACGGCCGAGAGTGTCGGGGCTAAGGCCATCCACTGCCAGCGGCACCAGCCATTCACCATCCAGTCGCAGCAGTGCTGCGGCATCGCACGGCAGCAGGCCACGCATGGCTTGCAACAGCCGGCGGTAACGCTCCTGGTCGGGCAAATCGCGGGACAGGTCGCTGACCAGGGGCAGCAGGGCGGTGAGCAGCGGTTTCGTAGTCATATGGACTCCTGTAGGTCGATATGACTATACGCAGGAGTAGGTCTTTTTGACATGACCTGCATCAAGCCCCTGATTTTACGGGCGATAAAAGTTGGCACGATTGCTGTAATGGCAGTGGCAGTCATTTGAAGCCACAGGCTCAGGAGTTGTTGCAATGCTCAATGCCGAACAACGTGCAATCATCAAGGCCACTGTACCTCTGCTGGAAAGCGGCGGTGAAGCGCTGACCACCCACTTCTACAAGATGATGCTCAGCGAGTACCCCGAGGTACGGCCGCTGTTCAACCAGGCCCACCAGGCCAGCGGCGATCAGCCGCGTGCGCTGGCTAACGGCGTGTTGATGTATGCCCGCCATATCGACCAGTTGGAGCAACTGGGTGGCCTGGTCGGACAGATCATCAACAAGCATGTTGCCCTGCAGATTCTGCCGCAGCACTACCCGATTGTCGGAAGCTGCCTGCTGCGCGCCATCGAGGAAGTGCTTGGCAAGGACATTGCCACCCCAGCGGTGATCGACGCTTGGGGCGCGGCCTATGGCCAGCTGGCCGACATTCTGATTGGCGCTGAAGAAAACCTTTATAAAGAGAAGGAAGCGGCCGAGGGTGGCTGGCGCGGTACGCGTGAATTCCGCCTGGTACGCCGCGAGCAGGAAAGCAGCGAGATCGTTTCGTTCTATTTCGCCCCGGTGGATGGCATGCCGGTGCTCAAGGCAGAACCTGGCCAGTACATCGGCCTGAAGCTAGACATAGACGGTGCCGAGCAGCGCCGCAACTATTCCCTGTCGGCGCTGTGCGACGGCAAGGAATACCGCATTAGCGTCAAGCGCGAGGCGGGCGGCAAGGTCTCCAATTACCTGCACGATGACTTGGTGGTCGGCGATACCCTGCAACTGTTCCCGCCTGCGGGGGACTTCACCCTGGCAGCCAGCGACAAGCCGCTGGTGCTGATCAGCGGAGGGGTGGGCATTACCCCGACCCTGGCAATGCTGCAGGCAGCACTGCAAACCCGGCGCGAGGTGCATTTCATCCACTGTGCGCGTAACGGCGCGGTGCATGCCTTCCGGGACTGGATCGATGGTTTGGCGGCACGTCATCCACAGCTCAAGCGCTTCTACTGCTATGCCGAGCCGGAAGGTGGCGCTGCAGCCGATGCGGTGGGTTTGCTGAGTGAAGACCTGCTCGCCGAGTGGCTGCCGCAGGAGCGTGACGTGGATGCCTACTTCCTCGGGCCGAAAGGCTTCATGGCGGCGGTCAAACGCCAGCTGAAGGGCCTGGGGGTGCCGGAGCAGCAGAGCCGCTACGAGTTCTTCGGGCCGGCGGCAGCGCTGGAGTGATGTAGCGCCTGTGCCGGCCTCTTCGCGGGCAAGCCCGCTCCCACAGGTATTGCACCGGTCTTGAATGTGGTGCCGTCTCTGTAGGAGCGGGTTTACCCGCGAAGGGGCCGGTACAGGCTTATAAAGTACTCGTCCCCCCGCTGCAGCACACCTTTCTGCCTATATATAAAGGAAAGATGAAACCGGGCGCTGCGCTTTCATCCTTAATCATCCTTTAATCACGGTATCCTTCACTCCCGGGTGTCGAGGGGCTTGCCCCTGCGCGGCACCTGGGCAGCCGTTTTTTTGCCGCCCGGCGTTGAACCGACGTCGTTGCGGCCGGTCTCAGCCACACTGGATAGCCCTGCGCAGTGCTTCCGCGACGCTCCCTCGGCATGCTCACAGGCTATGCCCAGCGTGTAGACTTGCGCCCAGGCAGGCGGATCACGCTGCCACTATCCATCGAAGGAACCGGCAATGAACGAACAAACATCGCGCCTGAATCGGGAACGGCGCTTTCTGGTGCTGTTGGGCCTGATCTGCCTCTCGCTGATCGGCGGCGCCCTCTACATGCAAGTGGTGCTGGGCGAGGCACCGTGCCCGCTGTGCATCCTGCAACGTTATGCATTGCTGTTCATTGCCGTGTTTGCCTTCATCGCTGCGGCGATGCCTGGGCGCCGCAGCCTGACCTTCTTCGAAGCGTTGGTGGTGCTCAGTGCTATTGGCGGAATCGTTGCGGCCGGCAACCATGTGTATATACTCGCCAACCCCATGGTCAGTTGCGGTATCGATACCCTGCAACCGATTGTGGATGACCTGCCACTGGCAAAGCTGTGGCCACTGGCGTTTCAGGTCGACGGCTTCTGCAGCACGCCGTACCCGCCGATCCTCGGCCTGTCGCTGGCGCAATGGGCGCTTGTGGCCTTCGTGCTGACCGCAGTCCTGGTTCCGCTCGGTATCTATCGCAACCGACGCCAGGTTTAGACAAAAGTCCCGAATTGCATGGGGTCTTTTGCACTCCATGCGAAGAGGGAAAAGTTGCGCACCGCTTGATCCAGATCAATCCAGAAGCCTTGCAGAATGCGGCTTTGAGGCCTGGCAAGCGGGGTGCGACAAACTGTCGCGAAGTTGAATTATTGAGCAGCATTGTTACGGATTCTGTAAAAGACTGTTGCTCAATAAGTCATAGTCAAGGGTTGGCGACCTATCTACAATCGCCCCCAATTTCCGTTCGGCACTGCTTGCGAGTCGCAGGATTGAAGGAAGCCTCAGCGCTCCTTTTTGCTGACTTCGTCAAGTTTCGCCCAACGGCGATACCGGGCGGACACCCCTCCGCGTTTTCCCGCACCAAATGGACTTGGTCTGAAGTACAGGCCTGTTGCCTACGAAACCATAAGCACCGCTAACCCGCTTGAAGCCAAGGTCCTGCAGTCGGACCCCAGGCAGGAGTGAGTACGGGCGCGAAATGCCTCACTTGGCAGGACGAAGTGCTGGCTACCAAAACACAAATTGCATTGAAGCAAGCTGATCTAGAGGTCGTGAGATGAGTAAAAAGCGTTACCCCAGACTGTTTGGCATATTGCCCTTTTTAGGCATGCTTTTACTCAGTGGGTGCAACTGGACCCTGCTCGACCCGAAGGGCCAGGTCGGCATTGAGCAAAAGAACCTGATCCTGATCGCTACCGGCCTGATGCTGCTGGTGGTAATCCCTGTGATCATCATGACCTTGGCGTTCGCCTGGAAGTACCGTGCTTCCAACAAGGCAGCCACCTACACCCCTGACTGGTCGCACTCGACCAAGATCGAGGCCGCGGTATGGATCATCCCGATCCTGATCATCATCGCCCTGGGTTATGTCACCTACCACTCCACCCACAAGCTGGACCCGTATCGTCCGCTGGATTCGGACGTTAAGCCGATTCAGATCGACGTGGTCGCGCTGGACTGGAAGTGGCTGTTCATCTACCCGGAGCAGGGCATTGCCACGGTCAACAAGATCGTCTTCCCGGCTAACACCCCGGTCAACTTCCGCGTCACTTCCGACGCTGTGATGAACTCGTTCTTCATCCCAGGCCTGGGCGGCCAGATCTACGCCATGGCCGGCATGACCACCAAGCTGCACCTGATCGCCAACGAAAATGGCGAGTTCGACGGTATCAGCGCCAACTACAGTGGTGCTGGCTTCACCGGCATGAAATTCAAGGCTACTGCCACCTCTCAGGAAGACTTCGACAAGTGGGTCGCTGAAGTCAAGCAGTCGCCGAAGAAGCTGGACAAGGCCGAATACGCCGCCTTGGCCAAACCAAGCGAAAACAACCCGGTCGCGCTGTATAGCGAGGCTTCGCCTGAGCAGTTCCAGCTGATCGTCGACAAGTACGAAGGCATGAACCGCGGTCGTAGCCACGAAGAAGCAGGCAGCACAGATCTGGCCACAACCAAGGGTGTGGAATCGAGTATGCAACCAGCTGCCGGTGCAGAGGAGTAAGAGATGTTCGGTAAATTAAGCCTGGAGGCGATACCCTATCACGAGCCGATAGTCATGGTGACGCTTGCCATGATCGCGCTCGGCGGTATCGCTGTCGTCGGTCTTATCACCTATTTCCGCAAGTGGACCTACTTGTGGAGCGAGTGGCTGACTACTGTCGACCACAAAAAGATCGGCGTGATGTACATCATCGTCGCGATGGTCATGCTGCTGCGCGGCTTTGCCGATGCCATCATGATGCGTACCCAGCTGGCTGCCGCAACCGGCGGCTCCGAAGGCTATCTGCCGCCTGAACACTATGACCAGATCTTCACCGCTCACGGTGTGATCATGATCATCTTCATGGCGATGCCGTTCTTCACCGGCCTGATGAACCTGGCGGTTCCTCTGCAGATCGGTGCACGTGACGTTGCCTTCCCGTTCCTGAACTCCCTGAGCTTCTACCTGCTGCTGGCAGGCGTGCTGCTGGTCAACATCTCGCTGGGCGTTGGTGAATTCGCCAAGACCGGCTGGGTTGCCTATCCGCCGCTCGCGGGCATTCAGTACAGCCCTGGGGTGGGTGTCGACTACTACATCTGGGCGCTACAGCTATCCGGATTGGGTACGACGCTTACCGGCGTGAACTTCCTCGTCACCGTGATGAAGATGCGCGCACCTGGCATGAAGCTGATGGACATGCCGATCTTCACCTGGACCTGCACCTGGGCCAACGTACTGATCGTCGCTTCGTTCCCGATCCTGACTGCTGCACTCGCTCTGCTGACTGTTGACCGTTATCTGGACTTCCACATCTTCACCAACGAGCTTGGTGGGAACCCGATGATGTACGTCAACCTGTTCTGGGCGTGGGGTCACCCTGAGGTTTACATCCTGATCCTGCCGGCCTTCGGCGTGTTCTCGGAAGTAACTTCGACGTTCTCTGGCAAACGCCTGTTCGGCCACCACTCGATGATTTACGCATCGGGCGCGATCGCCATCCTCGGCTTTGCTGTATGGCTGCACCACTTCTTCACCATGGGTGCCGGCGCCAGCGTCAACACCTTCTTCGGCCTGGCGACGATGCTGATCTCCATTCCGACCGGTGTGAAGCTGTTCAACTGGCTGTTCACCATGTACCAAGGCCGTGTGCGCTTCACCGCACCGATGCTCTGGACCCTGGGCTTCATGGTCACCTTCTCCATCGGTGGCATGACTGGCGTACTGCTGGCCGTTCCGGGTGCTGACTTCGTTCTGCACAACAGCCTGTTCGTAATTGCGCACTTCCACAACGTGATCATCGGTGGCGCGGTATTCGGCTACATCGCCGGTTTCGCCTTCTGGTTCCCGAAAGCCTTCGGCTTCACCCTGAACGAGAAGTGGGGCAAAGCTGCCTTCTGGTTCTGGCTGTCGGGCTTCTACGTTGCGTTCATGCCGCTGTACGCCCTGGGCTTCATGGGCATGACCCGTCGTCTGAACCACTCCGACAACCCACTGTGGGAACCCTACCTGTACGTAGCCGTTGTCGGCGCCGTGCTGATCCTGTTCGGTATCGCTTGCCAGCTGATCCAGATCTTCGTTTCGGTCCGCGACCGCAACCAGAACCTGGACGTGACCGGCGACCCATGGGGCGGCCGTACCCTGGAATGGTCGACTTCTTCGCCACCTCCGTTCTACAACTTCGCTCACATGCCTGAGAAAGTTGGCCTGGACTGCTGGCACGAAGCCAAGGAAGCAGGCGTTGCGTACAAGGCCCCGGCCAAGTACGAAGCCATTCACATGCCGAGCAACACCGCTACCGGTCTGTTCATGGGCCTGTTCCTGACCGTCTTCGGCTTCGCCTTCATCTGGCACATCTGGTGGCTGGTTGGCGCGAGCCTGGTTGCAACCATCGCTGTCTTCGTTCGCCACGCTGCACGTGACGACCAGGGCTACATGGTTCCGGCCGAAGAAGTGGCGCGCATCGAAGGCGAGCGTATGAAAGCGCTGGCCAAAGCAGGTGCTCTGCCTGCCGGCGCACGTGTCGAATCGTTTGAGCGGGTGTAATCAATGTCCAGTCAAGTAATGCACGGCGGCGCTGCTCATGGTCACGACCATGGGCATGACGACCACCACCACGACTCGGGCCAGATGACCGTACTGGGTTTCTGGCTGTACCTGATGACCGACTGCATCCTGTTTGCGTCGCTCTTCGCCACCTACGCGGTGCTGTCCGGCAGTTTTGCCGGCGGCCCGTCGGGTCACGACATCTTCCAGCTCGATTTCGTAGCTGTTGAAACGCTGTTCCTGCTGCTGTCCTCGATCACCTTCGGCTTCGCCATGCTGAAGATGTTCGATGGCAAGAAAGCTGGCGTACTGGGCTGGTTGGCTGTGACCTTCCTGTTCGGTGCAGGCTTCATCGCGATGGAAATCTATGAGTTCCATCACCTGATCAGCGAGGGCTTCGGCCCGCAGCGCAGTGGCTTCCTGTCGGGCTTCTTCGCCCTGGTAGGTACCCACGGTCTGCACGTGACTGCTGGTCTGATCTGGATGGCAATCATGATGTACCAGATCAACAAGCACGGCATCACGCCGACCGCCAAGACCCGCATGAGCTGCCTGAGCCTGTTCTGGCACTTCCTGGACGTGGTCTGGATCTGCGTATTCACCGTCGTTTACCTGCTGGGGGTTCTGTAATGGCTAACGCACACGACACTCATCACGAAGGTAATCACGGCAGCGTCAAGTCCTACATGATCGGTTTCGTACTGTCGATCATCCTGACTGCGATCCCGTTCGGCCTGGCCATGACCGCCAGCCTGCCGAAGAACCTGACCGTTCTGATCATTGTTGCCATGGCCGTGATCCAGGTAGTTGTTCACCTGGTTTACTTCCTGCACATGGACCGCTCGAAAGAGCAACGCAACAACGTTTCGACGTTCCTGTTCACCACCTTGGTGATCGCTCTGCTTGTCGGCCTGTCGCTGTGGATCATGTTCAGCATCCACTTCGAAATGTTGGCCAAGTGAGGTAAGACTGCATGTCCGTTAAGCACTTTATCCAAATCACCAAACCGGGGATCATTTTCGGTAACGTGCTTTCCGTGGCAGGCGGTTTCTTCCTTGCCTCGAAGGGCCATGTGGATTTCGCCCTGTTCCTGGCGGTGGTGATCGGTACTTCGCTGGTGGTTGCGTCCGGATGCGTGTTCAACAACTGCATCGACCGTGACATCGACCACAAGATGGAGCGCACCAAGAACCGCGTTATGGTTCAGGGCGGCATGTCGCTGCCCCTCGCGCTGATCTACGCCACCCTGCTCGGGGTGGCGGGTTTCAGCTTGCTGTATGTCCAGGCCAATCCGCTGTCTGCGTTCTGCGCACTGATTGGCTTTGTCGTCTACGTCGGTTTCTACAGCCTGTGGCTGAAGCGTAAATCGGTGCACGGCACCTTGGTCGGCAGCCTGTCCGGTGCCATGCCTCCGGTGATCGGCTACTGCGCCGTGAGCAACAGCTTCGACCTGGCTGCGGTAACCCTGCTGGTGATGTTCAGCCTTTGGCAAATGCCGCACAGCTTTGCCATCGCGATCTTCCGCTTCAAGGATTACAGCGCTGCCAACATTCCGGTTCTGCCGGTGGCACGTGGTATCCTCGCGGCGAAAAAGCAGATCGTGCTGTACGTGCTGGCCTTCGTGCTCGCCACCCTGATGCTTACCCTCGGCGGTTACGCCGGCCTTGGCTATCTGGCCGTGGCCGCTGCCATGGGCCTGTACTGGCTGTACATGGCCTGGGGTGGTTACAAGGCTGAAGACGATAGCAAGTGGGCCCGCAAGGTGTTCGGCTTCTCCATCCTCACCGTTACTGCCCTGAGCGTGATGATGGGTGTGGACAGCCAGACCGCTGCGGACGTGCTGATGACCTACGCTCGCTGAAACTGCTGCCTGTTTCACGAAAACCCCGGCCTCTGCGCCGGGGTTTTTTTATGGGTTTTTCTGTGCCGGCCTCTTCGCGGGCAAGCCCGCTCCCACAGGTATTTCGCAGGTTTTGCGTGTGGCGCGGTCCCGGTGGCAGAGGGCTTGCCCGCGCAGAGGCCGGCACAGGGAAATATAAATTTTATATTTTCAAATAATAGATCTGAAAAAATATAACAAAACAGGAAATTATCCTTTACGTGTATCATGTTTCGGGATTATCTTCTGATTCAGGCCGCCACATCGGCCAGCGTCGCTCGGACGGTTCCGGGCGCTTACGTACTCAGAGGAAGCCATGGCCAACCCAGGTTCGCCGCGCCGTTTTGCGCGCATCGATCGTCTCCCCCCTTACGTCTTCAACATCACTGCCGAGCTCAAGATGGCCGCCCGCCGCCGTGGCGAGGACATCATCGACCTGAGTATGGGCAACCCCGATGGCGCCACTCCGCCGCACATCGTCGAGAAGCTGGTACAGGTCGCCCAACGTGAAGACACCCACGGCTACTCCACCTCTCGCGGCATCCCGCGCCTGCGCCGGGCCATTTCCAACTGGTACAAGGATCGCTACGAGGTAGACATCGACCCGGAAAGCGAAGCCATCGTTACCATTGGTTCGAAGGAGGGCCTGGCCCATCTGATGCTGGCTACCCTGGACCAGGGCGACACGGTGCTGGTGCCCAACCCCAGCTACCCGATCCACATCTACGGCGCAGTGATCGCCGGTGCCCAGGTGCGTTCGGTGCCGCTGGTACCGGGCGTGGACTTCTTCAACGAGCTTGAGCGGGCCATCCGCGAGTCGATCCCCAAGCCTAAGATGATGATCCTCGGCTTCCCGTCTAACCCCACCGCCCAGTGCGTGGAACTGGACTTCTTCGAGCGAGTGGTGGCCCTGGCCAAGCAGTACGACGTGCTGGTGGTGCATGACCTGGCCTATGCCGACATCGTCTACGACGGCTGGAAAGCCCCGTCGATCATGCAGGTACCGGGGGCCAAGGACATTGCGGTGGAGTTCTTTACCCTGTCCAAGAGCTACAACATGGCCGGCTGGCGCATCGGCTTCATGGTCGGCAACCCTGAGCTGGTCAGCGCCCTGGCGCGGATCAAGAGCTACCACGACTACGGCACCTTCACCCCGCTACAGGTCGCGGCCATTGCCGCGCTGGAAGGCGACCAGCAGTGCGTCCGCGACATTGCCGAGCAGTATCGCCAGCGCCGCAACCTGCTGGTCAAAGGGCTGCACGAACTGGGCTGGATGGTCGAGAACCCCAAGGCGTCGATGTACGTGTGGGCGAAGATCCCGCCGGAGTATGCGCACCTGGGTTCGCTGGAGTTCTCCAAGAAGCTGCTGGCTGAGGCCAAGGTCTGTGTGTCGCCCGGGATCGGTTTTGGTGACTATGGGGACGACCATGTGCGCTTTGCTCTGATCGAGAACCAGGACCGTATTCGCCAGGCTATCCGCGGAATCCGGCAAATGTTCCGGGCTGACGGTTTGGCTCGCAAGTAAGCCTATCGGGGCTGCAAAGCAGCCCCAACTACCTCTTGGGTGAGCTTTCCGCCTGCCTTCTGGTTACCCGTACGCCTACCTTCAGCACTCATTTCTCACCAAAGAGATCCTCCATGAGTGTCTTCACCGCCTACTTCTGCGGCACTGGTTCGCACCGTTTTGACGACGCCAATCCCAACTTCTGGAATGGCGAGCTGGTCTCGACCCTGGCCAGCAACGACCAGAGCCGGGAATTTGCCCACTGGATCGCCGTCGACGGCCCAGGCAGCGGCAACCTTCAGGATGACAACCTGTTCGTCGAACCCGGCGGCTATTTCAACTGGACCGGCCAGCTGTTTGGCCGCGGCTGGGAGGAGAACGTCAACCATGTGCTGCAGGTCATCAAAGGCGAAAGCAGTTGGCGGCGCACCAAACTCAGTGAGCAAGAATACGAGCGGCTGAAAGCTGCCGGCGTGCCGATTCCGGATGTTTCTTCCTCCGCCTCATGGTTCTGGCGAACCTACGACTACGGCGATCGCCACCCAACCCCGCAGGAACTGCAGGAGCGCATCATCAGCATGTTCCGCAAACCGCGCCTGCCAACCCAGGTCAACCTGGTGGGCTGGAGCAGGGGAGGGATCAGCTGCCACATGCTGGCCAATGCCATGGCGCAAGACCCTGTATTGCGGGGCATACCGGTGAACATATTTGCCATCGACCCGGTGCCTGGCGTCGGTAACGTGCAAGCCGAGCGCGTAACGTTGGCGGATAACGTCAAAGAGTACGTAGGCTTCTACTCGAGGGATGAGCGCTCCAAAGGTTTTGCCTGCGTGATCCCTTCGGTCGCCAAAGGGACACGGATATGCGTTTATCCGATGCCGGGCCGTCATGCCACACTGGTGGGCAATGCCTCGGCTGATGGCGCAGGCGATGGCAAGGTGCTGGTCGAACCTGGGCTGATCGTTCGCCACTTTGCCGAGGTTTGCCTGACCCGCTGGGGCGTGCGACTGGACAAACGTCTGGCCTTGAGCAGCAGCCAGTTGATGAAGTATCACCAGGTCATGGCGGCCGCCGACAGGCAGTATCAGGCCATGCGCAGTGAGTCCTACACGGTCCTCACCGAGGGCGATAAAAGCGATCGTCTGGTGCATTGTGGCGACGTACAGACGCAGTTCAGCAAGGTTCAGGGAGGTGGCTACGAGCCGAGCGCAGGCCTGGGTTTGCAACGCTGGGATGCTGAAACTTACCAGCCCATCTGCTAACTGAAAGGGGGCGGCCGGCAAAGGCTCTGGTCGTCCTTGTTCAGCGGCCGGATCAGCGGCATTTTTTTTTGCATTCCCCCTCTATCCAGCGGCCCCCACTTGGATTAAAAATGGCGCCGCGGGCCAGCCCCGATAACAACAACCTTCCCTCCGTGACATCATGTCTGAATATAACCCTTGCCTTGACTGCGGCGCCTGCTGCGGGTACTTCCGTGTGTCCTTCTTCTGGGGCGAATGCCAGTCTGCCGGGGGCGTAGTGCCGGACGACCTGGTGGTACAGATCAACCCCACGCGCGTTGCCATGATCGGCACCGATGCCAAGCCTTGCCGCTGTGTCAGCCTTCAGGGCGAGATCGGAAAGGAAGTGGCCTGTACCATTTATGCCAACCGTTCCAGCCCCTGCCGCGAGTTCGAGGCGTCGTGGGAGGGCGGGGTTCATAACCCGAGCTGTGATGATGCGCGGGCAGCGTATGGCCTGCCACCGTTGACTCCGCCAGAGGCCAACGAGCCGCATTGGCCGGATGATGGGGCTGAGGTGGCCTGAGCGTTTTTCGTTAGCCTGTATTTCAGGCCAGTCATTCCTGTGAAGGACGCGCGCGCCCCTTGGTGCATGGCGTGCTATCGCTTTGTACAAACAAGGCTGTCGTGCGCGCCTGTCACAGGCATAACTGGCCCGAAACGAATGGTGCGCGTTGGTGCTGGCTGCATTGGCCCGAAACGAATGGCACGCGTTGGTGCAGGCTGCACTGGCCCGAAACCAATGTAGGAGCGAGCTTGCTCGCGATGCGCCGCGCGGGCGGCGCTCGATTTGCGCACCACCACAAAAACCAAGGCATGCACACGGTGGCCCTGTCGCAATCTGCAATTGCAGGGGTTGAGTGATGGCCTGATGTACCTGTCGGGTGGGCCGGTAGCGGCTGGCAGGTGCTTGCCTTGAGTTGTTCGTCGCCTATGAGATCGAGCGCCGCCCGCGCGGCGCATCGCGAGCAAGCTCGCTCCTACATTTGTTTCGGGCCAATTATTCCTGGGGGAGTTGCGCGCCCCCTTGGCGCATGGCGTGATATTGCGTTTTTCAAACAAGGCGGTCGCGCACGGCTGTCACAGGCATAACTGGCCCGAAACGAATGGTGCGCGTTGGTGCAGGCTGCATTGGCCCGAAACGAATGGCGCGCGTTGGTGCAGGCTGCACTGGCCCGAAACGAATGGTGCGCGTTGGTGCAGGCTGCACTGGCCCGAAACGAATGGTGCGCGTTGGTGCAGGCTGCACTGGCCCGAAACAAATGTAGGAGCGAGCTTGCTCGCGATGCGCCGCGCGGGCGGCGCTCGATTTGCGCACCACCACAAAAACCAAGGCATACACACGGTGGCCCTGTCGCAATCTGCAATTGCAGGGGTTGAGTAATGGCCTGATGTACCTGTCGGGTGGGCCGGTAGCGGCTGGCAGGTGCATGCCTTGAGTGGTTCGTCGCCTATGAGATCGAGCGCCGCCCGCGCGGCGCATCGCGAGCAAGCTCGCTCCTACATTTGTTTCGGGCCAATTATTCCTGGGGGAGTTGCGCGCGCCCCCTTGGCGCATGGCGTGATATTGCGTTTTTCAAACAAGGCGGTCGCGCGCGGCTGTCACAGGCATAGCTGGCCCGAAACGAATGGTGCGCGTTGGTGCAGGCTGCATTGGCCCGAAACGAATGGTGCGCGTTGGTGCAGGCTGCATTGGCCCGAAACGAATGGTGCGCGTTGGTGCAGGCTGCATTGGCCCGAAACGAATGGTGCGCGTTGGTGCAGGCTGCACTGGCCCGAAACCAATGTAGGAGCGAGCTTGCTCGCGATGCGCCGCGCGGGCGGCGCTCGATTTGCGCACCACCACAAAAACCAAGGCATGCGCACCATGCACACGGTGGCCTTGTCGCAATCCCCGGTCATGTCTGCCCACTCACACTCTGTAACCGTAAACCTCATTGGGCCCGCCAGACATCGCTATCCTGCCCTGGACATGTCTTTCAAGGATGACCACATGCCCAAACCCCATGGCTGTCTACTACGTCGCGGAAGGTGTTCGGAGCCTGGCCGGCTGTACATGCTGACTTCGGTTACCTATCACCGCCGTCCATTGTTCCTGAACTTCCAATTTGCGCGCTTGGTAATTCAAATTCTTCGCAGAGCAGATCAGGAGCACCATTGCCGGTCATTGGCCTGGGTCGTGATGCCCGACCATGTGCATTGGCTGCTTGAGTTGAAAGACGTGACACTCGGGACATTGATGCAGCGTTTCAAATCCCGAACCAGCCATGCTTTGCGCAAAGCTGGAGCAAGGGTGGTGCCGGTCTGGCAGGCGGGTTATCACGACCGGGCTTTGCGTCATGATGATGATGTGGTGAAGGTCGCCAGATACATCATCGCCAATCCGCTAAGGGCAGGATTGGTCTCCAGGATTGGGGATTATCCACACTGGGATGCGGTCTGGCTCTGAGGGCATGCCTTAAGGGACAGGAATTACTGGCCCGAAACAAATGTAGGAGCGAGCTTCGCTCGCGATGCGCCGCGTGGGCGGCGCTCGATCTACGCGCCCCTGAAGATCCCAAGGCAAGTCTCCTCAAACACACTCCATAACCCAAGACCTGCCCCACCCCACCCACTTGACGTTAAACTGTCATCTCCCCAGCAATGGACAGGAGATCCGGCGTGACCTCACCCCGCAGTTTCCCCAGCGACCTCTGCCTCGACAGCCCGCGCCTGCAATTGCGCCCCATGCGCCATGCTGATGCTGCGCAGTGGCTGGCGATCATGGCCGACCCCGAGGTCATGCGCTACTGGCACCATGCACCCTGGCAAGACCTGGCCGAGGCCGAAAGCGCCCTGGCCGCCGACCGCGAAGCCTATGCCAATGGCGACCAACTCAAGCTCGGTATGTACCGCCGCGACAACGGCGAACTGATCGGTATGGTCCAGCTGTTCAATATCGATGACGTTTCCCGTCGCGGCGAGATCGGCTACTGCCTGGCCAGCTCGGTGCAGGGCAGGGGATATATGGATGAAGCCTTGACCTGCTTCATCGACTACATCGCCAATACGCTGCATATGCGTCGTCTCGAAGGCGAGATCGACCCGCGCAACCAGGGCTCGGCACGCACCCTGGAGCGCCAAGGTTTTGTGCTGGAAGGCACCTTGCGCGCGCGCTGGTGCGTGGCTGGCGAGCTGTCCGACTCGGGTATTTACGGCTTGCTGCTGGAGCCGCCAGTAGTCTGATCTCGTAACACCCGAGCGTGAATTTGGAAGCGGGGCAGGGCCTGGGTTAAGGTCGTAGGCTGTCCCGTTTCTCTCAGGAATCCCCTTTGCCCGTTTTCTACCTGAGTATCAGCCTGCTGCTGTATTTGCTCGCCCTGTTCTTTGATGGCGCACTGATGGGCGGCGAGCGTCACATGCCGGCCCTGCAGATGCTGCTGTACGGGCCATGGGGCATGCCGTTCGGCTTGTACCAATGGTTCGCCAACCCACTGCTGGCCCTGGCCATCCTTGCCCATCGGCGGTTTCGCCGGCTGGCCTTGCTGGCCGGGCTTGGCGCGGCGTATCTGGCTGCCAGCAGTTTTGGCATCGACCGCTTGCCGGATAACCGCAGCTATGAGTTTCATGACCTTACCGGCTTTGGTGCAGGCTTCTACCTGTGGCTGACAGCGATGGTGGTGTTTTGCCTTGGGCAAGCCTGGTTTTGCTGGAAGGCGCGAAGAGCTGACGACGTGCCAGGCTGGAACTGGCTTGATGTCGCCTTGATTGCCGCTCTGGGGGTAACTTTGTATGCAGCTACGCAAATGCCCTCGCTGCGCTTCGAGCCAGGCAAGGTGCTGATGCCTCCGGAGCAGCCGCAGACGCTTTGATACCCACAAGGAGGGTTAGCATGATCAAGCATTACCTGACAGGCCTGGCACTGGCCTGCGTGCTACCGGTAGCGATGGCGGACGATTACACGGCGGCCTATGGGCAGTGCATGGACAAGGCCTCCAGCACCGTGGCCATGAATGCGTGCATCGGGGCCGAAACGCAAGTGCAGGACCAGCGGTTGAACCGGGTGTACAAGCAGTTGATGGGCAAGCTGGATGCAGGGCGGCAGAAGAGCCTGCGGGATGTACAGCGCAAGTGGTTGGCCTACCGTGATGGCAATTGCCAGTTCCATGTACAGGCCAGTGGCGGGACCATGGCGCAGTTGGAAGGTGGCACCTGCATGATGGACATGACCCGCGCCCGCGCGGCGGAGCTGGAGCGGGTGCTTAGCCCTGGGCAGTAGCGCCTGTTCAGGCATGATTGGCCCACTTTTGCAGGCGCGGGTTTAGCCGCGAACACCGGCTTTGCCGGTGTCATGCACCGCGTTGTCCTCTTCGCGGGTAAACCCGCTCCTACAGAGACTGCAAGGTGCTGGTTCTATTTGCGCGGTTGGCGCAGCGCCCGGGCCTTGAGGTACTCGCGCACTTCCACGGCATCCCCGGCAAACTCGATGCGCTCGGCCTTGGCTTCGCGCTGGTAGGCATACATCGGGTCGTAGTATTCGTTCAGCAAGCCTTCGATCCAGCCCCGGTGCAGGTCTACTGCGCCGCTGCGCTGCTGCTCTTCCAAGGCTTCGCGCAGCATCTCGGACAAGCGCTGATGGCGCTCTCCACCCAAACGCTTGTAGATATTGGCCATGCTCTGCAGCATGCGCTCGGCAAACAACCGGGGACCGTCTTCCTCGCCATGCACGGCTATGAACTCGGCACTCAGGTTGACCACGTAGTCGCGCAGGATGCGCTCCACGCGGTTGGTGAAGCTGTCTTCAAGCCACACCAGCGGGTAATGCTGCATGCCTTGGTACAACTCCAGCGGCACCGTGCAGCTGCCAACAATGCGGCCTTCATCTTCCAGCACGAACTGCCCGATACCGCGGTCGCGCTTTTTCAGCACGTCGATTGCCAGCTGGTTTTCAAAGTCGATCTGCGCCGGTTGCGCCGTGGCGCGCTTGCCGAAACTGGAGCCGCGATGATTGGCGTGGCCTTCAAGGTCGAGCACGTTGTCCAACTGGTGCAGCACATCGGTCTTGCCGGTACCGGTCAGTCCACCGACCAGCACGAAATCACATTGCTCTACCGCTTGCTGGGTAGTCTCCAGCAGGAAGGTACGCATGGCCTTGTAGCCGCCTTTGACACGCGGGTACTGAATGCCCGCCTCATCGCGCAGCCAGCCCTGCACGATCTGCGAACGCAGGCCGCCACGGAAGCAGTACAGGTAACCGTCAGGGTGTGCCTTGGCAAACGCTGCCCAGGCCTCCAGACGGGCCTGCTTGGTGGCGCCACTGACCAGCTGGTGGCCCAGGGCGATGGCGGCGGTCTGGCCCTGCTGCTTGTAGCAGGTGCCGACCTTCTGCCGCTCCTGGTCGTTCATCAGCGGCAGGTTTACCACGCCAGGGAAGGCGCCTTTGGCGAATTCGACGGGGGCGCGCATGTCCATCATCGGCACGTCGTCGAGGAACAGCTGACGGAAGTCGGTGCAGTCGGGGCGCATCAGATCACCTCGACCGCATGGCTCTGTCGCTCGACCAGCTTGCCGATCGGAGACAGTTTCAGACCTAGTTCCGCAGCCTCGGCGAGGAACTCGGCTTCACCCTCCGGGGCAACAGCAACCAGCAAGCCACCGCTGGTTTGCGGGTCGCACAGCAGGTGCTTCTGGTCGTCGCTGAGGGCGCCGATCTTGTGCCCGTAGCTGTCGTAGTTGCGCAGGGTTCCACCGGGGATGCAGCCCTCGGCCAGGTAGTGGTCGACGCTAGGCAGGCGTGGCACGGCAGCATAGTCCAGGTGCGCGGTGAGGCCGCTGCCTTCGGCCAGCTCGACCAGGTGGCCGAGCAGGCCGAAGCCGGTGACGTCGGTCATGGCCTTGACCCCGTCCAGCTTGCCGAAGCGGCTGCCGGGCGTGTTGAGGGTGCACATCCAGTCGCGGGCCAGGCCCTGGTCCTGCGCGCGCAGCTTGGCCTTTTTCTCGGCAGTGGTGAGGATGCCGATGCCCAGGGGCTTGGTCAGATACAACTGGCAGCCTACGCTGGCGGTGTCGTTGCGCTTGAGGTGGCGTTTATTGACCACGCCTGTGACGGCCAGGCCAAAGATCGGCTCGGGCGCGTCGATCGAGTGGCCGCCGGCCAGCGGGATACCCGCTTCGGCGCACACCGCACGGCCGCCGCGGATGACTTCGCGGGCGACTTCCGGCGGCAGCACGTTGACCGGCCAGCCGAGGATGGCAATGGCCATCAGCGGGTCGCCGCCCATGGCATAGATGTCGCTGATGGCGTTGGTGGCGGCAATGCGGCCGAAGTCATAGGGGTCGTCGACGATCGGCATGAAAAAGTCGGTGGTTGAAACCACGCCGCGTTCGTCATCCAGCGCGTACACTGCTGCATCGTCGCGTGACGCGTTGCCGACCCACAGTTTTGGGTTCAGGGCCTGGGTGCCGCTTTCGGCGAGGATCACGTCCAGCACCTTGGGGGAGATCTTGCATCCACAGCCGGCGCCATGGCTGTATTGGGTCAGGCGAATCGGCTCGCTCATACGCACCTCTGCAGGTCAAATTGTTGCGCGATTGTAGCAAAGCTGGCCTTTGGGCCCTTGCCTCTTATAATTCCCGGTGCCGGCAAATGTGTCGGCACTTCCCCGCTATTGAACCGGAGAACACCCATGCTCAAACGCCCCCTGGCGCTCGCCGCCGGCCTCGTGCTGTCTTGCTGTGCCGTTGTCGTTCAGGCCGCCGAAACCCTGCGGGTCAGCGCCATCCCCGACGAAGCGCCGACCGAACTGCAGCGCAAGTTCAAGCCTTTGGGTGAGTACCTGGCCAAGCAATTGGGCATGGACGTGAAGTTCGTACCCGTGGCCGACTACCCGGCGGTGGTCGAGTCGCTGGCCGCAGACCGCCTAGACCTGGCCTGGCTGGGGGGCTTCACGTTCGTTCAGGTGCACCTGAAGGACCCGACCGCCACGCCACTGGTACAGCGTGAGCAGGACGCACAGTTCACCTCCAAATTCATCACCGCCAACCCCGACGTGAAGAGCCTGACCGACCTGAAGGGCAAGTCGTTTGCCTTCGGTTCCATTTCGTCCACCTCGGGCAGCCTGATGCCGCGTTACTTCATGCTCAAGCAGGACAATATCAAGCCTGAGGAGTACTTCGGCCGCGTGGCCTATTCCGGCGCCCACGATGCCACCGTGGCCTGGGTGCAGGCTGGCAAGGTCGATGGTGGCGTGCTGAACGCCAGCGTGTGGCAGAAGCTGGTGGATGCCGGCAAGGTCGATACCACCAAGGTGAAGGTGTTCGCCACCACCCCGACCTACTTCGACTACAACTGGACCGTGCGCGGCAACATGGACCCGGCGTTGAAACAGAAAATCAAGAAAGCCTTCCTGGACCTCGACCCGAGCAACCCGGAGCACAAGGCCATCCTTGACCTGCAGGCCGCCAGCCGTTTCATCGAGACCAAGCCTGAGAACTACAAGGGCACCGAACAAGCTGCACGCGAGGCCGGCCTGCTCAAGTGACAGCTTCGAATGTGGCAATCCATCTGCACGGTGCCAGCCTGCGCCATGGCCAGGTACGCGCGCTTGATGCGGTGAGCCTGCGTATCGCGCAGGGCGAGCGTGTGGCCATCATCGGGCCGTCGGGAGCGGGCAAGTCCAGCTTGCTGCACCTGATGGCCACGGCCGTCCAGCCCAGCAGTGGGCGCCTGGAGTTGCTTGGCGAGCAGCCTTGGGCGTTGTCGGCAAGGGCACGCCAGCGCCTGCGCGCGAGGGTTGGCCTGGTACATCAATCGCCGCCTTTGCCACCGCGTCAGCGAGTGGTGACCGCGGTGCTGGCGGGGCGGCTGGGGCAGTGGGGTACGCTGCGCGGTTTGCTCAACCTGCTGTGTCCCAGCGATGTGCCGGGGGCGCGCCAGGCGTTGGCGGAACTGGGCCTGGCCGACAAGCTGTTCGTGCAGTGTGGGCAGTTGTCCGGTGGCCAGTTGCAGCGGGTGGGCATTGCTCGGGCGTTGTACCAGCGGCCGCAGGTGCTGCTGACCGACGAACCGGTGTCTGCCATGGACCCGGTGTTGGCCGACCACAGCCTGGCCTTGCTCAATCGCCATGCCCAAGCCACAGGCGTGACGTTGGTGGCGAGCCTGCACGCCGTAGAGCTGGCGCTGGCGCATTTTCCGAGGATTATTGGCATTCGTGAAGGGCAGGTTGTGTTCGACTGCCCGGCGGAAGCCGTCACCGAACAGCTGCTGGAAGCGCTATACGCCAACGAGCAACTGGCTCCGCCGCCAACCCAGGAGCCGACCCTGACCGTGCAGATTCCGCGATGCTGAAGGCTGACGTCCGCGACCCGGCGCTGCTGCCGCGGTTGTTGCTGGCCCTGTTGGCGGTGGCAGTACTCTGGCCGGCTATCCAGTCAAGCGAACTGAACCCTTGGGTGCTGCTGCAGGCGGACAACCGTCAGCAGATTGCCAGCTTCACCAGCGCCTTCTGGCCGCCGGCACACGATGCCGATTTTCTTGCGCTACTGTATGAGGCCACCTTGCAGACCCTGGCCGTGGCGACTGCCGGCATGGCGCTGGCGTTGTTGTTGGCGATCCCGGCTGGCTTGCTGGCCAGCCGTGCCTTGTCCTTGCGCGCCGCTTCACGCGGCGGGCGGGCCGGGTTCTGGTCGCGAATGTTGCGCCTGCCGGTGCGCGGGCTGCTGATTTTCCTGCGTAGCGTGCCGGAGATCGTCTGGGCGTTGCTGTTCGTGCGCGCTGTGGGGTTGGGGCCGACGGCGGGCGTACTGGCTATCGCCATCACCTACAGTGGCATGCTCGGCAAGGTTTACGCCGAAATCTTCGAGTCAGTCGACCAGCGCCCGGCGCATGCCTTGTTGCAGGCGGGCAGTGGCCGGCTGGCGGCGTTTTTCTACGGCATCCTGCCCAATGCCGCCAGCGAAGTGGTGTCGTACACCGTGTACCGCTGGGAGTGCGCGGTGCGGGCTTCGGTGGTGATGGGCTTTGTCGGTGCTGGCGGGCTTGGCCAACAGATCGACCTGTCGATGCGCATGTTTGCGGGTGCGCAAGTGGCAAGCATGCTGTTGACGTTCCTGCTGCTGGTGATCCTGGCCGACCTGCTCAGCCGCCTGCTGCGTTGGAGGTTGGCATGAACCGGGTGATCAACCTGCTGCTGCTGGGCACCATCGCGGTAGCGGTGGTGGCCTCGTTCGCATACCTGGAGCTGGACCTGCACGCACTGGTCGGCAATGGCGGGCTGGGGCAGATGGGTGAGTACGCCGGGCGCTTCCTGCAGCCGGATCTGTCGACCGGCCACCTCAAGGCAGTGTGGCGCGGGGCGCTGGAAACCCTGGCCATGTCTGGCATGGGTACCTTGTTGGCAATGGTATTGGGGATGTTGCTGGCACTGCCGGCGGCGGGCCGCTTCGGTTGGCCGTTGCAAGGGGCGGCGCGTTTGCTGCTCAATGCCTTGCGTGCCATTCCTGAGCTGGTGTGGGCAGCGCTGACTGTGCTGGCGGCCGGGCTGGGGCCGAATGCCGGTACCCTGGCTTTGGCGTTGCACACCGCTGGCGTGCTGGGGCGGCTGTTTGCCGAGGCGCTTGAGAACGCCCCGCCCGAGCCGGCGGCGGCGATCCGTTTGCAGGGTGGCAGCCAGGTGGCCGCGTTCTGCTTTGGCACCCTGCCCAACCTGTGGCCGCAGTTACTGGCCTACAGCTTGTACCGCTGGGAGAACAACATCCGCATGGCCAGCGTGCTCGGGTTCGTCGGGGCGGGTGGGTTGGGGCAGATGCTGTACACCACCTTGAGCCTGTTCCAGGAGGCCCAGGCCAGCACGGTGATCATGGGCATGCTGTTGCTGGTGTTGTTCGTGGATCTGTTGAGTGATGTATTGCGCCAGCGTTATGTACGGGCCTGATGGATAGGCGATGTTTCAAAGCAACCCCAAGGTCTGTCAGGTGCCGACAGCCTCGGCACACTGCGCCTCCCGCTGCATCGACTCCAGGTTACGCTCGATCGTCTCGCAGATGGTATCCATCTGGATCTGATGCTCGCTGAACCTGAACGGGCTCTGCAAATCCGTGCCGATGCGCTCGATAGCCAGCAACATGAACCCTACCACCGTCGACGCCAGCGGCGTGAACCAGCCCAGCGACTCCACCAGCCCCACCGGCACGATCAGGCAGAACAGCGTGATGAACAGCCGTGGGAAATAGACATAGGGGTAGGGCAATGGTGTATTGGCAATCCGCTCCATGCCGCCCTGGGCGTTAGACAGGTCTACCAGCGTCGACTCCAGCCGCGCCAGGCGAATGCTGTCCAGCCGCCCGGCCTGGTACTCCCGCGCGAGCAAGGCCGCAGAGCCACTGAGGATGTCATTGGCAAAATTGTTCGAACGGTTGCGCCGTTCGAACTCCGCCGGGGGAATGAAGGCCATCAGTTCCTCTGGGCAGCTTTCGCCTTTCAAGTGCGCCGCCAGACAGTTCACATAGGCGATATGCCGGCGCAGCAGGGTGGCCTTGACCGGGTTCAGGCCGTCATCCGGGTCATCGATCAGCGTCAGCGTCTGCCGGGCGAAGCTGCGCGAACTGTTCACCAGCGCCCCCCACAAGGTGCGAGCTTCCCACCAGCGGTTGTAGGCGCTGCTGTTGCGAAAGCTCACCAGTACCACCAGCGCTGAGCCCAGCAAGGTCAACGGGATCAGTGGCAGGGTGAACTTGCTGTTCAAGAACAGCATGAAATCGAGGGTGACCAGCACATCCCAGATCAGCAGCCAGAACAGCGACCAGCCGATATAGCCGATGGTCTTCACCACCAGGCGGTACTTGCGGGCGATGACGTCTTTCACGCGGGGGCACCTCGAAACGCGGGGGATGCAGGATGGGACGCCGAGGCTCGTCGAAGGTTCGAGGGTTGAATGTTGCAAGGGATTTTGTAGCTGAAACGAAGGGAAAAATCCGGCCAGACATAGCAGATGTGCCTGAATTCCTGATTCAGCTCAAAAAGCGACAGAGTGGGTCGCTTCAATCCTTGAATGGGTGTATCCATAAGGATACGACTGGGTGACCACTTGATGTTTCTCGTTGAACAGAGGAAAGCTTTGCCGCTTGGCTACTGCCACCCAGGCCGCCGACATCCTCAAAGCCAGAAAGCTGCTGAAGGAGATGAAATGAGCGAAAAATTGATCCCGTTTGATATGGCAGCCTTGTTGAGCAGCGATGAGGCAATCAGTGAATACCTTAGCCAGGTGCTATCAGATGGCGATACCGAGGAAATCATTCGAGCACTTGGCCATATCGCTCGTGCACGGGGCATGACACATATTGCTACGGAGAGTGGGCTGGGTAGAGAAAGCCTGTACAAGGCGCTGAGCCCTGGCGCGAAGCCTCGTTTTGACACTGTATTGAGGGTCATTCGTGCTCTGGGGGTGGACCTTCTCGTTCAGCCACATGCAATGACCCGCTGATCCAGTTCGGTTAAGTCAGTATTTGCTTCATCTGCACCAACGCTACCCGCGTGCCGTCCCACGCCTGCCGCTCCTCGATGCCGAACGGTGTGAAGCCCAGCTGTGGATAAAGCAGCAGGCCGGCGGTGTTGTGATTGAAGCATGACACCCAGACCTCCCGGGCGCAGTACTGCTGGCGGGCGAGGTCGATCATTGCCGTTACCAGATAACGCGCTACACCAAGGCCGCGGGCGCTGGGGGCCACCACTACGTTGCCCAGGGCACATAGGCCGCCATTTTCGGCTTTGTAGAAATTGGCGAAGGCCAGGACAGCGCCGTTACCTTCCACTACCGTGGAGCCGCTGCGTTGGGCTATGGCGTCGCTCAGCTGGTTGGGGGTGAGGGGGGCGGTGGCTTTGGGGAACATGTAGAACAGTTCGTCCGGGCTCTGCGGGAAGCTGCAGATAACGGGGATGTCTTCTGGCCGGATGGGGCGGTGGGTCAGGTGCATGGCAGGTCCTTCTCGCGTTGGCTGGCAGGGCCTCTTCGCGGGTAAACCCGCTCCCAGGTACTGCACAAGGCTCAAATCCTGTGCAGGCCCTGTAGGAGCGGGTTTACCCGCGAAGAGGCCATCAGCCTCACATCATAGGCCGCTTTCCATCCAACACCGCGCCCCGATTCACGGCTTGGCGGCCACCGCCACGTAGCCTTTGACCGCAGCCGGCGCCCTCGGCTTGGCCTTGTGCGCCAACAAGTACTGATAGCGCCGCCATTCCTTGTCGATCTCGTTGAATGACATGAACACGCTGATGCGATCCTTGCCCGCCAGGTCAGGGCGCTTGCCAGCGTCGATCTCGCGGGTGGGAATGATCGCGACGTTGATACCTACGACCTTGCCGTCATCGGCAAACACAGGCCCGCCCGACATACCCTTGGTAATCGGGCCGTCGTGCACCGAGTAGAAGACGCTGCCCGGCGTACCTTCAAGCCGTACCAGCGACGACAGGGCATGGCCCTTGCCCTGCATCGGCATCATGAAACTGTTGAAGCCCACCGCCGTCACGGCTTCCCCTGGCACGTACTGGCGCCAGTGCGGCACGTTGCTGGCCTTGTGCTTGAAGAACACCACGTCACCCAGGCCCTCGTGGACCACGTTGCGCAGGAAGGGGGTGTGTTTGGCGGTGACTGCATAATCCTCGTTCCACTGGATGGCGCTTGCCATCAGCAACATGGGGAGCGGGGCACCTGATGTGACCACGAACGCCTGGTTGTAGACGGGATCTGAAACGTAAGACGTTGGCACTCCATTGCACCCACTGAGCAGCATCATTGCCGCCATGCAGGGCGCGATTGTTTTCATGGGACACACATTGCGTGGAGAAAAGGGAGCGCTACTATGGCTAAGTGCTATTACTCTAACAATACTTTCGGAATATATCTGACGAATGACAGCTTAAGCGCCAGTGCCAAGCGCGGCCAATAGAATGCAGGCATGTGGGGAGGCGCGGGAGTCAGGAGGGCGGCGCCAATGTAGGGCGTGAATCGCAAGCACAAAAAAACCGACCATAAGGTCGGTTTTTTCCGGATTTGGTGCCCCGAGGGAGACTCGAACTCCCACTCCTTTCGAAAACGGATTTTGAATCCGCCGCGTCTACCAATTCCGCCATCAGGGCGTGGCGCGCAGTATAAAGAGGTGCCGCTGGTCGGTCAATCGGCTTTCATGGTCAATTTTCACACATTGGGCTAAACTTCCCGGCCCTGCCGAACCGAACATCATCATGCGCGTCGCCGATTTCTCCTTCGAACTCCCTGATTCCCTGATCGCCCGCCACCCGTTGGCAGAGCGCCATGGCAGCCGTCTGCTGGTGCTCGATGGGCCTACCGGCGCGCTGGCGCACCGGCAATTCCCCGACTTGCTCGACTATCTGCGCCCCGGCGACCTGATGGTGTTCAACAACACCCGGGTGATTCCGGCGCGGTTGTTCGGCCAGAAAGCCTCCGGCGGCAAGCTGGAGGTACTGGTCGAGCGTGTGCTCGACAGCCACCGGGTGCTGGCCCATGTGCGTGCCAGCAAGGCGCCCAAGGTAGGCGCGGTCATCCTCATCGATGGCGGTGGCGAGGCCGAAATGGTCGCGCGTCATGACACGCTGTTCGAGCTTCGCTTCACCGAAGAGGTGCTGCCGTTGCTCGACCGTGTCGGCCATATGCCGCTGCCGCCCTATATCGACCGCCCGGACGAGGGCGCTGACCGTGAGCGCTACCAGACCGTGTACGCCCAGCGCGCCGGTGCGGTCGCCGCGCCTACTGCAGGCCTGCACTTTGACGAGGCGCTGCTGGAAAAGATCGCAGCCAAGGGTGTCGAACGCGCCTTCGTCACCCTGCATGTGGGCGCTGGCACCTTCCAGCCGGTGCGGGTCGACAAGATCGAAGACCACCACATGCATAAAGAGTGGCTCGAAGTGGGCCAGGATGTGGTCGATGCCATTGAGGCCTGCCGTGCCCGTGGTGGTCGGGTGATCGCGGTTGGCACCACCAGTGTGCGTTCGCTGGAGAGCGCCGCGCGTGATGGCGTGCTCAAGGCCTTCAGTGGCGACACCGACATCTTCATCTACCCGGGCCGCCCGTTCCATGTGGTCGATGCCCTGGTCACCAACTTCCATCTGCCGGAGTCCACGCTGCTGATGCTGGTCTCGGCTTTCGCCGGCTACCCCGAGACCATGGCTGCCTACGCAGCGGCGGTCGAGCACGGGTACCGCTTCTTCAGTTACGGTGATGCCATGTTCATCACCCGCAATCCGGCGCCACGCGGGCCCGAGGATCAAGCATGAGTCGCACCTGTCGAATGTCCTTCGAACTGCTGGCCACCGACGGCAAGGCCCGTCGTGGTCGCATCACCTTCCCACGTGGCACCGTGGAAACCCCGGCATTCATGCCGGTGGGTACCTATGGCACGGTCAAGGGCATGCTGCCACGCGATATCGAGGCCATCGGCGCCGAGATGATCCTTGGCAACACCTTCCACTTGTGGCTGCGTCCTGGCACCGAGGTGATCAAGAAGCACAACGGCCTGCACGATTTCATGCAGTGGAAAGGCCCGATCCTCACCGACTCCGGTGGTTTCCAGGTGTTCAGCCTGGGTGCCATGCGCAAGATCAAGGAAGAGGGCGTGACTTTCGCCTCGCCAGTCGATGGCTCGAAGGTGTTCATGGGCCCGGAAGAGTCGATGCAGGTGCAGCGTGACCTGGGCTCGGACGTGGTAATGATCTTCGACGAGTGCACCCCGTACCCGGCCGAGCACGATGTGGCACGTACTTCCATGGAGCTGTCGCTGCGTTGGGCCCAGCGCTCGAAAAACGCCCACGCCGACAACACTGCAGCGCTGTTCGGCATTGTCCAGGGCGGCATGTACCAGGACCTGCGCATGCGCTCGCTGGAAGGCCTGGAGAACATCGGTTTCGACGGCCTGGCCATTGGCGGCCTGTCGGTGGGCGAGCCCAAGCACGAAATGATCAAGGTGCTGGATTACCTGCCGGGCCAGATGCCTGCTGACAAACCTCGTTACCTTATGGGGGTAGGCAAACCGGAAGATCTCGTTGAGGGTGTGCGCCGCGGCGTCGACATGTTCGACTGCGTGATGCCGACGCGTAACGCGCGCAACGGTCATCTGTTCGTTGATACAGGGGTGATCAAGATCCGCAACGCGTTCCATCGTCATGATGAATCGCCGCTGGATCCGACCTGTGACTGCTACACCTGCACCAACTTCTCGCGCGCCTATCTCCATCATCTGGACAAATGCGGCGAAATGCTGAGCAGCATGCTGAATACCATCCACAACTTGCGCCATTATCAGCGCTTGATGGCCGGTTTACGCGAGGCTATTCAACAGGGTAAATTGGCCGCCTTTGTCGACGCCTTCTACGCCAAGCGCGGGCTTCCTGTACCGCCCTTGGACTGACTGTCCGCATCCATTATTAGAAAATTACATTAGGAGTGCCCAATGAGCTTCTTCATCCCCGCCGCATACGCGGACGCTGCAGCACCTGCCGCTGGCCCAGCCGGTACCGGCTTCGAGTGGATTTTCCTGGTCGGTTTCCTGGTCATCTTCTATCTGATGATCTGGCGCCCGCAGGCCAAACGCGCGAAAGAGCAGAAGAACCTGCTGAGCAACTTGCAGAAAGGTGACGAAGTTGTCACCAACGGCGGCATCGCTGGCAAGATCGTCAAGGTTTCCGATGACTTCGTGGTGCTGGAAGTGTCCGACACTGTCGAGCTGAAGTTCCAGAAGGGTGCCATTGCTGCGACCCTGCCAAAAGGTACGCTCAAGGCTATCTGAGTTACCGGTTTTTTTTCCAGTCGGGGCGCGCAACGCGCCCCGCGTCTTGAACGGGCGGCGTGATGCTGAACAAATATCCTCTGTGGAAATATGCACTGATCGTGCTGGTACTGGTGGTCGGTTTCATTTATTCCGCTCCCAACCTCTACCCGGATGACCCAGCGGTACAGATCAGCGGTGCCAGCTCGGCGCTGCAGGTGAATCAGGCCGACCTCGATCGCGTCAGCAAGGCGCTGGTCGATGCCAAGATCGCGGTCAAGGGTGTAAGCCTGGGTGAAAAGGGCAGCGGGCTTATCCGTCTGACCAATCAGGAAGACCAGTTGCCAGCCAAGGATGTAGTGCGCAAGGCACTGGGCGATGATTACGTCGTGGCCCTGAACCTGGCCCAGACTACCCCGCAATGGCTGCGCAACTTGGGCGCAAGCCCGATGAAGCTGGGCCTGGACCTGTCCGGTGGTGTGCACTTCCTGCTGGAAGTGGACATGGACAAGGCCATGACTGCCCGCATGAAAGTCTACGAAGGCGAGGTCAAGACCTTGCTGCGCAAAGAGCGCATCCGCTACCGCAGCCTACCTCAGCAGGATGGCGGCATCATGCTGGGCTTCGCTGACGATGCTGCCCGCGAACAGGCACGTGCCCTGATCCGCAAGAATTTCAATGATTTCGACCTGACCACCACCGAGCGCAACGAGCTTGCGGTGCTGCGTCTGGCGCTGACCCAGGCGAAAGTCGCCGAGATCCGCGAATACTCGATCAAGCAGAACCTCACCACCGTGCGCAACCGCGTGAACGAGTTGGGTGTGGCCGAGCCGCTGGTACAGCGCCAGGGCGCCAACCGTATCGTGGTCGAGCTGCCAGGCGTGCAGGACACTGCCGAAGCCAAGCGTATCCTCGGTAAAACGGCCAACCTGGAGTTCCGCTTCGGTGCCGAACCGGGCGCGTCCAAGGCCACCACCGAGGTGTTCGAGTTCCGTGAAGGCGGCCGCTCCGCTGCCGTCGAGCGTGGACTGATCATCACCGGTGACCAGGTTACCGACGCCCAGGCCAGCTTTGACGAGCATGGTCGCCCGCAGGTGAACATCCGCCTGGATGGTCACGGTGGCGAGCTGATGAGCCGTGCTACCCGTAGCAACGTCGGCCGTAGCATGGCGGTGATCTTTATCGAGCAGAAGCCAGTCACCCGCTACGTCAAGCAGACTGTCGGTGGCGTCGAGAAGGACGTTGCCGTACAAAGCTTCGTGGAAGAGAAGAAAATCATCAGCCTGGCGACCATTCAGTCGCCACTGGGCAGCCAGTTCCGCATCACCGGCCTGAACGGCCAGGGCGAATCGTCGGAGCTGGCACTGCTGCTGCGTGCGGGTGGTCTGGCCGCCCCGATGTACTTCGCTGAAGAACGTACCATTGGCCCGAGCCTGGGTGCCGACAACATCACCAAGGGTATCGATGCGTCGCTGTGGGGCATGTTGTTTGTCTCTCTGTTCATCATTGCCATCTATCGCGCCTTCGGTGTGCTGGCCACCATCGCCCTGGCGGGCAACATGGTGCTGCTGCTGGCGTTGATGTCGCTGCTGGGGGCCACGCTGACCCTGCCGGGGATCGCCGGCATCGTGTTGACCATGGGTATGGCAGTGGACGCCAACGTGCTGATCTTCTCGCGTATTCGCGAAGAGATCGCTGCTGGCATGTCGGTGCAGCGCGCCATCCACGAAGGCTTCAATCGCGCCTACTCGGCAATCGTCGACGCCAACCTGACCACTCTGTTGGTCGGCGGCATCCTGTTTGCCATGGGTACCGGCCCGGTCAAAGGCTTTGCGGTCACCATGTCCCTCGGGATTTTCACCTCGATGTTCACTGCCATCATGGTGACCCGTGCATTGGTCAACCTGACCTGTGGCGGGCGTGACATCAAGAAGTTGTGGGTTTGAGGGAGCTGCGATGAAAACCATCAATTTCATGGGCGTGCGCAAAGTCGCGTTCGCCGTCACCGTGCTCCTCACCGTGCTGGCGCTGTTCAGTTGGTGGCAAAAGGGCCTGAACTTCGGGCTGGACTTCACCGGGGGCACGCTGATCGAGTTGACCTACGAACGCCCGGCTGACGTCAAGGCTGTGCGTGCCGAGCTGGTCAACTCCGGCTTCCACGAAGCTGTGGTTCAGAGCTTCGGTGCTACCACCGACCTGCTGGTGCGCATGCCTGGCGACGACCCGATGCTGGGTAACAAAGTGGCCGAAGCCCTGCAGAAGGTTGGCGGCGACAACCCGGCCAAGGTCAAACGCGTCGAGTTCGTTGGCCCGCAGGTGGGTGAAGAGCTGCGTGACCAGGGCGGCTTGGGCATGCTCCTGGCTCTGGGTGGCATCCTCATTTACCTGGCGTTCCGCTTCCAGTGGAAGTTCGCCGTGGGGGCGATCGTTTCGCTGATCCACGACGTGGTCGTAACGCTGGGTATCCTGTCGTTCTTCCAGATCACCTTCGACCTGACGGTGCTGGCGGCGGTACTGGCGATCATCGGTTACTCGCTGAACGACACCATTGTCGTGTTCGACCGGGTGCGCGAGAACTTCCGCGTGATGCGCAAGGCCTCACTGATCGAGAACATCAACATTTCCACCACCCAGACGCTGCTGCGTACCGTCGCCACTTCGGTTTCGACCTTGCTGGCCATTGCCGCGCTGCTGTTCTTTGGGGGTGACAACCTGTTCGGTTTCTCGCTGGCCCTGTTCATTGGTGTCATGGCTGGTACTTACTCGTCGATCTATATCGCCAACGTGGTACTGATCTGGCTGAATCTGAACAGCGAAGATCTCATTCCGCCGGTCAAGGCCGAGGGTGTGGACGACCGTCCGTAAGTTCTTCCCTGCGCCGCCTGGCGGTGAAAAGGCGCGAGTGTTGAACTCGCGCCTTTTTTTTTGCTCCAAGGCTGGGAGAAGCGCGGGTTCATGCCCGCTGGTACGATCAGGAGGTTCACGTGAATAAATCAATGCTGGTGGGTGCGGTGCTGGGTGCTGTCGGTGTAACCGCCGGAGGTGCTGTGGCGACCTACAGCTTGGTGAACAAAGGCCCCGAAGTCGCCCAGGTGACTGACGTGCAGCCGATCAAGCAGCAGGTGAAAACCCCGCGTGAAGTATGCAAGGACGTGACAGTGACGCGCCAGGCGCCCGTCAAGGATCAACACCAGATAGCCGGTACCGTGGTCGGTGCGCTGGCGGGTGGTCTGCTCGGTAATCAGATTGGTGGTGGTACCGGCAAGAAGATTGCTACGGTGGCTGGTGCGGTCGGTGGTGGTTATGCGGGTAACAAGGTGCAGGAAGGCATGCAGGAGCGTGATACCTACACGACCACGCAAACACGCTGCAACACGGTCAACGACATCAGCGAGAAGGTGGTGGGCTATAACGTGACCTATTCCATCGGTGACCAGGTAGGCAAGGTGAAGATGGATCGCGAGCCGGGATCGACCATTCCGCTGGACAAGAATGGCAAGTTGATCCTGAGCGAAGCGGGTCAGTAATTTGCGTTGCCTGTACCGGCCTCTTCGCGGGTAAACCCGTTCTTACAGGGGCAATGCGATCCATGTAGGGGCGGGTTTACCCGCGAAGAGGCCGGTACAGGCCACGCAAACCACCAGGCACAAAAAAAGCACCTCGAGAGGTGCTTTTTGTTTGCCGGCAATCTGCGCTTAGCGCTTCATGCTTTCTGGCAGGTGCGGCTGGATGGCAGTCAGTACCGCCTTGAAGCACTTGATGTTGCCTGCAACGATGTGGCCTTTGTCGAGGAAGTCGTGGCCGCCGTTGAAGTCGCTTACCAAGCCGCCGGCTTCCTGGATCAGCAGCACGCCAGCTGCCATGTCCCATTCGGACAGGCCTGACTCCCAGAAGGCGTCGAAGCGGCCAGCAGCCACATAGGCCAGGTCCAGGCTGGCGGAGCCGGCGCGGCGGATGCCGGCGGTCTGGCCGGTCAAGGCGCGGAACATACCCAGGTAGTTGTCCATGTCCGCCATCTGACCATCACGGAACGGGAAGCCGGTGCCCAGCAGGGCGCCTTCCAGGCTTGTGCGCGAGCTGACGCGCAGGCGGCGGCCATTGAGTTGGGCGCCACGGCCGCGGCTGGCAGTGAATTCTTCCTGGCGAACCGGATCCACGATCACGGCGTGCTCAAGGCGGCCGCGGTATTTGCAGGCGATGCTGACGGCGAAGTGCGGGATGCCGCGCAGGAAGTTGGTGGTGCCGTCCAGCGGATCGATGATCCACAGGTAATCCTTGCCTTCTTCGCCGCTACCCGCGTGCAGGCCGGTTTCCTCGCCCTGGATGGAGTGGTTCGGGTAGGCCTTGCGCAGGGCGTTGACGATGCTTTGCTCGGCGGCGCGATCGACTTCGGAAACGTAGTCCTTGGCCTCTTTCTCATCGACCTTGATGCTATCCAGGCGTTCGATGGAGCGGAAAATCAGTTCACTGGCGCTGCGAGCGGCGCGCAGGGCGATATTCAGCATAGGCTGCATGGGCGGGTCACCTGGAGATGTTAAAGAAGAAAGCCGATCATTCTAGCAGAAAACTTTGGCGGCAGAAGTGTCACATTTGCTTTCATGGCGTTACGTCTGTCGGTTCTGTAAGATCGAAGACCCTGATTCCTGCATCTGTGAGCACAACACCTTGCTGCAAAATATTCGTGTTGTTCTGGTCAATACCAGCCACCCCGGCAATATCGGCGGCGCTGCGCGTGCCATGAAAAACATGGGCTTGTCGCGTCTGGTGCTGGTGCAGCCGAAAGAATTCCCCGCCTTGGATGCCAGTGCCCGAGCTTCGGGCGCCGACGACTTGCTGGATAACGCCCAGGTGGTCGACAGCCTCGAACAGGCGCTGGTTGGCTGCAACCTGGTGATGGGTACCAGCGCCCGCGAGCGCAGCATTCCCTGGCCGTTGATCGGCCCGCGTGAGTGCGGTGCCAAGGCGGTGGAGCATGCCAATGGTGGCGAGGAAATCGCCCTGGTGTTCGGGCGCGAACACGCCGGCCTGACCAACGAAGAACTGCAGCGATGTCATTTCCATGTGCACATTCCCTCCAATCCCGACTTCAGCTCGCTGAACCTGGCTGCTGCCGTACAGGTGCTCTCCTACGAGGTGCGCATGGCCTGGCTGGCTGCCGGTGCGGCGCCGGGCAAAGTCGAGAAGGTTGATGCCACTGAGCTGGCGACCATGGATGAAATGGAGCTGTTCTACGACCACCTGGAGAAAACCCTGGTGGGCATCGGTTTCCTCGACCCCGAAAAACCCAAGCACCTGATGCCGCGCCTGCGCCGGCTGTATGGGCGGGTGGCGGTCGAGCGTTCGGAAATGAGCATTTTGCGCGGCATCCTCACCGAGACCCAGAAAGTGGTCCGGGGCGAGCCGCATAAACGGAAGGACTGACAGATGTTCGAACGCCTGCGTGAAGATATTCAAAGCGTATTCCACCGTGACCCGGCTGCGCGCAATGCCTTCGAGGTGCTCACCTGCTACCCCGGCATGCATGCCATCTGGCTGCACCGCTTGGGCAATGCCCTGTGGAAGCGTGATTTCAAGTGGTTGGCCCGGCTGGTGTCGAATTTCGGTCGCTGGCTGACCGGTATCGAAATCCACCCTGGCGCCACCATTGGCCGGCGCTTTTTCATCGATCACGGTATGGGCATCGTCATTGGTGAAACCGCCGAGATCGGCGATGACGTCACCCTGTATCAGGGCGTGACGCTCGGCGGCACCAGCTGGAACAAAGGCAAACGCCACCCCACCTTGGAGAACGGCGTGGTGGTAGGGGCGGGTGCCAAGGTCCTGGGGCCTTTCACCGTCGGCGCCGGGGCCAAGATCGGTTCCAATGCGGTGGTCACCAAAGCAGTGCCGGCCGGGGCTACGGCGGTAGGCATTCCAGGGCGGATCATCGTCAAGAGCGAGGACACCGAAGTCGAAGCCAAGCGTAAGGCAATGGCTGAGAAGATCGGCTTTGATGCCTACGGTGTCAGTGGCGACATGCCCGACCCGGTCGCGCGGGCCATCGGCCAGATGCTCGATCATCTGCAGGCCGTCGACGAACGGTTGGAGGGTATGTGTGGCGCGCTGACCAAGATGGGCAGTGACTATTGTGCCAAGGAACTGCCGGCCTTGCCGGAAGACGACTTCACCGAGGTTGCCCAAGTGGCCCAGCGCGACACTCAGTCGCATTGATCGCGCCGTACTGAAATCATGTTGACATGCGGGGCGTGTGCTCACGCCCCTCGTCTGCTACAATCGCGCCCGCCTCCCTGATGCAAACCCGACTAAAGCAGTAGGTCTAATAGTTGACTTAAATGCTCGGGAATCGCATACTCGCACACATCCCGAAACTCCCGTGGTACCCAATAGCCATGCGACTGACTACCAAAGGCCGATACGCTGTGACCGCCATGCTCGACCTGGCGTTGCACGCGAAGCATGGGCCGGTGTCTTTGGCCGATATTTCCGAGCGCCAGGGCATTTCCCTCTCTTATCTGGAGCAGCTTTTCGCCAAGCTGCGCCGTAGCAGCCTGGTTTCCAGCGTGCGCGGCCCAGGCGGTGGCTACCAGCTGTCGCGGGGCATGGAAACCATCCAGGTGGCCCAGGTCATCGACGCGGTCAACGAATCGGTTGATGCCACCCGTTGCCAGGGGCTCGGGGACTGCCATGCCGGTGATACCTGCCTGACCCACCACCTGTGGTGCGACCTCAGCCAGCAGATCCATGAATTCCTCAGCGGCATAAGCCTGGCCGACCTCGTCAAGCGCCGTGATGTGCAGGAAGTCGCCCAGCGCCAGGACCTGCGGCGTGTCGCAGGACGAACCGCCCAGCTGGACAAGATTGAGACGTCTGCCGTCGATTGACCCCCTGGGACGACGAGCGACGCCACCGCCTGATAGGAGAGACAAATGAAGTTGCCGATCTACCTCGATTACTCCGCGACCACGCCGGTCGACCCACGCGTGGCCCAGAAGATGGCCGACTGCTTGCTGGTCGACGGGAACTTCGGTAACCCGGCCTCGCGCTCCCACGTCTTTGGCTGGAAAGCCGAGGAGGCGGTGGAAAACGGTCGCCGCCAGGTTGCCGAGCTGATCAATGCCGATCCGCGCGAAATCGTCTGGACCAGCGGTGCCACCGAGTCCGACAACCTCGCACTCAAAGGTGTCGCGCACTTCTATCAGACCAAGGGCAAGCACATCATTACCTCCAAGATCGAGCACAAGGCGGTCCTGGATACCGCTCGCCAGCTGGAGCGCGAAGGTTTTGAAGTCACCTACTTGGAACCAGGCGAAGACGGCATCGTCACCCCGGCCATGGTAGAGGCGGCGCTGCGCGACGACACCATCCTGGTCTCGCTGATGCACGTGAACAACGAAGTTGGCTCGATCAACGACATTGCCGCCATCGGTGAACTGACCCGTTCGCGCGGCGTGCTGTTCCATGTCGATGCCGCCCAGTCGGCCGGCAAGGTCGAAATCGACCTGCAAAAGCTGAAGGTCGACCTGATGTCGTTCTCGGCGCACAAGGTCTATGGCCCGAAAGGCATCGGCGCACTGTACGTCAGCCGCAAGCCGCGTGTACGCCTGGAAGCCATCATTCACGGCGGCGGTCATGAGCGCGGCATGCGTTCGGGCACCTTGCCGACCCACCAGATCGTCGGCATGGGCGAAGCCTTCGCCATTGCCAAGCAGGAAATGGTTGCAGAAAACGCACGCATCAAGGCCCTGAGCGACCGCTTCTTCAAGCAGGTCTCAAACCTTGAAGAGCTGTACGTCAATGGCAGCCAGACTGCACGTGTACCGCACAACCTGAACCTGAGCTTCAACTACGTCGAAGGCGAATCGCTGCTGATGTCGCTGAAAGACATCGCCGTATCGTCCGGTTCGGCCTGTACCTCCGCGTCGCTTGAGCCGTCTTACGTACTGCGTGCTCTGGGCCGTAACGACGAGCTGGCGCACAGCTCGATCCGCTTCTCCTTTGGCCGATTCACCACCGAAGAAGAAGTCGACTACGCCGCGCAGAAAGTCTGCGAGGCTGTCAACAAACTGCGTGAACTGTCGCCGCTGTGGGATATGTACAAAGACGGCGTTGACATCTCCAAGATCGAGTGGGCCGCCCACTAAGCAGTCGCCGGCAAGAGCGGCTCCCTGATGAGGAAGGAATTGCACCATGGCATACAGTGAAAAGGTCATCGACCACTACGAAAACCCGCGCAACGTCGGCAAGATGAATGCCGAAGACCCGGATGTCGGCACCGGCATGGTCGGCGCCCCGGCCTGCGGTGACGTGATGCGCCTGCAGATCAAGGTCAACGAGCAGGGCGTTATCGAAGACGCCAAGTTCAAGACCTATGGCTGCGGCTCGGCCATCGCTTCCAGCTCCCTCGCCACCGAGTGGATGAAGGGCAAGACCCTGGACGAGGCCGAAACCATCAAGAACACCCAACTGGCCGAAGAGCTGGCGTTGCCGCCGGTCAAGATCCACTGCTCGGTACTCGCCGAGGATGCCATCAAGGCAGCCGTACGCGACTACAAGCAGAAGAAAGGCTTGATCTAAGTCGCCTGTTGCAAGGTAAGGAGTTCTGATGGCTATCAGCATGACAGAAGCCGCCGCCAACCACATTCGCCGCTCCCTCGACGGGCGCGGCAAGGGTGAGGGCATTCGCCTGGGCGTGCGCACCACCGGTTGCTCGGGTCTGGCCTACGTGCTGGAATTCGTCGACGAACTGGCGGACGAAGACCAGGTGTTCGAGAACCATGGCGTCAAGGTGATCATCGATCCCAAGAGCCTGGTATACCTCGATGGCACCGAGCTGGATTTCGTCAAGGAAGGGTTGAACGAAGGCTTCAAGTTCAACAACCCCAACGTGCGCGGTGAGTGTGGCTGCGGCGAAAGCTTCAACGTTTGAGGCTGGCTGTGGGTACTCCTTGTCATTACGCATTGTTTGACCTCCAGCCAAGCTTCCGTCTGGATCTCGACAAGCTGGCCACTCGCTATCGCGAGTTGGCCCGCGAAGTCCATCCTGATCGCTTTGCCGACGCCTCTGAGCGTGAGCAGCGTATAGCGCTGGAAAAATCCGCTGCCCTCAACGACGCTTACCAGACGCTGCGCAGTGCGCCGCGTCGTGCGCGCTACCTGCTGGCCATCAGCGGCCACGAAGTGCCTCAAGAAGTCACGGTCCACGACCCTGACTTCCTGCTGCAGCAGATGCAGTGGCGTGAAGAGCTCGAAGAACTGCAGGATGAAGCCGACCTTGATGGTGTAGGCGTGTTCAAGAAGCGCCTGAAGGTTGCCCAGGACACGCTGAATGAGGACTTTGCCGGCTGCTGGGATGCCCCTGGCGAGCGCGACAAGGCTGAACGCCTGATGCGCCGCATGCAGTTCCTCGACAAGCTCGCCCAAGAAGTGCGCCAACTGGAAGAGCGCCTCGACGATTAACCCCGGTGCTGCCCGTGATGGCACCTAAGGTATTCAGATAAGCATGGCCCTACTGCAGATTGCCGAACCCGGTCAAAGCCCTCAGCCGCACCAGCGCCGCCTGGCGGTTGGGATCGACCTGGGCACCACCAACTCAATGGTCGCTGCACTGCGCAGCGGCCGTAGTGAGCCCCTGCCCGATGCGCAGGGTAACGTCATTCTGCCGTCCGCGGTGCGCTACCTCGAAGGGCGCATCGAAGTGGGGCAGGCCGCGCGTGATGCTGCCTCCAGCGACCCGTTTAACACCGTGCTGTCGGTCAAGCGCCTGATGGGGCGCGGCCTGGCCGACGTCAAGCAACTGGGCGAGCAACTGCCATACCGCTTTGTGGGTGGTGAGTCGCACATGCCGTTCATCGACACCGTGCAGGGGCCGAAAAGCCCCGTGGAAGTGTCTGCCGACATCCTGAAGGTGTTGCGCGAGCGTGCCGAAGCCACCTTGGGTGGCGAACTGGTGGGTGCGGTGATTACCGTGCCGGCCTATTTCGATGACGCCCAGCGTCAGGCTACCAAAGACGCTGCGCGTCTGGCCGGCCTGAACGTGCTGCGCCTGCTCAACGAGCCGACCGCGGCCGCCGTAGCCTACGGCCTGGACCAGAACGCCGAAGGCGTGGTGGCCATCTATGATCTGGGTGGCGGCACTTTTGATATTTCCATCCTGCGGCTGACCGCTGGTGTATTCGAAGTACTGGCCACCGGCGGTGATACCGCTCTGGGTGGTGACGACTTCGACCATGCTATTGCCGGCTGGATCATCGAGCAGGCTGGCCTCTCGTCCGATCTGGACCCGGCTACCCAGCGCGCGCTGCTGCAAACCGCCTGCGCCGCCAAAGAAGCCCTGACCGATGCTGACGTGGTCAACGTCAGCCACGGTGCCTGGCACGGTGAGCTGACCCGTAGCGCCTTCGAAGCCATGATCGAACCACTGGTTGCCCGCAGCCTGAAGGCTTGCCGCCGCGCCGTGCGCGACAGTGGTGTTGAGCTGGAAGAAGTCAGCGCCGTGGTCATGGTCGGTGGTTCGACCCGCGTGCCGCGTGTGCGTGAGGCCGTGGGCGCGCTGTTCGGGCGTACCCCGCTGACCTCGATCGACCCAGACCAGGTGGTGGCCATCGGTGCCGCCATCCAGGCCGACACCCTGGCCGGCAACCGCCGTGAAGGTGGCGAGCTGCTGCTGCTCGATGTCATCCCGCTGTCGCTTGGTCTTGAGACCATGGGCGGGCTGATGGAGAAGGTGATCCCGCGTAATACCACCATTCCGGTGGCCCGCGCTCAGGAGTTCACCACATACAAAGATGGCCAGTCGGCCATGATGATCCACGTGCTGCAGGGCGAGCGCGAGCTGATCAGCGACTGCCGTTCGCTGGCCCGCTTCGAGCTGCGCGGCATTCCTGCCATGGTTGCCGGTGCTGCAAAAATCCGCGTCACCTTCCAGGTGGATGCCGATGGCCTGCTTAGCGTCGCTGCCCGCGAGCTGGGTTCGGGCGTGGAAGCCAGCATTCAGGTCAAGCCGTCCTACGGCCTGACCGACGGCGAAATCGCCCGCATGCTCAAGGACTCCTTCGAACACGCCGGTTCCGACAAGCACGCCCGCCAGCTGCGAGAGCATCAGGTAGATGGCGAGCGGCTGCTCGAAGCGGTACAGGGCGCCCTGGACGCCGACGGCGAGCGCCTGCTCAGCAGTGACGAGCGCGACGCCATCGAATTCCAGATGCAAGAACTACGTGATTTGCTGGCCGGCACCGATGGCGCAGCCATCGAGCAACAGACCAAGCGTCTGTCGCAGGTGACCGATGCATTTGCCGCCCGTCGCCTTGATTCGACGGTCAAAGCCGCACTGGCCGGGCGCAACCTGAATGAGATCGAGGAGTAATCGATGCCGCTGGTGACATTCCTGCCGCATGAGAAGTTCTGCCCCGAGGGGTTGACCGTGGAGGTCGAGCCCGGGACCAACATCCTGGAGCTGGCCCACGACCATCACATCGAGATGGAAAGTGCCTGCGGCGGCGTCAAGGCCTGCACCACTTGCCACTGCATCGTGCGCAAGGGCTTCGATTCGCTCGAAGAGGCTGACGAACTGGAAGAGGACATGCTGGACAAAGCCTGGGGCCTGGAGGCGCAGTCGCGCCTTGGCTGTCAGGTGGTCGTCGCTGACGAAGACCTGATCATCGAGATCCCCAAGTATTCGCTCAACCACGCTGCCGAAGCACCGCACTGAGGGCCTGTACATGAGTCTGAAATGGGTTGATGTACTTGAGATCGCAATCCAGCTTGCAGAAAGCAAGCCTGAGGTCGATCCTCGTTATGTGAATTTCGTGGACCTGCACCGCTGGGTGCTGGCATTGCCCGAGTTCAGCGACGATCCGTCACGCGGCGGTGAGAAAGTGCTCGAGGCAATCCAGGCCGCCTGGATCGACGAAGCCGACTAAGCGTCACTTGCAGGTTAGGCAATCCCCTGGAACCCGCGTATAATTCGCGGGTTTAATTTTTCGTAACACTCATATTCTGGAGTTTTCCATGGCTGTTCAACGTACTTTCTCCATCATCAAGCCTGACGCTGTTGCCAAAAACGTCATCGGCAAGATCACCACTCGCTTCGAAGAAGCCGGCCTGAAAATCGTTGCCTCGAAAATGAAGCAACTGTCCAAAGCCGAAGCCGAAGGCTTCTACGCTGAGCACAGCGAGCGCGGCTTCTTCGGTGACCTGGTTGCCTTCATGACTTCCGGTCCGGTCGTTGTCCAGGTTCTGGAAGGCGAGAACGCCATCGCCAAGAACCGTGAGCTGATGGGCGCTACCAACCCTAAAGAAGCTGCTGCCGGCACCATCCGTGCTGACTTCGCCGAGTCGATCGACGCCAACGCCGTTCACGGTTCGGACTCCGAAGCTGCTGCTGCTCGCGAAATCGCTTACTTCTTCGCTGCTACCGAGGTAACCACTCGCTAAGCGAAAGCTTACGGGTGAGGGTGAATCCATGACGACATCTACTGGCAAAATCAACCTGTTGGGTCTGACCCAGCCGGAAATGGAACAATTCTTCGACTCTATCGGGGAGAAGCGCTTCCGTGCCGGCCAGGTGATGAAATGGATTCACCATTTTGGCGTGTCCGACTTTGCGGCCATGACCAACGTAGGCAAGGTCTTGCGCGAAAAGCTCGAGGCCGTTGCCGAGATTCGCCCACCGGAAGTGGTCAGTGAAGACATTTCCGCTGACGGCACCCGCAAATGGGTGATCCGCGTTGCCTCCGGCAGCTGCGTCGAGACCGTCTATATTCCAACCGACGACCGCGGCACCCTGTGCGTATCGTCGCAAGCCGGCTGTGCCCTGGACTGCAGCTTCTGCTCCACCGGCAAGCAAGGCTTCAACAGCAACCTCACTGCCGCCGAAGTGATCGGCCAGGTGTGGCTTGCCAACAAATCCTTCGGGACCGTTCCTGCCAAAGTCGACCGCGCGATTACCAACGTGGTCATGATGGGCATGGGCGAGCCTTTGCTGAATTTCGACAACGTCATTGCCGCCATGAAAATCATGATGGATGACCTTGGCTATGGCATTTCCAAACGTCGTGTCACCTTGTCCACCTCGGGCGTGGTGCCGATGATCGACGAACTGGCCAAGCACATCGACGTGTCGCTGGCCCTTTCGCTGCACGCGCCGAACGACGAACTGCGCAACAAGCTGGTGCCGATCAACAAGAAGTACCCGCTGAAGATGCTGCTGGAATCGTGCATGGGCTACATGTCCACCTTGGGCGGCAAGCGCGTGCTCACCATCGAGTACACCCTGCTCAAGGACGTCAACGACCAGCCCGAGCATGCCGCGCAGATGATCGAACTGTTGCGCGATGTACCCTGCAAGATCAACCTGATCCCGTTCAACCCGTTCCCGCATTCGGGTTACGAGCGACCGAGCAACAACGCCATTCGTCGTTTCCAGGATCTGCTGCACCACGGTGGCTTCAACGTCACCACCCGTACCACGCGCGGCGACGATATCGACGCTGCCTGTGGCCAGCTGGTCGGTCAGGTCAATGACCGTACCCGCCGTAGTGAGCGCTACATCGCTGTTCGCCAGCTTTCTGCGGACGTCGAGCTGCCAGACAGCGCCGCCAGCCACTGACAGGGACCTTGCCCATGAGCCTGCGCGCCGCGTCGATCCTTGCGCTTTCGCTGCTGGCCGGCTGCGTGTCAGGCGGCGCGAGCGACCCTTTGGCCAGCCGCCAGGGCAGGGCGGAGGCAGGGCGGGCTTATGTGCAGCTTGGCTTGGGTTATTTGCAACAAGGATTGACCGAGCAGGCCAAGGCGCCGCTGGGCAAGGCCCTGGCACTGGATGATCAGGATGCCGACGCGCACGCGGCACTGGCGGTAGTGTTTCAAGCCGAAGGTGAGCCGGCGCTGGCCGAAGCACACTTTCGCAAGGCCTTGCTGATAAGTCGCGGTGACACGCGAATTCGCAACAATTACGGCAGTTTCCTTTATGCTCAGGGACGATTTGCCGAGGCCAAGCAGATGTTTCGCCTGGCCAGTGCCGATACCCTGTATCCTGAGCGTTCACGCGTGTATGAAAATCTGGGCCTGACCGCCCTGAAGCTCGAACGCCGCGATCAGGCGCACGCGTATCTGTTGAAAGCGTTACAACTCAACCAGCACCAACCAAAAGCGTTGCTGGAAATGGCTGAGTTGTCCTACGAAAACAGGCATTATGTGCCGGCCCGGGACTACTACGATCGTTTCAGCCAGTTGAGCGACCACGACGCCCGTAGCCTGCTGCTGGGCAGCCGCCTTGCCAGGGTGTTCGACGAGCAGGGCGCACTGGCCGAGTTGGGCCAGCAATTACAACGACTTTATCCCGGTACGCCGGAATACCAGCAATACCTGTCGGAGCAACGATGAACGCCGCGCATCCCGAAGTAGCTGTAGCGCCTGGCCAGAACCCCGGTGAGCTTTTGCGCCTGGCCCGTGAGAAACGGGACTGGTCTCAAGCCGAGGTGGCCCGCAAGCTCAACCTCACTGTCAGTTCGTTGAACCACGTGGAAACCGGCGCCTTCGACAAGCTGCCCGGGCATACTTTCGCTCGTGGCTACATTCGCGCCTACGCCAAGCTGATGGACCTTGACCAGGCCGCCCTGGTAGATGCCTTCGACCGCTACACCGGTACCCACGCCAAAGGCAGCGACGTGCATTCGCTGGGCCGTATCGAAGAGCCTGTGCGGCTGTCGCACAACATCCTGCGCGGCGTCAGCCTGCTGTTGCTGGTGGCTGTTGTCGGTGGTGGCTTTTTCTGGTGGCAGGACCAGGGCAGCCTGCGGGGCAAGGAACTGGCCAAGATTGCCCTGGAGCACGTCGAAGTCGAAAGCGCCGACGGCACCACACAGATTCACCCGCTCGATGAGCCTGAAGACCAGGCCGTTTCCGCTGGACAGCAACCTGAAAGCGCGCCGCTGGCGCTGGAGCAGGGCGCTGCCGAGCAGCCTGCTGCCGCTGAACAGGCGCCGGTAAACTCTGAGGCAGTCATTGCCACAGCGCCTGCGCCAGCACAGCAAGCGCCTGTGCAACCCGCACCTGCTGCTTCGCCTACACCGGTTACTCCTCCGGTACAGGCCACTGCTGCACCTGCACCTGCACCTGCACCGGCAGTGGCCGCCGCTGAGCCTGCCGCGGTGCCGGCTGGCAGTGCCAAGGTCGCCATCCAGTTCACCGCCGATTGCTGGACCCAGGTCAGCGACGGCAATGGCAAGGTGCTGTTCAGCGCCATCAAGCGCAAGGGGGACAACCTCGAGCTGACCGGCAAGCCGCCATTCGCGGTACGCCTGGGCTTTGCCCGGGGCGCCCAGGTCAGCTACAACGGCCAGCCCGTTGATGTTGCTCCGTTCACCAGTGGCGAGACTGCTCGCCTGAAGTTGGGACAGTAAGTCATGCACGGCGAATCTCCGATCAAACGTCGCGAATCCCGCAAAATCTGGGTTGGCAATGTGCCGGTGGGCGGTGATGCGCCCATCGCGGTGCAGAGCATGACCAACACCGACACCAACGATGTCGCTGCTACCGTGGCGCAAATCCAGCGTCTGGTCGATGCTGGCGTGGATATCGTGCGGGTCTCGGTACCGGACATGGACGCCGCCGAAGCTTTTGGCAAGATCAAGCAACTGGTCAGCGTGCCGCTGGTCGCCGACATCCATTTCGACTACAAGATCGCATTGCGCGTTGCCGAGCTGGGCGTTGATTGCCTGCGTATCAACCCGGGCAACATCGGTCGTGAAGACCGTGTACGCGCCGTGGTCGATGCCGCCCGCGACCGCGGCATTCCGATTCGTATCGGGGTCAACGCCGGTTCGCTGGAAAAAGACCTGCAGAAGAAGTATGGCGAACCGACCCCGGCTGCGCTGGTCGAGTCGGCCCTGCGCCACGTCGAGCATCTCGACCGCCTGGATTTTCAGGACTTCAAGGTCAGCGTCAAGGCCTCGGACGTATTCATGGCTGTCGAAGCCTACCGTCTGCTGGCCAAGCAGATCGTACAACCGCTGCATCTGGGCATCACTGAAGCCGGCGGCCTGCGTTCGGGGACGGTGAAGTCCGCCGTCGGCCTCGGTATGCTGCTGGCCGAGGGTATTGGCGATACCATCCGTATCTCGCTGGCGGCCGACCCGGTCGAAGAAGTGAAAGTCGGCTACGACATCCTCAAGTCGCTGCATCTGCGTTCGCGTGGCATCAACTTCATTGCCTGCCCGAGCTGCTCGCGGCAGAACTTCGATGTGGTCAAGACCATGAACGAGCTGGAAGGGCGTCTGGAAGACCTGCTGGTACCGCTGGATGTGGCGGTGATCGGTTGCGTGGTCAACGGCCCGGGTGAAGCCAAGGAAGCCCATGTAGGGTTGACCGGCGGCACGCCGAACCTGATCTACATCGACGGCAAGCCTGCGCAGAAACTGACCAATGACAACCTGGTCGATGAGCTGGAAAAGCTCATCCGCCAGAAAGCGGCCGAAAAGGCCGAAGCCGACGCGGCGCTGATCGTCCGTGGCTGACACACCGAATTCGTAAGGACTTTTCGTGAGCAAATCGCTGCAAGCCATCCGTGGCATGAACGACATCCTGCCAGAACAGTCGCCGCTGTGGCGCTACTTTGAAGGCACCGTGGCCGGCCTGCTGGACACCTACGGGTACAGCCAGATCCGCACGCCGATCGTCGAGTTCACCGAGCTGTTCAAACGCTCGATCGGTGAAGTGACCGACATCGTCGAAAAAGAGATGTACACCTTCGAGGACCGCAACGGCGATTCGCTGACCCTGCGCCCTGAAGGCACCGCTGCCTGCGTGCGAGCGGTGCTCGAGCACGGCATCACCGGCAACGGTCAGGTGCAGAAGCTGTGGTACATCGGCCAGATGTTCCGCCACGAGCGCCCGCAGAAGGGGCGTTACCGTCAGTTCCACCAGATTGGCGTGGAAGTGTTCAACCTGGACGGCCCGGACATCGATGCCGAGCTGATCATGTTGACCTGGCGCCTGTGGGGCCAGTTGGGCATCCAGGACGCGGTCAAGCTCGAGCTCAACAGCCTGGGCACCAGTGAAGCCCGCGCACGCTACCGTGACGCGCTGGTCGAATTCCTTTCGGCGCGTCTGGAGCAGTTGGACGAAGACAGCCAGCGTCGCCTGAAGAGCAACCCGCTGCGCATCCTCGACAGCAAGGACCCGAACACCCAGGCGGTGCTGGTCGGCGCGCCGAAGCTGGAAGAGTACCTGGACGAAGAATCGCGCGTGCACTTCGAGGGCCTCAAGGCCCGCCTGGACGCCGCCGGTATTCCGTTCGTGATCAACACCAAGCTGGTACGTGGCCTGGACTATTACAGCAAGACCGTGTTCGAGTGGGTAACCGACAAGCTTGGCGCCCAGGGCACCGTGTGCGCGGGTGGCCGTTACGACGGCCTGGTCGAACAGATGGGTGGCAAGCCGACCACTGGCGTTGGTTTCGCCATGGGCATCGAGCGCCTGATCCTGCTGTTGGAAACCCTGGGCAAGGTGCCGGACTCCATCAGCCGCCAGATCGACGTGTACCTGTGCGCCTTTGGCGAGCAGGCGGAGCTGGCCGGCCTGCGCCTGTCCGAAGGCCTGCGCGACCGCTTGCCGGGCCTGCGCCTGGCCGTCAACGCCGGTGGTGGCAGCTTCAAGAGCCAGTTCAAGAAAGCCGACAAGAGCGGTGCACTGTTCGCCCTGATCCTCGGCGACGACGAGCTGGCCAAGCAAGAAATCGGCTTGAAGCCCCTGCGTGGCCAGGGCGAACAACAGAACATTGCCTGGGATGCTCTTGCAGAGCACCTGGAAACCGCGATCGCGCAGGCGTAACGCGGTTCAACAAGCGAATAGGCGAAAAGGAGTATTGGGGTGTCGAGTACCGATGATGATGACCTGGCAGGGATCAAGGACTGGTGGAGCCGCAACGGTAAGCCGCTGCTGACCGGCGCTTTGCTGGCTGGCGTGGTGGTGTTGGGCTGGAATACCTGGCACAAGTACCAGAACAACCAGTCGCAAGGTGCCTCGCAGTTGTATCAGGCGTTGATTGAAACCAGCCTGACACCGACCGGCCAGCCGGACACCACCAAGGTCGCGGAGCTGGCCGGCAAGCTCAAGAGCGAGTTTGGCGGTACCGCTTACGCCCAGTACGGCAGCCTTTTCGTGGCCAAGGTCGCGGTCGACAGCGGCAAGCTCGATGACGCCGCAGCCGAGCTGAAAAGCGTGCTGGACAATCCGGCCGACGTCACGCTGGGCGAGATTTCGCGTCAGCGTCTGGCGCGTGTACTGGCAGCCCAGAACAAGGCCGAAGATGCCCTGAAGCTGCTCGACGGCGACGCCGATAAAGCCTTTCTGGCCAGCCGTGAAGAGTTGAAAGGGGACCTGCTGGTTCAGCTGGGTCGCCCCGACGACGCACACAGCGCTTACGAAAAAGCCAAGGCCGCGCTGTCCGATGATGCGGCGGTCGGTGGCTTGCAATTGAAGCTGGATGACCTGGCTAAAGGGGACGCGTAAGTGATCGGTTGGAAACATGCAGCAGTGCTGACCCTGGCCGTGCTGGCCGCAGGTTGCAGCAGCAACAGCAAGAAGGAACTGCCCCCGGCCGAGCTGACCAAGTTCACCGAGGAAGTGGTGCTGAAGAAGCAGTGGAGCCGTTCGATCGGTGACGGCCAGGGTGAAACCTACAACACCCTGGTACCGGCCATCGAGAACGACCGCATCTACGCTTCCGACGTCAACGGCGAAGTCTATGCCCTTGATCGCATCACCGGTGACGTAGTGTGGAAGAAGGACCTGGAGCTAAAGGTTTCCGGCGCAGTTGGCGTGGGCTACGGCCTGGTCATGCTCGGTACCCTCAAGGGTGAAGTCATTGCCCTGGACTCCAGCACCGGTGAAGAGCGTTGGCGCTCGCGCGTAACCAGCGAAGTGCTGGCCCCGCCTGCCAACAACGGTGACGTGGTAGTGGTGCAGACCCAGGACGACCGCCTGATTGGCCTGGATGCCGCCACTGGCGACCGCCGTTGGATCTACGAGAGCTCCCCGGCCGTGCTGACGCTGCGTGGCACCGGTGCACCGATCGCCACCAACCGCCTGGCTGTTGCCGGCCTGTCTACCGGCAAGGTTGTGGCTGTGGACATCAACAACGGTGTGCCGGTGTGGGAAAGCCGTGTGGCCATCCCGCAGGGCCGTTCCGAGCTGGACCGTGTGGTCGACATTGACGGCGGCCTGCTGCTGTCCGGTGGTATCTTGTACGTCAGCACCTACCAGGGGCGCGTTGCTGGCCTGGACCTGGAAAGCGGCCGCGAGCTGTGGCAGCGCGATGCCTCCAGCTACGTGGGTGTCGCCCAGGGCTTCGGTAACGTCTATGTGAGCGAGGCTTCCGGCTCGGTCGAGGGTATCGATGAGCGGTCTTCCAGTGCCCTGTGGACCAACGACTCGATGGCGCGTCGCCAACTGACGGCGCCTGAAGTGTTCTCCAGCTACGTAGCGGTAGGGGACTTCGAAGGCTATCTGCACTTGCTCAGCCAGGTCGATGGCCGTTTCGTTGGCCGTGAGCGCATTGACAGCGATGGCCTGCGCGCCCGCCCGCTTGTGGTCGGCGACACCATCTATGTCTTCGGCAACAGCGGCAAGCTCGAGGCACTGACCATCCGCTGAAGCTATGCTTGAAGCCTTGACCGGCTTCAAGTCGCGGCGTAGGACACGCCGCCCGTACCCCGGCCGCTGCCTTGCAGCGGCCTTTGCATTTTCAAGAATTCTAGAGTGGAGAGCCGATGGTTCCCGTAATTGCCCTGGTGGGCCGCCCGAACGTCGGCAAATCCACCATGTTCAACCGCCTGACCAAGACCCGCGATGCCATCGTCGGTGACCTCTCGGGCCTGACCCGTGATCGCCAGTATGGTGATGCCAGCTGGCAGGGTCGCTCCTTCATCCTGATCGACACTGGTGGTATCACCGGTGACGAAGTGGGCATGGACGAGAAAATGGCCGAGCAGTCGCTCATGGCCATCGAAGAAGCCGACTATGTGCTGTTCCTGGTTGATGCCCGTGCGGGCATGACCGCCGCAGACCAGATGATCGCCGAGCACCTGCGCAAGCGGAACAAGGCCGCGATCTTGGTTGCCAACAAGATCGACAACATCGACCCCGACGTTGCCCGCGCCGAATTTTCGCCAATGGGCATGGGTAACGCCATTCCGGTGGCGGGCTCCCAGGGCCGTGGTATCAGTGCCCTGATGGAAGCCGTGCTCGGCCACTTGCCGCGCGATGCCGAAGAGGAAGCCCTCGACCAGGAGGTCGCTGAAGGTGAGGAAGCCGTGCGCATTCCTGGCCCAAGCGAGAAGGATGGCATCAAGATCGCCATCATCGGCCGCCCGAACGTTGGCAAGTCGACGCTGGTCAACCGCATGCTCGGCGAAGAGCGTGTGGTGGTCTACGACGAGCCGGGCACCACCCGTGACAGTATCTACATCCCGTTCGAGCGCGATGGCGAGAAGTACACCTTCATCGACACCGCCGGGGTGCGCAAGCGTGGCAAGATCCACGAGGAAGTCGAGAAGTTCTCGGTGGTGAAGACGCTGCAGGCGATCAAGGACGCCAACGTCGTCATCTTTGTCATGGATGCCCGCGAGGGTGTGGTCGACCATGACCTGAACCTGCTGGGCTTCGCCCTTGAGGCCGGTCGCGCCATCGTCATTGCCCTGAACAAGTGGGATGGCATGGAGCCGGGTGAGCGCGCCTACGTGAAGACCGAGCTGGAGCGCCGGCTGTTCTTCGTCGACTTTGCCGACATCCACTTCATTTCCGCGCTGCATGGCACGGGCGTGGGCAACTTGTACAAGTCGGTACAGGCTGCGTTCCAGTCCGCGGTCACCCGCTGGCCGACCAGCCGCCTGACGCAGATCCTCGAAGATGCCGTGAGCGAGCACCAGCCGCCGATGGTCAATGGTCGCCGCATCAAGCTGCGCTATGCCCACCTCGGCGGTGCCAACCCGCCGCTAATCGTGATCCACGGCAACCAGACCGACAGCATTCCCAAGTCGTACTCGCGTTACCTGGAAAACACCTATCGCCGGGTGCTCAAGCTGGTCGGTACGCCGATCCGTATCGAGTACAAGGGCGGTGAGAACCCGTACGAGGGCAAGAAGAACACCCTTACCGATCGCCAGGTCAACAAGAAACGCCGCCTGATGTCGCACCACAAGAAGGCCGAGAAGAAGCGTCGCGACAAGCGCTAAGTCGCCCCATGTGGGGGCAGGCACAGCCGCCCCCACAGACGCCCCTTGATCCAGAGCAATCCCCCTATTGTTTCAACCTTTTTCCTGACCGCTCGATCCGCTATGCTCGGACTCCACCCCGTGCCGGATATACCCCAGGAAAGAGGGCTCCATGATCCGCAGCAAACTGCCGAATGTCGGCACGACCATCTTCACCACCATGTCCCAGCTCGCCGTGCAGACTGGCGCGCTCAACCTGTCCCAGGGCTTTCCTGACTTCAATGGCCCGCAGGCCCTGCTTGATGCCGTGGGCCGGCACGTGGCTGCCGGGCATAACCAGTATTCGCCGATGACCGGCCTGCCGGCCTTGCGCCAGCAGGTAGCGGCCAAGGTCGAGCGGCTGTATGGGGCCAGGGTGGATGCCGATCAGGAAGTGACTATCACCCCCGGCGCCACCGAGGCTATTTTCTGTGCCATCCAGGCGGTGGTACATGCCGGTGACGAAGTGATCGTCTTCGATCCCTGCTACGACAGTTACGAGCCGTCAGTGGAGCTGGCCGGTGGCCGCTGTGTTCATGTGCAGTTGAGCGACGGCACCTTCCGTATCGACTGGCAGAAATTCAGCGATGCCTTGACCCCGCGCACGCGCATGGTCATCCTCAACTCGCCACACAACCCCAGCGGCGCGCTGATCACTCGCGAAGACCTCGACCAGTTGGCCGCACTAATTGCCGACCGCGATATCTACCTGGTCAGCGATGAAGTGTACGAGCACCTGGTCTACGACGGTGTACGCCACGCCAGCGTGCTGGCCCATGAGCAGTTGTACTCGCGTGCCTTCGTGGTCAGTTCTTTCGGCAAGACGTACCACGTTACCGGCTGGAAGACCGGGTACGTGATCGCACCGCCTGCCCTGAGCGCCGAGCTGCGCAAAGTGCACCAGTACGTCAACTTCTGTGGGGTGACGCCGCTGCAGTGGGCCTTGGCCGATTTCATGGCCGAGCACCCCGAGCATATTGATGAATTGCCAGCCTTTTACCAGGCCAAGCGCGACGTGTTCTGCGGCTTGCTGGAAGGCTCGCGTTTCAACTTTACCCGCACGACGGGCACTTATTTCCAGCTGGTGGACTATTCGCAAATCCGCCCGGACCTGAACGATGTCGACATGTCGCTGTGGCTGACGCGTGAGCACGGCGTGGCGACCATCCCGGTATCGGTGTTCTACCAGCAACCCATCCCCGAGCAACGCCTGGTGCGCCTGTGCTTTGCCAAACGAGAGGAGACGCTGCGTCAGGCAGCGGAAAGACTATGCGCGATCTGAGTACACTGCCGAACCTGAAAGTCGCCCTGGTGCAAACCACCCTGGCCTGGCACGACCGCGAGGCCAACTACGCGCACTTCGAGGTGCTGCTGGAGCAGGTGGGCGAGGTGGACCTGGTGATCCTGCCGGAAATGTTCACCACCGGTTTTTCGATGCAGTCGGAAAGCCTGTGCGAGCAGGAGAACGGTCCGACCTACAAATGGTTGAAAGCCCAGGCGAAGAAGCACAATGCGGTGATTACCGGCAGTGTGATCATCCAGGCGGCCGATGGCAGCCACCGCAACCGCCTGTTGTGGGCGCGGCCGGACGGCGAGATTCTGCACTACGACAAGCGCCACCTGTTCCGCATGGCCGGTGAGCACAAACATTACACCCCAGGCGAGCGGCAGGTGCAGTTCGAGGTCAAGGGCTGGCGGATTCGCCCGCTGATCTGTTACGACCTGCGCTTCCCGGTGTGGAGCCGCGACGCCCAGGACACCGACCTGCTGCTTTATACGGCCAACTGGCCGGCCGCGCGTCGCCAGCACTGGAACCGCCTGCTACCGGCGCGGGGCATCGAGAACCTGTGCTATGTGGCGGCGGTGAACCGGGTGGGCACGGACGGTAAAGGCTTTGCTTATTCTGGTGACAGCCAGGTGCTGGATTTCCAGGGTGAGAGCCTGCTCAGTGCCGGCGAGGCGGACGGGGTGTTCACTGCCGTACTGAGCGCGTCGGAACTGGCGGCGTACCGGGCCAAGTTCCCGGCCAACCTGGATGCCGATACCTTCGAGTTGCACTGACAGCAGCGCCGGCTTCTTCGCGGGCTTGCCCGCGAAAGGGCCTGGTGGCCAATCTCCCTGGCCCTTCAGCGTTACCGCCGCCACCGTATTCGCGGGTAAACCCGCTCCTACACAGATCGGTGGTGGACACACATCTGGGGTTGGACACAGCCCGCTGTAGGAGCGGGTTTACCCGCGAAGAGGCCGGCGCTGGTTGAATCGATTTCCGGTCAATACACATCCCGCCGATACCGCCCATCCTCGATCAACTGCTGTACAGCTTCTTCACCCAGCATGCGATTGAGCGCAGCATCCACCCCCGCCGCCATGCCTTTCAGGCTGCCGCAGACATACACGCAAGCCCCATCGGCTACCCAGCGCTTGAAGTCCTCGGCCTGCTGCAGCATCACGTCCTGCACATACACCTTTTCGGCCTGATCGCGCGAGAACGCCAGATCCAGCCGTGCCAGGTCGCCGTTGTCCAGCCAAGCTTGCAGCTCATCGCCGCACAGCAAGTCATGCGCCCGATTACGCTCGCCGAACAACAGCCAGTTGCGCTGCTCACCGGCATTGACCCGCGCGCGCAACAGGCTGCGAAGGCCTGCCAGGCCAGTGCCGTTACCGATCAGGATCATCGGCGCAGCGGCCTCAGGCAGATGGAAACCACTGTTACGCCGCAGGCGCAGGCTCAGGGTGCCATTCATTGGCAGGTATTCGGTCAGCCAGCCAGAGCCCAAGCCAAGGTTGCCGTCGGGGTGGCGTTCCTGGCGCACGATCAGCTCCAGCACACCATCGCTAGCGATCGAGGCGATGGAGTATTCGCGGCTGCCGATCGGTACCAGTGCATCCACCAGTGCCTGCGGCTGCAAGCCGATCAGGTGGTCGCGGCGCGTCGGCAACTGGCGACCAGCGAGTGCCTGGGCAAGGGTTTCGCTCAGGCCATTCACCTGCACCTGGCTGCTGGCGTCCAATGCCATGCCCTTGAGGAACGCGTCGATACGTGGCTGCCCATTTAGCGGCAGTATTTCTACCAGGTCGCCGGCTTCCCAGCTCGCAGGTTCTGCAGCCTGCAGGCCAAGCAGGTACACCGGTTGGCCTTGGCTGCCGGGGTTGAGCAGTTTGCGGCGCACCAGCGACCAGTTGGCAAAGGTTGGCGGCTGCCAGGCGGCGACCGGCTGGGCGCCGGTCAGTTGCGCCAGTTCCTGCTGCCATTGCTGCAGGGCGGCCTGGTCGGCGTTGTCCACTTCCACCGGGCTGAATGCACTGCTGGCGCCGCGCTCCCCCAGCCACGCCTGGAGGCGACGAGCGAAGCCGCAGAAGTGCGGGTACTGACGATCACCGAGGGCGAGCAGGGCATAGTTGAGGTTGTTCAGTGCCCAAGGCTGGCCGAGCACCTTGCGCTCGAAGGCGCGGGCGCTGTCGGGCGCTTCACCGTCGCCGAAGGTACTCACCACGAAGAGCGCGCGATGGGCCTGGCGCAGGTCGTTTTCACCCAGCTCAGCAAGGGCGCGCACCTTAACTGTCTGGCCAGCTGCCTGCAGCTGCTTCGCACTCTGCCAGGCCAACTGCTCGGCAAAGCCACTCTGGCTGGCAAAACCGATCAGCCAACCGTCGCCATTGCCGTTGCTGTTGGCGACGTTGCCACGGGCTGCGCGCACCTGACGTTTCTTGCGGCGACGGTCGAGGTACAGCAGCCAGCCAGTGACGAAGAACAACGGCATGGTCAGGCTGGCGATGGTGACGATGATGCGCCCCGGCAAGCCGAAGTACTCGCCCACGTGCAAGGCGTAAACACTCTGCAGCAGTTGCGCCTTGAAGGATTTGTCGGTGTAGCGGTCGTGCTTTTTAACCTGGCCGGTGGCCGGATCCAGGACCAGGGTATTGAAGGCACGTGGGTGGGCAGCGTTGTCGAGCAGGTAGAACAGGTTGGCCGGCTGACCGCCAGCGGGCGGCAGGCGCAGGTTGTAGGTGGAAAGGCCTGGGCCCGCGGCGTCCTTGAGGTTGGCCCAGATGGCGTCGTAGTCCACCACCAGCGGTGGCGCATTCCTGTCGACTTTCTGCGGCCCGTGCCGGCCACGGCCTTCACCACGTTTTTGCTGCTGGCCCGCAGCCGGCGCGTCAGCCAGCAGCTTGTTCAGGCCTTCGCGGTACCACTCATAGGACCAGAACAGGCCGGTCAGGGCGAACAGAAGGTAGAACAGCAGGCACCAGGTACCTGCCACGGCGTGCAGGTCCCAGTTGAAGGCGCGGCCTTTCTTGGCCCAGTCGAAGGTCAGCCAGGTGCGCCAGTCCAGCGCTTTGCGCGGCCAGCGCAGGTACAGGCCGGACAGGCAGAAGAACACCAGCATCAAGGTGCAGGCCCCGGTGATTTGCCGGCCAGTGTCGCCCATGGCGAGGAAGCGGTGCAGCTTGAGCATGAGGTTGAAGAAGCCTTGCCCGGCCACTTCACCCTTGAGCTCGCCGGTGTACGGGTCGGCATAGCGCAGTTCGCCACGGCGTTCGCCCGGTGCCGGCATGAAGAAGATACGTGCAGCGTTGCCTTCACGCACGTCGACCCACAGCATCGACACCTTGTCGTGCTGCTGGGCTTCGACCCGTTTAACCAGCTCGGCCGGCGGCAGCACGCCTTCGGCGCGTACTTCTACCTTGAGTACATCGGCATTGAATGCGCGCAGCAGTTCTTCCTGGAACGAGTACAGTGCCCCGGTAATGCCCATCAAGGCCAGCACCAGGCCAGCGGTGATGCCAAAGAACCAGTGCAATTGGAACAGCGTCTTCTTCACCACGTTACTCACCTTGAGTTGCTGCCGCGACCTGCGCGGCGTGCATTATGCCTTGATACGCAAAAGCCCCGCTCACGGGAATGAACGGGGCTCGGGGTGACTTGATTAGAAGTGGAAGTTGGCACTCATGAGTGCAGTACGGCCAGGCGCTACGTGAGCGTAATGCGTAGCGAATACTTGATCGAAGTAACGCTTGTCGGTCAGGTTCTGCACATTCAGCTGCAAGTCGACATTCTTCGTCAGGCGATAGGTAGCCATGGCGTCATAGCGCCAGTAGGAAGGTACCTCGACCGAGTTGGCTTCGTCACCGAAGCGCGAATCGACAAAAGTCGCTCCAGCACCAACGGTCAGTTGCGGAATGATGTCGTAGGTCGACCAGAACGTGAAGTTGTTACGCGGCGTGCTAGGCATGTGGTTGCCTTCGTTCGCTGCAGTAGAGGTTTTCACGATCTCGCTTTCCATATAGGTGTAGCCGCCATAGACCTTCCACTTGCTGGTCAGGTTACCCGAGTAGGTCAGCTCCACACCCTGGACCCGTTGCTCGCCATCGAGCACCTGATAAGTGGCATTGTCTGGATCGGTGACGCGTGCGTTGGTTTTGTCGGTACGGAACAAGGCTGCGGTCAACGATAGGTTATCGTCGAAGAAGTCCCACTTCGTGCCGATTTCGTAGTTGCGGTTACGTTCTGGATCGAGGTTGCTGTTGTTGGCCGCCAGCTCCAGGCCTCCATTACCGCTGGTTTCGCCCGACGGGTTACTGGAGGTCGACCATGCAGCGTAAATACTGCCGTTGGGCAACGGCTTGTAGACTACGCCAACTTGGTAGTTCCACAGATGCGCGTTGTTTTCGCGAGAGAAGTCCCCCGCAACCGAGCCACGCCCACCTGTGCTGTATCCGCTTGATTTGGTCTGGTAATCGTCGTAACGCAGGCCAAGGTTCAGCGACCACTGTTCGTTGAAAGTCAGTGTGTCAAATACGTAGGCAGCGCTGGTCTTCGTATCCGTATCGGTGAACGCTTGGCTGTCGGTAATCGTGCCAGACCAGCCGTCATCCGGGGATGGGTCATAGAGGCTGGTGCAGTCGCCCGAAGCCAGCAAGGCGGGGGTGCAAACAGTGCCTGTGCCAGCGGCCGAGGTGACGACATACCCGCGGTTATGCGTGTCGCTGTAGGTGAACTCCAGGCCTGTCACCAGGCTATGCTCGATGAAGCCGGTATTGAACTTGGCACTCAGGTCGGTCTGGTTCACCCAACCTTTGGACGTCGAATTGCGGTTCTTGGTGGCGCGATAGACCGTACCGTTGGCGACGTTACCTTTACTGTCATCCGGGTTGGTCACGATGTAGTCGAGGGTCGAGCGCGACATGCGGAAGCTGTTGGACAGTGTCAGGTTTTCGTTCAGGTCATGTTCGATACGGATCGTGCCGCTGTCGTTGCTGGTCTTGCGGTAGTCGCGTCCGTTCAAACCGTAGAAGTTGTCGCGGTCTACATGAGCCGGGCCATCTACATTGTATTTGCTGCGCGTGGCGCTGCGATTCAGCGGGATGCCGTAGTCAGGCATATCGTCGGTTTTCAGGTGGTAGTAACCCACTGTGACCCGTGTATCGGTGCCCAAGCCAAAAGCGAACGACGGTGCCACCCCCCAACGGCTCACATCCACATCGTCACGACCGGCGACGTTGGCTTCGTGCTTCATCAGGTTCAAGCGAAAGGCAGAGGTGTCGGTCAGCTGTTTGTTCAAATCCAGGGTGGTGCGTTTGGTCTGGTCTGAACCCCAAGTGAACCCACCGTTGTAGCTATCGCCAAGTTTTGCGCTCTTGGTGACCAGATTGAGGCTCCCGCCCGTCGAGCCAGCACCGGTAAAAGCGGAGCCAGGGCCTTTTGCGACCTCAATGGACTCGACGTTGAAGATCTCCCGGCTTTGGGATGCGACATCGCGCATGCCATCGACAAATACGTCACTTTCGGCGTTGAAGCCGCGGATGATAGGGCGGTCACCCGCTGGGTTGCCGCCTTCGCCTGCGCCAAAAGTGATGCCTGGGGTTGTACGCAAGGCGTCTACCAAGGACGTCGCCCCCGTGTCACGAATGACTTGCTGAGGGATCACCGTGACACTCTTCGGTGTTTCACGCAGCGGGGCGGTGTACTTCTTCGAGCTGGCGGTGTCCGTCTTGTAGCTGGTGACATCCTGTGCCGCGTTGACGCTGGTTGCGTCGAGTGAAATGACAGAATCAGCAGCCTGATCATCTGCATATGCAAGCTGAGCAGTCGATGCAGCAGAGATGGCAACGCCAATGGCGGACGCAAGCAGGCGTTGTGAGCTCACAGCAGATGGCACGTAATGACGCATTGGTAAGGACCTTCCCCAAGGTTTCGAGGCGGTGGATCTTAATGTAAGCAATTTTGACTAACAATTGAGATTCGTTACCATTCGTGAAGAATTTACAATCTTTACAATTTGTCTTTACGGTTTCATGCAGCTGAAACGTCTTAACTGGCGAATGGGGCTTGTGTAGCGCAAAAGGGAATCAATATCATTGAGCCTTTACATTTCCCAACGGTGCTGTTGCCATGCTGCTTCACATCCCAGGTCTGTTCGACGCTGATGAACTGGCCCGTATTCGCGAGGCGCTGGAGCAGGCCGACTGGGCCGATGGCAAGCTTACGGCGGGTTATCAGTCGGCCAAGGCCAAGCACAACCTGCAGTTGCCGGAAGGCCATGCGCTGGCCAAGGAAATTGGCACTGCGTTGATCGACCGCCTGTGGAAAACCCCGCGCTTCATGTCGGCAGCGTTGCCGCACAAAGTGTTCCCGCCGCTGATCAATTGCTATCGCGAAGGTGGCAACTTCGGCTTCCACATCGACAACGCCCTGCGCCAGCCCAAGGGCAGCCCGGAGCGGGTGCGTACCGACCTGTCTTCCACGTTGTTCCTCAGCGACCCGGAAAGCTACGACGGCGGTGAGCTGGTGATCCAGGACACCTATGGCGTGCAGCAGGTCAAGCTGGCCGCCGGTGACATGGTGCTGTACCCCGGCACTAGCCTGCACAAGGTCAACCCGGTGACCCGTGGCCAACGTTATGCCGCATTCTTCTGGACCCAGAGCCTGGTGCGCGATGACAGCCAGCGGACGCTGCTGTTCGAGATGGACAACGCAATCCAGCAACTGACTGCCGATGTGCCGGACCATCCTTCGTTGTTGCAGCTGACGGGCACCTACCATAACTTGCTGCGCCGCTGGGCTGAGGTCTGAGCCGTGTCCTACCTGCTGCGGCGTGAGGAAGTGGTGGATGTGGCCGGCTTGCAGGCCATGCTCGAGGAATCCCCCGGCAAGGCCGCCCAGGCAATTCTGGCGGCAGCGGGGCAGGGTGCGGTCGAGGCGCAGTTGCTGCTGGGGCAGATCCTGCTGGATGGGCTTGGCATCCAGCAGGATGCCACCGTCGCCCGGCGTTGGTTCGGTATCGCTGCACAGGGGGGGAATGCCATGGCGCACAACATGCTCGGGCGTTGCCTGGAGCATGGTTGGGGCGGTGAGGTGAGTTTGGCGCAGGCTGCCGTTCACTACGCCCGTGCGGCCGATTCCGGTTTGGACTGGGGCCTGTATAACCTGGGCAACCTTCTGGCGACCGGGCGCGGGGTGCCGGTCAATCAGGTGCAGGCGCTGATGTGCTACGAGAAGGCTGCGCAGCTGGGGCATGCCAAATCGATGAATCTCTATGGGCGTTACCTGGAGCAGGGCATTGCCACGGCGCCCAGCCCGGCGCGGGCGGTGCGCTGGTATCGGCGTTCGGCCGAGGCGGGGGATTTTCGCGGGATGTTCAGCCTGGCGCTGGTGCTGGTCGAGCGTGGGCAGTTGGCCGAGGCAGGGCAGTGGCTGGAGCAGGCCCGGGTTGCGGGGAACATGAATTTCCTGCGTGCTGCGTTGGTAACCCTGCAGGGCGCAGGGCCGGTGTTGATGGCCTTTGCGGCGCGGTATGCCGAGGAAATCGATCGGCGCGAAGAGGCCGGTACAGGAGAGCACACATGAAAACGGGGCCTTTCGGCCCCGTTGTGCATTACAGGTAGTAAGCCTTCAGCGGCGGGAAGCCGTTGAATTCCACTGCGCTGTAGCTGGTGGTGTAGGCGCCGGTCGACAGCCAGTACAGGCGGTCACCGATGGCCAGGTTCAGCGGCAGCCCGTACTTGTAGTTCTCGTACATGATGTCGGCACTGTCGCAGGTCGGGCCGGCGATGACCACTTCTTCGGCTTCGCCTTTTTTCTCGGTCCAGATCGGGAACTTGATGGCTTCGTCCATGGTTTCGATCAGGCCGGAGAACTTGCCTACGTCGGTGTAGATCCAGCGCTCGACGGCGGTACGCGACTTGCGTGCGACCAGCACCACTTCGCTGACCAGGATACCGGCGTTGGCGATCAGCGAACGGCCAGGCTCGAGGATGATTTCCGGCAGTTCGTCACCGAAGTCTTCCTTGAGGAAGCGGATGATTTCTTCGGCGTAGGTTTCCAGGCTGTTGGTACGGGTGATGTAGTTGGCCGGGAAGCCACCACCCATGTTGATCAGCTTCAGTTCGATGCCGTCTTCTTCTTTCAGGCGCTCGAAGATCACCTTGACCTTGGCGATGGCGGCGTCCCACACGCTGATGTCGCGTTGCTGCGAACCCACGTGGAAGGAGATGCCGTAAGGCACCAGGCCCAGGTCGCGGGCGAGGATCAGCAGGTCCATGGCCATGTCGGTCTGGCAGCCGAACTTGCGGGACAGTGGCCAGTCGGCAGTGGTGGAGCCTTCAGTCAGAATGCGCACATACACTTTCGAGCCCGGTGCGGCCTTGGCGATGTTGCGCAGGTCGGCTTCCGAGTCGGTGGCGTACAGGCGCACGCCCTTCTCGTAGAAGTAGCGGATGTCCTTGGACTTCTTGATGGTGTTGCCGTAGCTGATACGGTCAGCGCTGACACCGCGGCCCAGTACTTTGTCCAGTTCGTAGATCGAGGCGATGTCGAAGCTCGAACCTTTCTCTTTGAGCAGGTCGATGATTTCCACGGCCGGGTTGGCCTTGACCGCGTAGTAGACCTTGGCAAATTCGAAACCGGCGCGCAGGTCGTCATACGCCTGGCTGATCATCTGGGTGTCGATGAGTACGAACGGGGTTTCCTGCTTGTCAGCGAACGCCTTCATTTTCTGGAAGGTTTCACGCGCGAAATAGTCTTCGACCTGGATCGACATGCTCAGGGACTCCATGGGCAAACTGAAAGATTAAGTGGCTGCAAACTGAACGTCCTCCGTATCCCCACTTTGGTTCGCCTACTCAGTACTTGAGCCGGATGGATCGTTTCCAGCATGGACGTTCGGCGCGCACTTTAGGGCGTGAAGAATGCAGAATCAACAGGCAATCCGGGCGTGATCGACGTGGATCGACGACCAGCCATTTGAATAACCGACTCGTGTGACCGGCTGATGTTCCCTGCGATGTTTCAAGCGTAAAAAATTGTGGAATGGAGCGTGTTGGGCCCTTCGCGGGCAAGCCCGCTCCCACAGGGGATACGCGTTCAATGTGGGAGTGGGCTTGCCCGCGAAAGGGCCGGAGGTGTTCATATTTATGGCCACATTTTCCTGGTACCCCCGTACAGGAAATCGCCCATAAATTTTTTGTTACCGACTGGCGGATTTGCTGCCTTGATGAGAAGAGTTGCTATTTGCCGCCAGCTTTCTACGAAACCACCGCCTCAGCCGGCGAAACAATACAGGTCTTCGCCCCCCGCGATCTCCCCGAACTCAGGTACGCGGCAATCGACTCCTGCGTCACCTCGCCCAAGAACACCTGCTCGGCATCCAGCACCGGCAACCATGCCCGGTTGAACTCGTACATGCGCGACAACAGGATGCGCAAATGCTCATCGTGCGACGCCGTGGCATTGAACGGCCGCAGGAAATCGCCACACGTCCCTTGCTGGCGGTGCATGTCGCGTCGGCGTACATAGCCCAGCGCCTTGTTTTGCGCATCGGTCACCACCACGTAGCGGCGGTCGTGTTCATCAAGCAGCTCCAGCGCATCGCTCACAGGCGTTTGCGGGCTCACCGATGGCGCGTTGTCTGCGGCATCCTCGGCACGCACCAGCAACAGGCGCTTGAGCGTGCTGTCCTGGCCTACGAAGTTGCTGACGAAATCATCCGCCGGGTGGGCCAGCAAGGTGTCCGGATGGTCCAGTTGCAACAGCTTGCCGGCACGGAAGATGGCAATCTTGTCGCCCAGTTTGATCGCTTCGTCGATGTCGTGGCTGACCATGATCACCGTCTTGTTCAGCGCCCGCTGCATTTCGAAGAACTCGTTCTGGATCATCTCGCGGTTGATCGGGTCGACCGCGCCGAACGGTTCGTCCATCAACAGCACGGGTGCATCTGCTGCCAGGGCACGAATCACGCCGATACGTTGTTGCTGGCCGCCGGACAGCTCGCGCGGGTAGCGTTGCAGGTACTGCTTGGGTTCGAGCTTGATCATGTGCATCAGCTCGCGGGCGCGTTCGTGGCATTTCTGCTTGTCCCAGCCGAGCAGGCGCGGGACCACGGTAATGTTCTCCTCGATGGTCATGTTGGGGAACAAACCGATTTGCTGGATCACATAGCCGATGTGCCGGCGCAGGGTGACTTCGTCCAACCCGGTGGTGTCTTCGCCATTGATGAACACCTGGCCCGAGGTGGGCGTGATCAGGCGGTTGATCATTTTCAGCGTGGTGCTCTTGCCACAGCCCGAGGGGCCGAGGAACACGCAGATTTCCCCTTCGTTGACGGTGAGGCTTACCGAGTCGACGGCTTTGACGTCCTTGCCGTTGACGTTGAAGGTTTTGCTGAGGTTCTTCAGTTCGATCATGAGCGCAGTCCTTCTGGAGTCAGGGCACGTTGCAGGGTTTGCAGCAGCAGGTCGGCGATGATTGCCAACAGGCTCACCAGCAAGGCGCCGATCAGCAGCATCGACATGTCGCTGCGGCTGATGGAGGTGAGGATGAGCACACCCAGGCCGCCGGCGCCGATGGTGGCAGCAATGGTCATGACACCGATGTTCATGACCACGGCGGTGCGTACACCGGCGAGGATGACCGGTACGGCGATGGGCAGTTCGACCATGCGCAGGCGCTGACCGAAGGTCATGCCTATTCCGCGTGCGGCTTCACGGATGCCGGGCTCGACATTGGTCAGGGCCAGGTAGGTGTTGCGCAGGATCGGCAGCAGCGAGTACAGGAACACCGCAGTGATCGCTGGCAACGGCCCCAGGCCCTGGCCGAACTTGGAGTAGAACGGCAACAGCAGGCCGAACAGGGCAATCGAGGGGATGGTCAGCAGCACTGTGGCGCTGGCCTGCAGCGGGCCTGCGAGGGCCGGAAAACGAGTCATCAGGATGCCCAGCGGCACCCCGACCAGAATCGCCAGGCCCACGGCAACGCCTACCAGCATGATGTGCTGCCAGGTCAGGTGCAGCACCTGGGCCCAGTCCAGGTGGCTGAAGGTATCGATCAGGTTCATGGCTGGCCCTCGCTGTTCAGTGGGTGCTTGCGCAGGAAGTCTGCGGCCACGGCAGTGGGGTTCTGGTGCTCGACATCGACCTTGGCGTTGAGCTGGCGCATGGTTTGGTCATCCAGTTGCTCGGCCAGCGGCTTGAGCAGGCCAGCCAGCTGCGGGTTGGCGTCGAGCGTGGCTTTGCGCACCACCGGCGCGGCGGTGTAGTCGGGGAAGTAGTGTTTGTCGTCTTCCAGCAGCTTGAGGTCGAAAGCGTCCAGGCGGCCGTCGGTGGTATACACCAGGCCGGCGAACACCTGATTGTTGCGCATGGCGGTGTACACCAGCCCGGCGTCCATCTGGCGGATGTTGCGCCGGCCCAGCGGCAGGTCATACATTTCGCGCAGGCCTACCAGGCCGTCGGGGCGGTTGGCGAATTCGGTGTCCAGGGCCACCAGGTGATTACGCTTGCTCTCGTCGCGCAGCACCTGGTTGAGGTCGCTGATCGAGTTGATCTGCGGGTAGGCCTCGGCGACCTGCTTCGGCAAGCCGAGGGCATAAGTGTTGCTGAATTTCGACGGGGTCAGCCAGGTCAGGTCTTTTTTGGCATCCAGCTCCTTGACCTTGGCGTAGGTGGCCTCGGCGCTGGGCATGCGCTCTTCGATGTGGTTGTACGACACCAGCGACACACCGGTGTATTCCCACATCAGGTCGAGCTGGCCGGTTTCCTGAGCCTGGCGTGCGAGGCTGCTGCCAAGCCCGCCGATGACACGCACATCGAAGCCGTTGGCGCGCAGGTATTGCGCGGTGATTTCGGCGAGCACGGTCTGTTCGGTGAACACCCGCGCGCCGATGCGGATCAGCGGTTTTTCCGCTGCCTGGGCAAATCCTGCGTACAGCAAGGCCGCGCCCAGTAGCAAGGCGATTCTCTTCTTCATACGTTTCCTATCCTTATTCGACCAGGCCGCGTTCCAGCCAGCGCTTGCTGGAGAAACTCACCGCCGCATCCAGCACCAGTGCCAGCAGTGCGGTGCAGGCGGCACCCAGCAGCAGTTGTGGCTGGTTGTTCAGGGCGATGCCGGGGAAGATCAGGCTGCCCAGGCTGTTGGCGCCGATCAGGAACGCCAGCGGTGCGGTACCCACATTCAGTGCCAGGGCCACGCGTACGCCGCCGACGATGATCGGCACGGCGTTGGGCAGTTCCACCTGCCAGAGTTGCTGGCGCGGGGTCATGCCAATGCCGGTGGCGGCTTCCTTGAGCGAGGCAGGGACGTTTTTCAGGCCTTCGTAGGTGTTGCGCACAATGGGCAGGAGGGAGGCGAGGAATAGCGCGAAGATCGCAGGCCCGGCTCCGATGCCCAGGATACTCAGGGCGATGGCCAGAACGGCCAGGGGGGGAATGGTGTTGCCAACGTTGAAGAACTGCATGAAGCGCTCGGCTTTGTCGACCCGGTGCGGTCGACTTAACGCAATGCCGGCGGGGATGCCCACGGCCAGCGCCGCCGCCATCGAAGCCAGCACCAATACCAGGTGCGCTTGCAGGTAGAACCCAAGATCGTCGCGATAACGCGCGATCGTGTCGATGCCGATCCAGTGGACCAGCAGGGCCAGGATGACGAGCACGGCGGCCCATCCCAACAGCCCCGAACCGTAGCGTTTTGCCACAGGTGGACTCCTTGTGTAGTCGGCGAGCACACTTCTTGGTTGCCGGCCAGTCCTGGCGGCGGGTGGTGTGTTCGCGAGTAGCAGCGTGAGGCAAGCCGAGGGCTGCGATCAGGCCATGAGCCGAACCCCGTCGGGCCCGAAAATGCTGATGAAACCAGTCCCCAACCGAAGCGGTTTGCAGGGGAGTGGACGTCTCCATGGGTGTCAAGGTTCCCATCTGAGGCAGCATTTGGCCAGCGTTAATCACTGGGTGGCAGGATTTTTGGCGAGAAAAAACAGCGACTTAATGTGCTGCAGGCGTTGAAATAACTGCGCTTTGGTCATTTGTCGTGATAAAGCGATTGCCTGTTGGATTTCTTTTGTCTATGCCGGCCTCTTCGCGGGTAAACCCGCTCCTACACAGACTGCACCGCATTCGAATCCTGTGTCGTACCTGTGGGAGCGGGTTTACCCGCGAAGAGGCCGGCACGGGCGCCATTCATTCGGCAGATTTTGGTCCAGGCCCAACTTCAGGTATGATACTGCCCCTTTCAAATCCCCCAGTCAGGCGATTTCCCATGACCAACCAGGCCGCCGAAGTCGCGAAGCGCCGCACTTTCGCAATCATTTCCCACCCCGACGCCGGTAAGACCACCATCACCGAGAAGCTGCTGCTGATGGGCAAGGCCATTGCCGTCGCCGGTACCGTGAAGTCGCGCAAGTCCGACCGCCACGCCACCTCCGACTGGATGGAAATGGAGAAGCAGCGCGGCATCTCCATCACCACCTCGGTGATGCAGTTCCCGTATCGCGAGCACATGATCAACCTGCTCGACACCCCCGGCCACGAAGACTTCTCCGAAGACACCTACCGCACCCTGACCGCGGTGGACTCGGCGCTGATGGTGCTCGATGGCGGTAAAGGTGTAGAGCCGCGTACCATCGCCCTGATGGACGTGTGCCGGCTGCGCGACACGCCAATCGTCAGCTTCATCAACAAACTCGACCGTGACATCCGCGACCCGATCGAACTGCTCGACGAGATCGAAGCCGTTCTGAAGATCAAGGCCGCGCCAATCACCTGGCCAATCGGTTGCTACCGTGACTTCAAGGGTGTGTACCACCTCACTGGCGACTACATCATCGTCTACACCCCGGGCCACGGCCACGAGCGCACCGAAGCCAAGATCATCCAGAAACTGGACTCGGACGAAGCCCGCGCACACCTGGGCGACCAGTACGACGCGTTCGTCGAGCAACTGGAACTGGTGCAGGGCGCCTGCCACGAGTTCAACCAGGAAGAGTTCATCAATGGTCAGTTGACCCCGGTGTTCTTCGGTACTGCGCTGGGCAACTTCGGTGTCGACCATGTGCTCGACGCCGTGGTCGACTGGGCGCCGCGTCCGCTTGGTCGGGTGGCCAACGAGCGTACCGTGGAGCCTGTGGAAGAGAAGTTCACCGGTTTCGTGTTCAAGATCCAGGCGAACATGGACCCGAAACACCGCGACCGTATCGCCTTCATGCGCATCTGCTCGGGCAAGTACGAGAAGGGCATGAAAATGCGCCACGTGCGCCTTAACAAAGACCTGCGTATCGGCGATGCGCTGACGTTCTTCTCCTCCGAGCGTGAGCAGCTGGAAGAAGCCTTTGCCGGTGACATCATCGGCCTGCACAACCACGGCACCATCCAGATCGGCGACACCTTCACCGAAGGCGAGGCGCTGGGCTTCACCGGTATTCCGCACTTCGCGCCGGAGCTGTTCCGCCGCGTACGCCTGAAAGACCCGCTGAAATCCAAGCAACTGCGTCAAGGCCTGCAGCAGCTGGCCGAAGAAGGTGCTACTCAGGTGTTCTTCCCTGAGCGCAGCAACGACATCATCCTGGGTGCGGTCGGCGTGCTGCAGTTCGACGTGGTCGCCAGCCGCCTGAAGGAAGAGTACAAGGTCGAGTGCGCCTACGAGCCTATCACCGTCTGGTCCGCGCGCTGGATCAGCTGCGATGACAAGAAGAAGCTCGAGGAATTCCAGACCAAGGCCATGGAAAACCTGGCCATCGACGGCGGCGGTCACCTGACCTACCTGGCGCCGACCCGGGTCAACCTGGCGCTGATGGAAGAGCGCTGGCCGGACATCAAGTTCCGCGCTACCCGCGAGCACCACTGATCGCGAGAGCTTGCTCTTGACCCCTGTGGGAGCGGGTTTACCCGCGAATGCGTCGGTAGAGTCAACACCGCATTCGCGGGTAAACCCGCTCCCACAAGGACGTCGTAACGACTGAAATCAGTTCCCTGCTTTGATACTGGTCCAGATTCGCGTACGAATACGGTCGATCTTCGCCGGCATCGCCTCCAGCGCATACAGCTTGCCCATCACCTCGTCGCTCGGGTAAATCATCGTATTACCCTTCATCGCCGGGTCCACCAGCCCGTCTGCCTTGAGGTTGCCGTTTGCGTATTGCACATGGTTGCTGATGTTGGCCATCACTTCCGGCTGCAGCAGGTAGTTCATGTAGGCATATCCGGCCTTTTCATCCGGCGCATCGACGGGCATGGCGACCATGTCGAACCACATCGGCGCGCCCTCCTTGGGTATCGAATAGCCCACCTTCACGCCATTGTTCGCCTCGTCGGCGCGGTTCTTCGCCTGCAGCACATCCCCTGAGAACCCCACCACTACGCAGATATCGCCGTTGGCCAGGTCGCCCGTGTACTTGGACGAGTGGAAATAGCTGATGTACGGCCGCACCTTCATCAGCAGGTCCTTGGCCTTCTCGTAGTCCTTGGGGTCTTGGCTGTGATGGGGCAAGCCCAGGTAGTGCAGGGCGATCGGCAGCAGTTCGGGGCCATTGTCCAGCACCGCGACCCCACAGCTTTTCAGCTTGCTCATGTACTCGGGCTTGAAGATCAGGTCCCAGGAATCCACGGGCGCGTTGCCGCCGAGCACTGCCTTGACCTTGTCGATGTTGTAGCCAATGCCGGTACTGCCCCACAGGTACGGGAAACCGTACTGGTTGCCCGGGTCGTTCACCTCCAGCGCCTTTAGCAGCACCGGGTTGAGGTTGTGCCAGTTAGGCAGCTGCGACTTGTCCAGGCGCTTCAAGGCCTTGCCTTGAATCTGCCGGGCCATGAAATGGTTGGAGGGAAACACCACGTCGTAGCCGGAATTGCCGGTCATCAGCTTGCCATCGAGGGTTTCATTGCTGTCGTACACGTCGTAGGTGGGCACGATGCCGCTGGCTTGCTGGAAGTTCTTCAACGTATCGGGGGCCACGTAGCTGGACCAGTTGTAGATCTTCACCGTTTCAGCGGCGCTGGCCACGCTGGCGGCCAGCATCAGAGGGGCGAGGAGGAAGGTGCGCATGTCGGGTTTACCTTGCTTTGTCTGTTGTTATCGAAGGCAGGCGATCAGCGGATCAGAAAACAAGCACGTAGGTCTTGCGCACGGTCTCCTGGATGTCCCAGGTGCCGGTGCTGTTGGCCGGTAGCATCAATGCGTCTCCGGCTTCTATGACCAGGGGCTCGCCACCGTCGGGGGTGAACGTGCAGCGGCCCTTGATGAAATGGCAGAACTCCTGTTGCACGATCTGCCGCCGCCAGCGCCCTGGGGTGCATTCCCAGATGCCGGTTTCGACGCCATCGCTGCGCTCCACGCAGGTGACTGACGTGACTGCCACGGGTTCGCCGAGCGGTACCGCGACCGGGTTGGAGCTGTCGAGCACGGCAAATTCGGTGTTCTTGAACTGGGTGATGCTCATGACCGGTGGATCCTGTACGAGTGATAAGGGAAGTCAGTGCATGAAGCCTTCCATGAAGTCCGCAAGCGATATGGCCAGGCGCCGCCTCCACGGCGCGCTGGCGGGGTTGGCGAGGGTCCGGTCCTCGTGGACGAAGCTCTGGATGATCGCGTTGTAGCCCAGCCAGCGGCAGGGCTCGGGGGGCCAGCTGGCCAGGCTCGATAGCGGGCGGTTGTCGAGCACCCAGGGTTGTGCTGTCAGTTCGTTGTGCTGGTTGAGGATCAGCGCCGCCAGGGTGCGCCCACCCAGGTTGGTAGCCCCCACGCCTTCGCCGCCGTAGCCGCCGGCAAGGGCGATGCCGCGCTGGCGGTCGCAGAGCATGTGTGGGCGGAAGCGTCGCGCCATGCCCAGGTTGCCGCCCCAAGTATGAGTGATGCGTACCTGTTTGAGCTGCGGGAACAGTTCGCTGAACAGGTAGCGGCGCAGTTCGATTTCATGTTCGTCGAGGTTGAAGTTTTCGCGCAGGCGCCCACCGAAGCGGTAGCCACCGCGGGCACCGAAGACCAGGCGATTGTCGGCGGTACGCTGGCCATAGGTGACCTGGCGGCTGCTTTCACTGAAGGCTTGGCCCTGGCTCAGGCCAATCTGCTCCCAGGTAGCCTCCGGCAGCGGCTCGGTGGCCACCAGCAGGCTCTGTACCGGCAATTGGTGTTTGCCCAGTGGCGGCAGGCTGGCGGCGTAACCCTCCACGGCAGGCACCATCCACTGGCAGCGAATCTGTGCCAGCGGGGTACGCACCTCGCTCGGCTGCCAGTCGATGGCCGGGGTGTTTTCGTAGATCGGTACGCCCAGCGCCTCCACTGCCCGGGCAAGGCCGCGCACCAGCTTGGCTGGCTGGATGGTCGCCGTGTGCGGGCTGTAAATGGCTCCAAACGCATTGCTGACCCGCAGTTGGCTCCCCAACTGCTCGGGGCTCAGCCAGCGGTAGTCGTCCTCGGTCATGCCTTGGCGATACAAGTCGTCGAGGTAGGCGCGCAGGCTGCGTTCCTGCTCCGGGTAGCGCGCCGCGCAATACAGCACGCCGCCTTTGCGGTAGTCACAGTCGATGCCTTCGCTTTGCAACACGCGATGCACTTCATCAGGGATGCCGTGCAGCAGGTCGATGCTGGCGCGGCGCTGTTGCGGCGAGAGGGTGCCGAGCAGGCGGTCTTCGCCTAGCAGGTTGCCCATCAGCCAGCCCCCATTTCGGCCGGAGGCGCCGAAGCCGGCGATTTGGGCTTCGATCACCGCAATGTTCAGCTGGGGTGCCTGGCGCTTGAGGTAGTACGCGGTCCAAAGGCCGGTATAGCCGGCACCGATGATGCACACGTCAACGTCGAGGTCATTGCGCAGTGCCGGGCGCGCGCACAGCGGCTCGTCGAGCTGGTCCATCCACAGGCTGAGCGTGCGCAGGGGTTGCATCGGGTTCGGCTCCACATCCGTCAAGGTCTGTGGGCGATCGTAGTGGTGTCAGCGGGCAGCTGTCTTACGTGCGTGCACGCAGGGAAATTTGCTTCAGGTAGGCCTTGGGCGTGAGCCCGGTGTGCTCACGGAAGCACTTGTAGAACGCCGACAGCGAGTTGAAGCCGGCACTGAAGGCCAGCTCGTCGATCGTCGCCTCGACGCTATCATCGCCGAGGCTGGCCATCAGGTGCTGCAGGCGTGCCTGGTTGACGTAGCGGTAGAAGCTTTGCCCCAGCACCTGGTTGAGCAGGTAGGAAATCTGGTTGCGGCTGTAGCCGCTGGCGTCGGCGACCTGTTGCAGGTCGAGCTCCGGGTCGAGGTAGGGGCGTTGACGCTGGAAGTAGTGCTCCAGGTCCTGGGCCATGGTCGACAACTGCCGGGGCGACAGGCCCAGGCGGCTGGTGGCGGGGCGCGGGCCGCTGTTGGCGTGGCCTGTGCCGTTCTGGCGGACCAGCGTGGCGTATTCGTTGACCCGCCAGATCAGCCCGTCCCTGACGGTGATCGCCTCGCTGGACTGGAACGCAACCAGGCCGTCACCGCCCTGGACCGTGACCTGATACTGGATGAATGCGGTGCAGCCATCGACGCGGATGCGGTCGCTGTGGACGATGTCCTCGCCGGCTTCATGGGGCAGGCAGGCGCGTACGTAGTCGCGCAGTTCCTGGTGGCCGAGCACGCGGTTCTGAAAGAAGTCGTGGTACTGGATATCGGGGTGGTAGAGCGCCATGACACCGTCGAGGTCGCGGTGCTTCCAGCAGAGGTGGTAGCGCAGCACGATTTCGGCGGTAAGCGGCGTTTGCTCGGGGCCGTCGGGGAGGGTGGTGGCGATCATGGTTGGATAGTGCATTGCAGAACACCCAGGTGCAAGGGCGTGGATCCTGCATATTGCACGGTTTGCTCAGGCGGCGTGAAGGGTAAGCCTTTGATTTTTATGAATGTAGTTTTTTGATACAAGTGGCATGGCGGCTGCACCTTTCTTGTCACCATCGAACAAGGAGAAAGGCCATGCGCTCGATACTGCTTTGGATGATTGGGGTGCCGATTCCGGTGATCATTCTGATCTGGTTCTTTATGCATTGAGATTTTGGGGGCCGCGCTTTGCGGCCCTTTTGCTACAACTCTTCGCTACAAAAGGCATGTTCAAGGCAGGCAAGCGCGAACATAGTCGAATCCCCATATTTTGTAGGCTTGGAGAAAACCGCACCCGCAGGTAACGTCGCGGAATGCCCTGAGCAAAGCCCTCAGTTATCTGGCCAGCAACTGGTACTGGGTGAGGGTTTCCACCACTTTGTTGTTCACCACCCGCTTGATGTCGGTCAGTGTGCCGTTGGGGGGGCGAGTGAAGTGAAGGAAGTGGCCGAGGACGTTCTCGATGCGTTGCAGCGGCACTTCGGTGTTGGTGTCTGGCACTTCGCCGAAGTAGAACAACAGATTGTCGAGGGTCTGCAGGATGTAGTGGCCGCCCTCGGTGTACGTGAAAAGCTCGCTATTTTTATAATGTTTTATTAAAAACAAAAGTAATTGGCAAGCTGCGTAATTGCTCAGTGCTGCTGCAAAAATTTTTCGACCAAAGCAAAACCAGAAACACTCATCAATATATGATTTTGGTACTCTTCAATTGCTAGATTCCTAACTGGGCTTCCGCGCCGATAAAGAGTGCCCGCCATATTAAATTCAAAATCTTTCAACGCGGAATCAGAAACCACACTGTGCTGTAAAATAGGCCACTCACCCGCCTTCAGTTTATCTACAGCCGTAAACATTACCGTAAAGCTTCCTCTGTGATCTTTGAATACTAAATATCTAGCATCCTCAGGCACCTCCTCGCTACTGCTGATAGACACCACAGCGAAAGCAAATACCTTCTTAAATTTTTGTTCCTTGCTTTCTGCGCCAAGCCAAATTATTTGGCTGATTGCAAATCTACCGTCTTCCATCGGAATAGAAAAATAGTCACCCGCTTGCATACGTTTTACTCTTGTCATAAGCCTAGCGCCTTCATCTTGGTCAAAGCGTCAGATAGTACAACGTCCCCAACTAGGGTTATGTCCGGCCACGTCATAAATTGAAGCATTAGGATTGGAGGAGCTATACGACCTGATGCTATTCAATAAATTTGTAACCTCATTGGTCGACAGCGCACCTCCATTAAGATACATGATTTTTTGCTCTAAGAATTCGGCCTCAGCTTTGGTCAGATTGTTGTCAAAAATCACGTGCTGCTGCAAGTTAGACTTCCCTGGAGTCGCAGCATACACACCTAAGCGGGCCGTGGCATCCTGTCCCAGGAGTGTTCTGGGTTGCAGGGAGGGGAGGGGCTTTGCGCACGAAGTCTGTATTTTTTGAGTTTCAGAGGCGCCTGTCAGAAAAGTCGTAGTTGTTGGACTCATTGCACTCAGCTAAGTAACGCATCATTCCTTATCTACGTTTCGATGAAGGGGACCGAAGCCTGGAGCAGTTCACACTACCCCGGCAGCCTCATCGGCTTTCTCGTCCCCTTCGCGAATCACCTCACAAGATTAGAGAAACTGCTCGGCATAGTGACAAGCCACCTGCCGCGTACTCACCTGCCTCAGCGCCGGCACCTCCTTGGCACACCGCTCGGTCGCATACGGGCAGCGTTTGTGAAACGCGCACCCATCCGGCGGGCTCAGCGGGTTGGGCAGCTCCCCGGCGATGCGAATCTTCGGCTTCAACGGGTCTGGATGAATCGCCGGTGTCGCCGACAGCAACGCCTGGGTATACGGGTGCAGCGGCTTCGCGTAGATGTCCTCCTTCGGCCCCATCTCCGCCGGCCGCCCCAGGTACATCACCAGTACCTGATCCGCCACATGCCGTACCACCGCCAGGTTGTGCGAGATGAACACGTAGGCGGTGTTGAACTCCTTCTGCAGATCCATGAACAGGTTCAGCACCTGCGCCTGAATCGACACGTCCAGCGCCGAGGTTGGCTCGTCCGCCACCAGCACCTTGGGTTGCAGCATCATCGCCCGTGCCAGGGCAATGCGCTGGCGCTGGCCGCCTGAAAACATGTGCGGGTAGCGCTGATAGTGCTCGGGGCGCAGGCCGACCTGCTCCATCATCTTCTGCACCTTGTCGCGGCGCTCGGCCTTGCTCAGAGAAGTGTTGATCAACAGCGGTTCGGCCAGTTGGTCGCCGATCTTCTGCCGTGGGTTGAGCGAGGCGTAGGGGCTCTGGAACACCATCTGCACATCGCGGCGCAGTTGTTTGCGCTCTGCCTTGCTGGCGCCCTTCACCTCGGTGCCGGCAATTTGCAGCGAGCCGGACGAAGGCTCTTCGATCAGGGTCAGGGCGCGGGCCAGGGTCGACTTGCCACAGCCGGACTCGCCGACCACGGCCAGGGTCTTGCCGGCCTCCAGTTCGAACGACACGCCATTGAGCGCGCGTACCAGCGCGTGGCCCTTGAACAGCCCGCGGGACACTTCGTAATGCCGGGTCAGCTCCCGTGCGGTAAGTACGACGGCCATCACGCCACCTCCTGATTCAGCGGGTAGAAGCAACGCACCAGGCTGTGGGCCTGTGGGTCGAGGGGCGGGCGCTGGCGCCGGCAATTGTCCTGTACATAGGGGCAGCGTGGTGACAGCAGGCAGCCGACCGGGCGGTCGTAGCGGCCGGGGACGATGCCAGGCAGTGTGGCCAGGCGTTCGGCGCCAATGCTGTGCTCGGGGATCGCGGCGAGCAGGGCTTCGCTGTAAGGGTGGGCGGGCACATCGAACAGTTCTGGCACCTGGCCGACTTCCACGGCTTGGCCGGCGTACATCACGCACACCCGCCTGGCGGTTTCGGCGACCACGGCGAGGTCGTGCGTGATCAGGATGAGCGCCATGTTGCGCTCCTTCTGCAGGTTGACCAGCAGTTCCATGATCTGAGCCTGGATGGTCACGTCGAGGGCCGTGGTCGGTTCGTCGGCGATCAGCAGCTTGGGCTCGCCGGCAATGGCCATGGCAATCGCCACACGTTGGCTCATGCCGCCTGACAGCTGGTGCGGGTAAGCGTCCAGGCGGCTTTCGGCGGCCGGAATCTCGACCTTCTTCAAGAGCTCCAGAGCACGCTGGCGGGCAGCCTTGCCCTTTAGGCCCAAGTGCTGGCGCAGCACTTCCTCGATCTGGAAGCCCACGGTGTAGCTGGGGTTGAGCGCGGTCATCGGGTCCTGGAAGACCATGGCGATGTCCTTGCCCACCACCTTGCGCCGCTGACGGCCGCTGAGCTTGAGCATATCGGTGCCGTCGAAGGTCAGTGAGTCGGCGGTGATGCGCCCGGGAGCGTCGATCAGGCCCATCAGGGCCATCATGGTGACCGACTTGCCCGAGCCGGACTCGCCGACGATGGCCAGGATCTCGCCAGCGTCGACTTTCAGGTCCAGGCCGTCCACCACCGGTACTGCATTGGCGTCGCCGAAGCGCACGTTCAGGTTGTTGATCTGCAACAGTGACATGGCGTTCTCCTCAGGCGGCGTTCTTGAGTTTCGGGTCCAGCGCGTCGCGCAGGCCGTCGCCCATCAGGTTGATTGCCAGCACACTGAGCAGAATGGTCAGGCCAGGCAGGCTCACTACCCACCAGGCGCGCTCGATGTAGTCTCGGGCCGAAGCCAGCATAGTGCCCCACTCGGGGGTTGGCGGCTGTACGCCGAGACCAAGGAAACCCAGTGCGGCGGCGTCGAGGATGGCTGAGGAGAAGCTGAGGGTGGCCTGCACGATCAGCGGGGCCATGCAGTTGGGCAGCACGGTGACGAACATCAGCCGTGGCAGGCCGGCACCGGCCAGGCGTGCGGCGGTGACGTAGTCGCGGTTGAGTTCACCCATCACCGCGGCGCGGGTCAGGCGCACATAAGAGGGCAGCGAGACGATGGCGATGGCGATCACGGTGTTGATCAGGCCAGGGCCGAGGATGGCGACGATGGCCACGGCCAGCAACAGCGACGGCAAGGCCAGCATCACGTCCATCAGGCGCATGATCGACGGGCCGAGCAACTGCGGGAAAAAGCCGGCCAGCAGCCCAAGGAGAATGCCCGGAATCAGTGACATCACGACTGAGGACAGGCCGATCAGCAGCGACAGCCGTGCGCCCTGAATCAGCCGCGAAAGCAGATCACGGCCCAGTTCGTCGGTGCCCAGGATGAACTGCCAGGTGCCGCCTTCCAGCCACACCGGCGGGGTCAGCAGGAAGTCGCGGTACTGCTCGCTCGGGTCATGCGGGGCGACCCAAGGCGCGAACAGCGCGCAGAACACAACCAGGCACATGAAGGCCAGGCCCATTACCGCGCCCTTGTTGCGCGCGAAGGCTTGCCAGAATTCTTTGTACGGGGAGGGGTAAAGCAGGCTCTGGTCCACCGGGCTGGCCGGCGACACGGATTTTGGAATTGGGCTAGTCATGGCAAAGGCCTCAGCGCTGATGACGGATGCGTGGGTTGGCCAGGCCGTAGAGGATGTCCACGACGAAGTTGACCAGAATCACCAGGCAGGCGATCAACAGGATGCCGTTCTGGACCACGGGGTAGTCACGGGCACCGATGGCTTCGATCAGCCATTTGCCGATGCCCGGCCAGGAAAAGATGGTTTCGGTCAGCACTGCACCGGCCAGCAGCGTGCCGACCTGCAGGCCGAACACGGTCAGCACCGGGATCAGCGCATTGCGCAGGCCGTGCACGAACACCACGCGGGCCGGCGACAGGCCTTTGGCGCGGGCGGTGCGGATGTAGTCCTCACGCAGCACTTCGAGCATCGACGAGCGGGTCATGCGGGCGATCACTGCCAGCGGGATGGTACCGAGCACGATGGCCGGCAGGATCAGGTGCATCACTGCGTCCTTGAACGCGCCCTCTTCATCGCTGAGCAGGGTATCGATGAGCATGAAGCCGGTTTTCGGCTCGATGTCGTAGAGCAGGTTGATGCGCCCGGATACCGGGGTCCAGCCCAGGCTTACCGAGAAGAACATGATCAGGATCAGGCCCCACCAGAAAATCGGCATCGAGTAGCCGGCCAGTGATATGCCCATGACACCGTGGTCGAACAATGAACCGCGCTTGAGTGCGGCGATTACCCCGGCCAGCAGGCCGACGATGCCGGCGAACAGCAGGGCGGCGAAGGCCAGTTCAAGGGTGGCCGGGAACAGGGTGAGGAACTCGCGCCACACGCTTTCGCGGGTGCGCAGCGATTCGCCAAGGTCACCCTGGGCAAGTTTGCCGACGTAGTCCAGGTACTGGACCGGCAGTGGCTTGTTCAGGCCCAGGCGTTCCATGGCCTGGGCATGCATTTCGGGGTCGACCCTGCGCTCGCCCATCATCACTTCCACCGGGTCGCCGGGGATCAGGCGTATGAGCGCGAAGGTCAGCAAGGTGATGCCGAAAAAGGTCGGTATCAGCAGGCCAAGGCGCCGGGCAATAAAACTCAACATTGTCGGGGTTACCTCATCAGGCCGTGGGGCGATCAGCCCGCTACGGCAGTGCCGCCGGTCCCCCTGTGGGGTGCCGGCGGTCGTTGTTGTTCTACTTCACCTTGGTCGTGGCGAAGTTATTGTTGGTCAGAGGGCTGATCACGTAGCCCTCCACGTTGTCACGCATGGCGGTGAACATCTTTGGATGAGCCATGCTGATCCAGGGTTGGTCGTCATCGTACACTTTCAATGCCTCGTTATAGAGCCTTGCACGCTCGTCGTTGTCGATCACCTCGCGGGCACGGGTGATCAGCTCCTGGAATTTCGAGTTGCACCAGCGCGCGTAGTTCTCACCGTTCTTGGCCGCCTCGCAACTGAGCAGCGGGCCAAGGAAATTGTCCGGGTCGCCGTTGTCGCCTGCCCAGCCGGTTGACACCAGGTCGGCTTCGCCCTGCTTGGCGCGGCGTAGCATCTCGGCCCATTCCATTACGCGGATATCCAGCTTCAGGCCGATCTGCTTGAGGTCGGCTTGCAGCATTTCGGCCGACAGGCGCGGGTTGGGGTTGGTCATGCCGCCGCCGTTGCGGGTGAACAGGGTGATTACCGTACCCTCGGGTACACCGGCCTGCCTGAGCAGGGCGCGGGCTTTGTCGAGGTCGCGCGATGGGTTCTGGTTGTGGGTGTTGTAGCCGATCATGGTGGGTGGGTAGGGGTTTACCCCCACCAGCGCGTTGCCTTTGCCAAACAGTTGGTCAACATGGGTCTGGCGGTCGAAGGCCATGTTGATGGCTTTACGTACGCGCACGTCGTTGAGGTATTTGTGCTGGGTATTCATGGCGATATAGCCGGTGACCAACGCTTCGGTCTCTGCGACCTTGAGGTTGGCGTCGGCTTTTATCGAAGGCACGTCCTCCGGTTTGGGGTACAACGCCACCTGGCACTCGTTGGCGCGCAGTTTCTGCAGGCGCACGTTGCTATCGGTAGCGATGGCGAATATCAGGGCGTCGGCTGGCGGCTTGCCGCGAAAGTAATCCGGGTTAGGTTTGAAGCGGACCTGCGCATCCTTGTTGTAGCGCTGGAAGATGAACGGGCCGGTGCCGATCGGCTTGCTGTTCAGCTCTGCGGTCTTGCCGGCCTTGAGCAACTGGTCGCCGTATTCGGCGGAGTAGATCGAGGTGAACCCCATCGCCATGTCCCGCAGGAACGGCGCTTCCGGGCGGGTGAGGGTGATCACCACCGTGTGGTCGTCGGTTTTGTCCACCGCCTTGAGCAGCTGCCTGAAGGCCATGCTTTCGAAGTACGGGTAGCCGACGCTGGTCTTGTCGTGCCATGGGTGGGCGGGGTCGAACTGGCGGCGCAGGCTCCACAGCACATCGTCGGCGTTGAATTCACGGGTAGGGGTGAAGTACTCGGTGCTGTGGAACTTCACCCCGTGGCGCAGGTGAAACGTGTAGGTCAGGCCGTCGGCTGAAATGTCCCAGCGCTCGGCCAGGGCCGGCTGGATATCGGTGGTGCCGGGCTTGAAGTCGACCAGGCGGTTGAACAGGGTTTCGGACGAGGCATCGAAGGTGACCCCAGTGGTGTACTGAACAACGTCGAACCCTTCCGGGCTGGCTTCTGTACACACCACCAGCGGTTTGGCCGCCAGTTGCGTGGCGCCGCCCAGAAGCAGCGCGACCAGGGCTAGGCGCAACGGCCGCGATTTCATGAAAGCACTGTGCATGTGTTGAAAACTCCCTGCTTGCATTGGTTCCAGCGTAGCCGCCCCGGCCCGCAGCGAAACGGGCCAGGGCGCCGACGGTCAGAGAATGTTGAACGGAATGGTGGTGACCACGCGGAACTCATCCAGGCTGCCATCGCCCTGTGCCTTGCTGGCGCGATGGGTGGTGTAGGTGGCGCGGATGCTGGTGTCTTTCAGCGGCCCGCTCTGCAGCGCGTAGCTGGTGCCGATACCCCACTCGTAGTGGGTTTCGCCATCCAGGCCATTCACGTCGTAGGCAGTGCCACGGTAGTGGGTGCCGTCGATACCCCAGCCGCGGGCGTTGTAAAGGTTGAACTTCAGGCCAGGCACGCCGTAGGGCGCCATGTTCAGCACGTAGGAAATCTGCAGCGATTTCTCGTTGGGGCCGTTGAAGTCCGACAGCAGCGAGTTGGCCAGGAAGATGCCGTTGGTTTCGTGCAGGTAGTCAAAGTACTCGTTGCCGTTGACCTGCTGCCAGGAGGCGCTGAGGGTGTGGGCCTGATGGGTCAGGCCCAGTGACAGGCTGTAGGTGTCGTTGTCGATCTTGCCCATTTTCTGGCTGCCGGCGTCGACGGTCTTGTAGTAGTTCAGGCCGGTGCTCAGGCTGAGCACTGCGCTGTCGCCGAGCACATGGTTGGCGCCGAAGTAGTACTGGTTCCAGAAGTCGTCGACCTTGGTGGCGTACAGGCTGGTACTCAGGCTCTTGAACGGCTGGTAGTTGATGCCGGCGGTGCTGGCACGGTCGGTTTCCACGCCGGTGGCACTGTACTCGCTGCGGAACTTGCTGAGGCTCTGTTCGGTACGTGGCGAGACGCGGTCGAAAGTACCCAGGTCGATGCTGAGGTTGTCGAATTCGGCGCTGTGCAGGAATGCGCCCTGGAAGCTCGAGGGCAGGGCGCGGTTGCCGATGTAGGCGATCATCGGCGTGTCCACCGACTGGCGGCCGAGGGTAAGGGTGGTGTTGGACACACGCGCCTTGATATTGCCCAGGCCCAGTTTGCTCCACTGGCCGATGGGGTCGCCATCGCTGTGGGTGAGGGTGCGGTTGTTGGGGCCGGCAATGGCTTCGCGGCTCTGCTGCAGGGCGATGGCGTTGTAGCCGGCGGCCTCGACGGCGAAGCCCACGGTGCCCTGGGTGAAGCCGGAGCTGTAGTTGAGGATGGTGCCCTGTACCCAGTTTTCACGGCTGTGGGTGTCGTGGCGGGTGCCGTCGTTCTTGTAGTACTTCCACAGCGGCGCGCGTGCGGCGCGTTCGCGGGCATACCAGTTGCGGGTGCTGCCGGACAGGCTTTGGCCGTCGATGAAGCCGCTGGCTTGCGCTTGCTCGCTGGTGCTTTTGAGGGTGAGCGGGAGGTAGTCCTGGCTCTGCGGATCTGCCTGGGCCACAGTGGAAAAGGCACTGATGGATAACGCCAGTGCGGTCAAGGTGAATACTTTCAAGGTTAAAGCTCCCTTTCTTTTCTAGTTATGGCCGGCCTTGTGGGCCGGGTGATTGCTGCTGTGTTGCCAGGGTTGCCGCGGGATCACCGGGCAGAATCGGGGTGTTGTGTTGGCCGTACTGGCCTCTTCGCGGGCAAGCCCGCTCCCACAGGCAGGGCGCAGTGTCCGAACCTGTCGAGATCCTGTGGGAGCGGGCTTGCCCGCGAAGAGGCCGGAACTGGCTAACGCTTAATCAACACTCACACCGGAAAAATCATTGCGCCCAAACGGGCTGACCTTGAACTGGGAAACCTTGACGCTAAGCGGCTGGTTCACTGTGGAATGCGCCACCGGGGTAATCGGTACCTGCTGCTTGAGCCGCTGCTGGGCCTGCTGGTAGAGGGCGGTGCGCTGGGTACGGTCGGTCACCTGCTTGGCCTGCTTGACCAGGCTGTCGTACTGCGGGTCGCACCACTGCGAGTAGTTGTTGCTGCCGATGGCATCGCAGCTGTATAGGGTGCCCAGCCAGTTGTCCGGGTCGCCGTTGTCTCCGGTCCAGCCGATCAGGGCGACGTCGTGCTCACCGTTTTTCATGCGTTTGAGGTATTCGCCCCATTCGTAGCTGACGATGCGCACCTTGAACCCGAGTTTGCTCCAGTCGGCCTGGAGCATTTCGGCCATCAGCTTGGCATTGGGGTTGTACGGGCGCTGCACCGGCATGGCCCACAGGGTGATCTCGGTGCCAGGTTCGACACCCGCCTGCTGGAGTAGCTGTCTGGCCTTTTCCGGCGCGTACGGGGCGTCCTTGATGCTGTCGTCATAGGACCACTGGGTCGGTGGCATGGCATTGACCGCCAGTTGGCCGGCGTCCTGATACACCGCCTGGATGATGGCTTTCTTGTTAACCGCCATGTCCATTGCCTGGCGCACTTCCAGGCGGTCGAACGGCGGGTGCTGGGTGTTGTAGGCGATGTAGCCGAGGTTGAAGCCTGGTTGCTGAAGCACCTGCAGCGTGCTGTCGGCCTTGAGCGCCGGCAGGTCGGCCGGGCGCGGGTGCAGGGTGACCTGGCATTCGTTGCGGCGCAGCTTCTGGATGCGCACCGAGGGGTCGGTATTGATCGAAAACACCAGGTTGTCGATCTTCACTTCGTTCGCTGCCCAATAGTCCTTGTTGCCCTTGTAGCGAATCTGCGAATCCTTCTGGTAGCGCTGGAACACGAACGGCCCGGTACCGATAGGCTGCTGATTGATGTCGCTGGGGCGTCCACTGGCCAGTAACTGCTCGGCGTATTCAGCGGAGAGGATGGAGGCGAAGCTCATGGCCAGGTTCTGGATGAACGCGGCATCGACCGTGTTCAGGGTGAACACCACGGTCATCGGGTCGATCTTCTCGACGCGGGCGATGTTCTTGTCCAGGCCCATGCCGATGAAATAGGGGAATTCGGTAGGGTAGGCCTGACGGAACCGATGACCCTTGTCGAGCATGCGGTTGAAGGTGAACAGCACATCGTCGGCGTTGAACGCGCGACTCGGGCTGAAGGCCTTGTTGCTGTGGAACTTGACCCCTTCACGCAGGTGGAAGGTGTAGCGCAGGCCGTCGTCGGACACCTCCCAGCGGGTCGCCAGGGCCGGGTGCACGGCGGTACCGCCACGTTCAAACTCGACCAGGCGGTTGTAGATGGGTTCGGCGGCGTCGTTGTCGGTGGCGCTGGTGTACTGAGCGGTGTCGAAGCCAGCTGGGCTGCCCTCGGAGCAGAACACCAGATTGTTAGCCAAAACGGCCGGGGATTGGCTGATCAGGCCCAGGGCCAGCAGGGTCGAAAGGCGTTTGGCGAAGCACATGGCAGTTCCTTTTTCATCTGTTTGCGCCGCCTTGGGGTGCGAATGGCGGCAACAGTTAGCCGACCCCGCAGCGGATAGCTGCAGGACGACATGAAAGGGTGGCAAGGAGGGGGCACCCGCCGCTCAGCGGGTGCCACGGTCAGCCTATTTGTCCACGCTTACGCCGTAGAAGGAATTCAGCGCAAACGGGCTGATCTTGAAGTCCTTCACCTTGGCGCTCATGGGTTGGTAGACAGTGGAGTGGGCGATCGGGGTGATCGGTACCTGCTCCTTGAGGATGTGCTGCGCCTTTTGGTACAGCTCGGTGCGCTTGGCCTGGTCGGACGTGGCCTTGGCCTGTTTGATCAGGTCGTCGTAGGGCTTGTAGCACCACTTGGAGAAGTTGTTGCCATCGACGGCATCGCAACCGTAGAGGGTACCCAGCCAGTTGTCCGGGTCACCATTGTCACCGCTCCAGCCAATCAGCATCGCACCCTGCTCGCCGCCTTTGGAGCGCTTGATGTATTCGCCCCATTCATAACTGACGATCTTCGCCTTGATACCGATCTTGGCCCAGTCGGCCTGGAGCATTTCGGCCATCAGTTTGGCATTGGGGTTGTACGGGCGTTGCACGGGCATGGCCCACAGGGTGATTTCGGTGCCTTCCTTGATGCCGGCTTCCTTGAGCAGTTGCTTGGCTTTCTCGGGGTCGAAGGCGGCGTCCTTGATGCTGTCGTCATAGGACCACTGCGTGGGCGGCATGGCGTTGACCGCCAACTGGCCGGCGCCTTGGTACACCGACTCGATGATCTTTTTCTTGTCCACGGCCATGTCCAGCGCCTGTCGGACTTTCAGCTGGGCCATGGGGTTGGCCTCGTTGCTGCCCTTGATCTTGTCCATCACGTTGTAGGCGATGTAGCCGAGGTTGAAACCGGCCTGCTGCGGCATTTGCAGGTTCTTGTCGGCTTTTAGCGGCTCGATGTCCGCCGGGCGTGGGAACAGGGTGACCTGGCACTCGTTCTTTTTAAGCTTCTGCATGCGCACCGAGGCGTCGGTGGTGATGGCAAAGATCAGGTTGTCGATCTTCACGTCCTCGGGCTTCCAGTAGTCCTTGTTGCCCTTGAAGCGGATCTGCGCGTCCTTCTGGTACTTGCTGAACACGAACGGGCCGGTGCCGATCGGCTTCTGGTTGATGTCGGCGGCCTTGCCGTTCTTGAGCAGCTGGTCAGCGTATTCGGCGGACTGGATCGAGGCAAAGCTCATGGCCAGGTTCTGGATGAACGCGGCGTCAACCTCGTTGAGGGTGAACCTCACCGTGTGCTCGTCAAGTTTCTCCACCTTGGCAATGTTCTTGTCCATGCCCATGTCGGTGAAGTATGGAAACTCGGTGGGGTACGCCTTGCGGAACGGGTTGTCCTTGTCGAGCATACGGTTGAAGGTGAACAGCACGTCGTCGGCGTTGAACGGGCGGCTGGGCTTGAAGTAGTCGGTGGTGTGGAACTTCACCCCTTCGCGCAGGTGGAAGGTATAGGTCTTGCCGTCGTCGGACACCTCCCATTTGGTTGCCAGGCCCGGGATGACCGCAGTGCCGCCGCGCTCGAACTGGGTCAGGCGGTTGAACACGGTCTCTGCCGAGGCGTCGAAGTCGGTCCCGGTGGTGTACTGCCCCGGATCGAAGCCGGCCGGGCTGCCTTCGGAGCAGAACACCAGGTTGGATGCGGCAACGGCCGACGGTGCGCCGCTGAGCAAGCCTGCACCCAGCAGGAACGGAATGACTGCGTGTTTGAGCATGGTGGCCTCATTGTTGTCATTTTTTGGATGAGGTGGCCTCGTGAGCCGACCTGCGGATACTTATGCAGGGGCTGTTCTCAATGCAACAGGTAGGAGGATAGTTGGCGCCAGAAAAGTGGAACGTCCGTACATGGATGTCGCATCGATATAACTTTTGGCGAAGTTAAACGTTTGCGTAGGCGCGATGATGGCGTTTTGCGCGATATTTCGGATGGGCAAGAATGTAGGAAGGCACCTATGTGGTGCGTAGGAAACTTCCGAAAATCGTGAAATTGATGCGGTCACCTGTAGGAGCGGGTTTACCCGCGGACACGGGCGAAGCCCGTGCCATCCACCGCAGTGTCTAGTTCGCGAGCCCACCCGCTCCCACAGATGATGCGTGGGCGCCTTATGGCATCTGCACTTCGATCAGGCCATCGGCGTTCATGCTCACTTCACTGGTGCCCGCCTCGATATCCGGCGCGGGTGCTGCTTCATCAGCCCCCATGGCCTTCATCGCCATCGGCGCGCTACGCAAGTACGGGCGCGGGTAACCGCTGCTGTTGAGGTTCAGGCTGACCACTTTGTAGCCTTTGCCACCCAGCGCTTCAGTCGCCAGTTGCGCGCGAGCCTTGAAGGCATCGACCGCATCCTTGAGCAGTGCATCCTCGCTGGCCTTGCGCGTGGCGGGTGCGATGGAGAAGTCCATGCCGCCCATTTTCAGCTCTTGCAACAGATCGGCGGTAAGCTGGGACAAGGCCGGGAAGTTGGCGCTTTCCAGGCGCAGCTCGGCGCGTTCGCGCCAGCCGGTGATCTTCTGGCCCTTGCTGTCGTATACCGGGTAGCTGTTGCGGCTGCCCTGGCTGATCTTCACGTCCTTGACCTGGCGCGACTGCTGCACGGCCTTGTTCATGGTTTCGGTGATCTGCTTGGCGAGCTTGCCCGGGTCGCTGTTCTGCGCTTCGCTGTACAGGGTCACGACCATCAGGTCGCGCGCCACTTCCTTGCTGACTTCGGCCCGCAGCGATACCTGGTTGAAACGCGGTTCATCGGCGGCCAGTGCCGGCAGGCTGGCGAGCAGGCCACAAGACATGATCAGGGCGGCGCCGCGACGTGGGATTTGCATGTGATACTCCTTGGCATTGAAAGGCGTGGGGGCTGGACTTCCATTCCACGCATGGCCCATCGGACCGGCAACAGTGTAGTGGGTTCAAAAGTGCCATCATGAACCTGTGACAAAGTGTGGCGCTTTGCCGCATCGCTGCAGCGAGGCGCCCGGCTTCGGTATACTCCAGCCGATTTTTCTGGAGCACTCATCAGGAGAGCTCATGCTCGCCGCCGTACAACCGTTGTCCGCTACCCGCCAGAACCTCTGGCGCCTCACCCTTATTCGGGTCCTGGTCCTGGCTGCCCAGGCCGGCTCGGTGGGCGTTGCCTACTGGACCGAACTGCTGCCGTTGCCCTGGCTGTCGCTGGCCGGCACCTTGGCCCTTTCTTCGCTGCTGTGTGCCTTCACGGCCCTGCGCCTGCGCCTGTCGCTGCCCGTCACCGAAATGGAATACGCCCTGCAGCTGGCCTGTGACCTGCTGATCCATAGCGCCTTGCTGTATTACTCCGGCGGCTCGACCAACCCGTTCGTGTCGTATTACCTGGTGCCGCTGGCGATCGCTGCGGTGACCTTGCCGTGGCTGTATTCGCTGATCCTGTCGGGTATTGCGCTGACGGCCTACAGTTTGCTGCTGGTGCAGTTCTACCCGCTCGAAGGGCTGCCAATGGCGCGGGACAAGATGCAGGTCTACGGCATGTGGCTGAGCATTGCCTTGGCTGCCGCAGTGATCACCTTCTTTGCCGCGCGCATGGCCGAAGAGCTGCGCCGCCAGGAACAGCTGCGTTCAGAGCGGCGTGAAGAGAGCCTGCGCGACGAGCAACTGCTGGCAGTGGCGACCCAGGCCGCCGGCGCCGCCCATGAGCTGGGTACGCCGCTGGCGACCATGAGCGTGCTGATCAACGAAATGCGCCAGGACCACACCGACCCGCTGTTGCAGGAGGACCTGCAGATCCTCCAGGACCAGGTAAAGCTGTGCAAAGAGACCTTGCAACAGTTGGTGCGCGCAGCCGAAGCCAACCGACGCCTGGCCATCGTGGAGCAGGATGTGACTGCCTGGCTGGACGAGGCGCTCAACCGCTGGCACCTGATGCGCCCGGAAGCCAGCTACCGCTTCCAGCGCCTGCGCGACGGCAAAGTGCCGCGCCTGTCTCCGCCGCCAGACCTGACCCAGGCGCTACTGAACCTGTTGAACAATGCCGCCGATGCCTGCCCTGATGATCTGGAGGTTCGCCTGGACTGGGACGCCCAGGACATCGTCATCAGTATCCACGACCACGGCCCTGGCGTACCGCCGGCCATTGCCGAAGCCATTGGCAAACCTTTTATTACCACCAAGGGCAAAGGCTTTGGCCTTGGCCTGTTCTTGAGCAAGGCCAGCGTGACCCGTGCGGGCGGCTCGGTGAAACTCTATAGTCATGAACAGGGTGGCACCCTGACCGAACTGCGCCTGCCCTATGGCAAGCGAGGAGATGAATGATGAGCGAAGAAAACCAGGTCGAAAGCGAAGAGCTGCCGCACCTGCTGCTGGTGGATGACGATGCCACCTTCACCCGGGTCATGGCCAGGGCCATGAGCCGTCGCGGTTTCCGTGTGAGCACTGCCAGCTCTGCCGAAGAGGGCTTGATTCTGGCCCAGCAGGACCTGCCGGACTACGCCACGCTGGACCTGAAAATGGATGGCGACTCCGGCCTGGTGCTGCTGCCCAAGCTGCTGGAGCTGGACCCGGAAATGCGCGTGGTGATCCTGACCGGTTACTCGAGCATTGCCACCGCAGTGGAGGCGGTCAAGCGCGGTGCCTGCAACTACCTGTGCAAGCCGGCTGACGCCGATGACGTGTTGGCAGCACTGCTGTCGGAGCACACCGACCTGGATACCCTGGTGCCGGAAAACCCGATGTCGGTCGATCGCCTGCAGTGGGAACACATCCAGCGCGTGCTGAACGAGCATGAAGGCAATATCTCGGCCACTGCGCGGGCGCTGGGCATGCACCGGCGGACGTTGCAGCGCAAGCTGCAGAAACGGCCGGTTCGGCGCTGATTCTCCATTGATGATGTTGGCCTGTTCGCGGGTAAATCCACTCCTGCAACTGTGAGAGCGGGCTTGCCCGCGAAGGGCTGCAAGGCAGCCCCAATCAGGGCGAGCACGATGAAGGTACTGTTGGTCATCCTTGCGATGGTTGCAGGTAGCGTCAAGGCTGAGGACTGGCCTGACCCACAGTGGCAGAGCGACCCTGCCGCCCTCGACTGGCAGGCCGTCGACGCTTATGCCTTTCCCGCACGCTCTCCCTCGGAGCGCAACGGCATCCGCACCGACGCTCTGCTGATCATCCGCGACGGTCGTATCCTCCACGAGCGCTACACAGCGCCCACCCGTGCCGACACCGCGCACCTGACCTGGTCGGTAAGCAAGAGTGTACTGGCCACGATAATGGGCGTGGCCCAGGGCGAAGGCCGCTTCCAGATGCAAGACCCGGTCAGCCGCTTCTATCCACCCATGCGCGCCCACCCCGGTGTGCGTATGGCCGACCTGCTGCACTGGGCCAGTGGCCTCGACTGGCAGGAAGACTATGAATATGCACCGCTGAAATCCTCGGTGGTGGCCATGCTGTATACCCGTGGCCGCGCAGACATGGCTGCCTATACGGCAGCGCGGGGTGCCGCTGCCAGCCCCGGTCAGCGATTCCTCTACTCCAGTGGCGACAGCAACCTGCTGGCCGCAGCGCTGCGCGGCATGCTCGATGCCGGGCAGTACCCCGACTATCCCTGGGACGCACTGTTCACCCCGTTGGGTATCGGCAGTGCGGTATGGGAGCGTGACCGGGCAGGCACCTACGTAGGCTCTTCTTATCTGTACCTAAGTGCCCGCGATTTGGCCCGTATCGGCCTGTTGATGCAACGCGACGGGCGCTGGCAGGGCCGACAATTGCTGCCCAAAGCCTGGGTAGCCTTCAACCGTACCCCGTTTGCCCAGGCCCAAGCGCTGCCTGGCGAGGCCACCCCCGGTGGCCACTGGTGGCTCAACCAGCCGCTGGCTGGCGCCGAACGGCCTTGGCCCAGCGCACCCGCAGACACCTTCGCCGCCCTTGGCCACTGGGGGCAGGCGTTATATGTGCTGCCTGAACAAAAGCTGGTGATCGTGCGCTACGCCGATGACCGCGACAGCAGCTACCGACACGACGAACTGCTCAAGCGGGTGCTGGCGGCACTGGCCGGGGAGGGGGCATGAAGCGGCTATTGCTGCTGGTCCTGGCAGGGCTCCTGTATTGGGCCTGGCAAGAACGCCAGGCGCTGGCGGACTTCCCCGGCATACTGCCGGCCTACTCGGCCAAGGAATACTGTTCCTGCCGCTTTGTCATGGGCTTTGACGAGGCGTACTGCCGAGGGTATGTGAAGCAGTGGCTGCCATTGAGCCTGCTGGAGGAAAACAGCCAGCAGCGGCAAGTCACCGCTGAAGGCCTGGGGCGGCGCAGCCAGGCGGCCTGGCAAGGCGCGCGTGAGGGCTGCCGCTTGCTGCCATGAATGCAGGCGGGTAAGGTTGGCGGCCTGGTTTCACGAGATCTGTCATGTTCAAGCTGCCCCGCCTGCTGCCTGCCTTGTTGCTGCCTTTGTGCCTGCCCGCTCATGCCAATTGGCACCTGGATGGCGAATCTTCACGGCTGTCGTTTATTACCGGCAAGAATGGCAATACCGCCGAAGTGCATCGTTTTCTGGTGCTGCACGGCACGGTCGACCGCAAGGGTGTGGCCGGGTTGAGGATCGAGATGGACTCGGTAAGCAGCGGTATCCCGCTGCGTGACGAGCAAATGCGCGACAACCTGTTCGAGGTCGAGCGCTTCGCCGAGGCCACAGTGAAGACGCAGATCGACCTGCAGCCGATCAATGACCTGGCCGATGGTGCACAGATCGAGTTGCGTCTGCCGCTGACGGTCACCCTGCATGGCCAGTCGCACCGCTACAATGTTTTGTTGCTGGCCACCCGCCTGGATGCGCGGCGTTTCCAGGTGGTGACCCTTGAGCCCCTGGTGCTGCGCGCCGAAGATTTCGGCTTGATGCCGGGCCTGGAAAGCCTGCGCAAGTTTGCCAGGTTGAAGTCCATCAACCCGTCGGTGCCGGTTAGCGCGGTGCTGATCTTCACTGCGCGCTGACATGGCGGGGCCGGTCTTCCCCTGGCGGGATGGCAACCAGTTCGAACTGCTTATCGATGGCCCCGCGTTCTTTCCGCGCATGCTCCTGGCGATCATGCGGGCCGAGTTCCAGGTTGACCTGGAACTGTACCTGGTCGAGGCCGGCGCCTGTGCCGAGGCGGTGGTGGACGCGCTGGAGCAGGCTGCCCGACGTGGCGTACGGGTGCGCTGCCTGTTTGATGACTACGGTGCATTGGCCTTCAACAGTGCGTTGCGTCAGCGCCTGCTGGACGCTGGCGTGTACTTGCGCTGGTATAACCGCCTGCGCTGGAAGCGTGGCCTGCGTAACCTGTACCGTGATCATCGCAAATTGCTACTGGTGGACGAACGTTGGGCCGTGGTGGGGGGGACGGGCGTTACCGACGAGTTCTGGAAGCCGGGTGAGGCGACCAGCGAATGGCACGAAGTGATGGTGCAGATGCAGGGGCCGGTGGTGAGCGACTGGCAGTTGCTGTTCGACCGTCAGTGGCACGCCAACACTCGCCGCACCGCCTGGCGCCCTGCTGAAGGCTTTGGCCTGCCGCGTCTGCCCAAGGTGCCTGCGCAGGGGCAGGGCATGGGCCGGGTCGCTTATGCCGACGCCCGCCAGCACCAGGACATCCTGCACGCGCTGGTACGGGCACTGAACAGCGGCAAGAAACGGGTATGGCTGGCCACGCCGTACTTCTTGCCGACCTGGAGCGTGCGCCGCTCGTTGCGTCGGGCTGCCAGCAAGGGCCTGGACGTGCGGCTGTTGTTGACCGGTCCGCGCACCGATCACCCCTCGGTACGCTACGCCGGGCATCGTTACTACCCGCGGCTGTTACGCGCGGGCGTACGGATTTTCGAGTACCAGCCGTGCTTCCTGCACCTGAAGATGGCTGTGGTGGACGACTGGGTCAGCGTCGGTTCGTGCAACTTCGACCACTGGAACTTGCGCTTCAACCTTGAAGCCAACATCGAGGCGCTGGACCCGCCGTTGACAGCGGCGGTGGTGGCCAGCTTCGAGCGCGACTTCGCCCTGAGCGAAGAAGTCGATCTCGCTCACTGGCATGCACGGCCTTTGTGGCGCAGGGTCAAGCAACGGATCTGGGGCTGGCTCGATCGGTTGGTGGTCAACTTCCTCGACCGCCGTGACTGACAACGGCTATCGTGCAGTGACTATTTACGGTTAACCGAAGGAGTGGGCGAGATGACGGCGAAGAAAATTCTCATGCTGGTGGGCGACTACGTCGAAGATTACGAAGCGATGGTGCCGTTCCAGGCCCTGAGCATGGTAGGCCACACGGTGCATGCGGTGTGCCCGGAGAAGCTGGCGGGGCAGACCGTGCGTACCGCGATTCATGACTTCGAGGGTGAGCAGACCTACAGCGAAAAGCCCGGGCACAATTTTGCCCTGAATTATGACTTCGTGCGGGTGCGGCCCGAGAGTTATGACGCGCTGCTGATTCCAGGTGGCCGTGCACCAGAGTACCTGCGCCTGAATGAAAAGGTGCTGGAACTGGTGCGTGCGTTCGACCAGGCCGGCAAGCCGATTGCAGCGGTATGCCATGGTGCCCAGTTGCTGGCGGCGGCTGGGGTGCTGGATGGGCGTGAATGCAGCGCGTACCCGGCATGTGCGCCAGAAGTGCGCCTGGCGGGTGGCACGTTCATCGACATCGCGGTGGACCAGGCGCATGTGGATGGCAACCTGGTGACCGCACCGGCATGGCCAGCGCACCCGGCTTGGCTGGCGGCGTTCCTTCAAGTACTGGGCACGCGTATTGTCTGACAGGCTTGGTTGAGTTCAGAGCGGGTTGCTTCAGGCAACCTGCTCAACCCAGTCATTGAGGTTGTAGTAGTTGGTCACCCGGGCAATCTTGCCACAGTGAATATAGAAGAACGCCCCCGCCGGCAGCACATAGGTCTGCCCGTTTGCCGCCGGCAACCCTTCGTCATCGACCAGGTATTCGCCATGTACGGTGAACTCCGCCGCCGCGCGGCTGCCATCGGCGTTCTGCATCACCACGATGTCGGCCAGGCGCTCGCGGTAGCAGCGGTTCATCTTTTCCATGAACGCGGCGAACCTGGCCTTGCCCATCTGACGCTCGCCCTGGTTGATGTCGTGGATCACGTCTTCGCTGAGCAGCGCCAGAAAGCCTGGCATGTCACCCGCGTTGAAGGCGGCGTAGTAAGCATTTACCAGTTCGGTTGCGGTCATGGAACAATTCCTGTCGTGTAGGGAAAAGGCGGGTCGCTAACTCGGATGATAGGGTTTCCCCTCAAGCCCGGCTTAGCCGAGCGCGTCATCCACATCGACAAAACGACCGCCAAACATGGAAATACGCCTGTTGCACGGTGCCGCTATCGCGCCTTACATCGATGACCTCGCTCGCCTGCGCCTTACTGTGTTCCGCGAGTTCCCCTACCTTTACGACGGCACCCCGGAGTACGAGGCCGACTACCTGGCCAACTATGCCCGCTCCGGGCGCAGCCTGGTTGTGCTGGCGCTGGACGACGGCAAAGTGGTCGGCGCTTCTACCGGCCTGCCGCTGGTGGACGTCGCGCCCGAATTCCAGCAGCCATTCCTGGCCCAGGGGCGCGACCCGGCCAGTGTGTACTACTTCGGTGAGTCGCTGGTGTTGCCGGCATACCGCGGTCAGGGCCTGGGGGTTCGCTTCTTCATCGAGCGCGAGTCCTACGCACACAAACTGGCCGAGTTCGATTATTGCGCGTTCTGCGCGGTCGAACGGCCTGGTGCACACCCGCGACGACCAGCAGAGTACAAACCCCTGCACGGCTTCTGGCGCAACCGCGGCTTCCTGCACGACCCGTCGCTGCGCACCACCTACGCCTGGCGCGACCTGGACGAGCAGGAAAGCTCTGACAAGCTGATGTCATTCTGGCTCAAGGCACTGCCGATATGATCCGCCTGGCGGCCTGCCAGTACGCCATCGAGCTGCATGAGACGTGGGACGCCTACGCCGACCACCTGCAAGGCCTGTGCGCCGAAGCGGTGGAGGCAGGGGCACGCTTGCTGCTGTTGCCGGAGTACGCCGGGCTGGTGCTGAGCGGCCAGCTGAATGCCGGGCAGCGGGAAGACCTGAAGGCTTCGATTGCCGGCATCCAGCCGCTGATCGAACCCTGGAAAGCGTTGTGCGAGAGCCTTGCCCGGCGCTGGGGGATCTACCTGCAACCGGGCAGTGTGCCGGTGCTGGACAACGATGGCCGCTACCGCAACCGTGCCTGGCTGTTCGGCCCCCAAGGTGTGCTGGGTTATCAGGACAAACTGATGATGACCCGCTTCGAGCGCGAGCAGTGGGATATTGCTGCAGGCCAGGGGTTGCAGGTATTCGAAACCGAACTGGGGCGGCTTGGCATCCTGATCTGCTACGACAACGAGTTCCCGATGCTGGCCCGCCGCCTGGCCGAGTGCGGTGCCGACCTGATTCTGGCGCCGAGTTGTACCGATACCGAGGCCGGTTACCACCGGGTGCGTATTGGCGCCCAGGCGCGCGCTCTGGAGAACCAGATTGCCGTGTTGCAGAGCCCTACGGTGGGGGTGGCGCCGTGGTCACCGGCATTGGACGAGAATATCGGCCGGGCAGGCCTGTTCGTGCCGCCGGATCACGGGATGCCAGGGGATGGGGTGGTGGCGTTGAGTGAGCAGTTGAACCCGGACTGCAGCCAGTGGCTGGTGTGTGAAGTGGATTTGGAGGAAGTACGGCGGGTGAGGCAGGAAGGGCAGGTGTTTACCTGGCGGGACTGGCCGGAGCAGTTCGAGAGAGTCCTGTGATGACTGTGGCGGTCTCTTCGCGGGCAAGCCCGCTCCCACAGTCAAACGCGTAGCCTTCTGGCTTGCGCTGAAC
>NZ_JBICJS010000094.1:0-30692 GCF_043103305.1 Pseudomonas sp. YQ_5 | reverse complement strand
AGCAACAGCAACAGCAACAGCAACGCAGCAACGCAGCAACGCAGCAACAGCACAGTACAGTTTTGCCTTGTTATTTCCATTGACTGTACCGGTCGGTGACTCCGCATAATGACGCCTCGAATTTACCCGGAGGTGGCATGCGCAAGACAGTCCTGGTACTGGTGGAAACCGTCGACGATTACCTGCCCATGCTGGAGCAGGCCGGTTACCACCTGATCCGTGCCCCTTCGCCGCAACTGCGCGCCGATGCCATTCATCGCCACGCCGAAGAAATCGATGCGGTGCTCACCCGTGGTCCGCTGGGGCTATCCGCCGCCGAAATTGACGCATTACCCAGATTACAGATCATCTGCGTGATCGGCGCCGGCTACGAGCAGGTCGACCTGGCCGCCGCCGACGCCCGCGGCATAACCGTCACCAATGGCGCCGGGGCCAATGCCGCAGCCGTCGCCGACCACACCCTGGCCCTGCTGCTGGCGCTGTTGCGCGACATCCCTCGTGCTGATGCCAGCACGCGGCGCGGTGAATGGAACCGGGTGATCAGCCCCTCGGTGAGTGGCAAACGCCTGGGCATTCTCGGCCTCGGTGCAGTGGGCCTGGCAATCGCCAAGCGGGCTCACTTGGGCTTCGACATGCGCGTCAGCTACCACAGCCGCACACCACGCCAGGGTGTGCCCTATACCTGGTACGACAGCCCCCGACAGTTGGCTGAAACCGTCGACATCCTGGTGGTGGCCACCCCCGGAGGTGCCAACACCCGGCATCTGGTCGATGCCCAAGTCGTTCAGGCTCTGGGGGCTGAGGGCTATCTGGTGAACATCGCCCGTGCCAGTGTGGTCGACACGCAAGCCCTGATTGACGCATTGCAGCGTGGCCAGCTGGCTGGCGCCGCGCTGGATGTATTCGATGACGAGCCGGCAGTGCCCGATGCACTCAAGGCCTTGCCCAACACCGTGCTCACACCCCACGTGGCTGGCCAATCGCCAGAAGCCGCGCGCGACACGGTGGCCTTGGTGCTGCGAAACCTGCAGGCGTTCTTTGCCGGTGAGCCAGTTTTGACCCCGGTACGCCCGTAACCTTTTTCCAGATATCTGCCCGGCAGCGCCCGGGCAACAAGGAGTGTGTGCATGCAACTCGAGATATTCCAGGTCGATGCCTTTTCCACTGAACCGTTCGGTGGCAACCCTGCCGCAGTGATCCCGCTGGAAAGCTGGCTGCCGGACGATGTGCTGCAGCGCATTGCCGAAGAAAACAACCTGTCAGAAACTGCCTACTTCGTGCGCAACGGCGAAACGTTCGACTTGCGTTGGTTCACCCCCGCCGTGGAAGTCGACCTGTGCGGCCACGCTACTTTGGCTTCGGCCTATGTGTTGTTCGAGCAACTAGGGGAGCAGGCGCAAGTGCTGCGCTTCAACACCCGCAGTGGCGAGTTGCGCGTCAGCCGTGGCACTGATGGCCTGCTGGCCATGGACTTCCCGGCCAAGCAACCCGTAGCGGTGGACATGCCGGCGGGCCTGCTGCAGGCGCTGGGCTTGAGCCAGGCACAGGTGGTGTACCGTAGCGACGATTATGTGGTGGTGATCGACGACGCCTTGCTGCTCGATACGTTGAAACCAGACTTTGTTGCACTGTCGGCCTTCGACGTCCGTGGCATTGCCGTGACCGCGGCAGGGCGTGGCTTTGACTTCGTCACCCGCTGGTTCGGCCCGCGGGTTGGTGTGAATGAGGACCCGGTAACCGGCTCGGCGCACACTTCGCTGGCGCCGGTATGGGCCCAGAAGCTGGGCAAGAAGGTGCTGAGCTGCGAGCAGGGCGGGGCACGCAAAGGGCAATTGCAGTGTGAAGTGCCGGGCAATGGCCGCGTGATCATCAGTGGGCGGGCGGCGTTGTACCTGCGGGGCACTGTGTACATCTAGCATGGCGTGCGATGCGCTGCGGGGGTTCTATAATTGCTGGCCCATCTTTCCGTTCAAGGAGCCACCCATGGCCCTGGAAAAACACGGCACCTGCCTGTGCGGCGACACGCGGCTTACGGTCACCGTCGACAACACCCATATCAGCGCTTGTCATTGCAGCATGTGCCGCAAGTGGACCGGCGGCCCGCTGCTGGTGGTGCACTGCAGCAAGCCTCCGCTGATCGAAGGGCGTGCGCCCAGCGTCTACGATTCGTCCGACTGGGCCCAGCGTGCTTTCTGTGGCCGCTGTGGTACGCACCTGTTCTACCGGCTCAAGGCCAACGACTTCCATGCCGTGCCGGTCGGCCTGCTCGATGGCGACCAAGCCTGGGATTTCGACCTGCAGATCTTCGTTGAACAGAAACCCGCGTGGTACTGCTTCGCCAATCAGACCAAGGAGCTGTCCGGCCAAGAGGTGTTCGAGCAGAACAGCTGATTCAACGCCATGTCTGTACGGGGGCATTCCGTTGGCGAATGCCTCCATACAATTCTGCGTGAACTTGCCAAACCGGTGCATTCCTGAGAAAAGGGCGGTTTTGTTTTTCAGCGTTGGAGTGTACCCGTGAGCCAAGAACTGCAGATCATCGACCTGGTCGAGGGTGACGGCAAAGCCGCCGTCAAAGGCGCCCTGATCACCACTCAGTACACCGGCTGGCTGGCCGATGGCAGCGAGTTCGACTCGTCATGGTCGCGCGGTAAGCCGTTCCAGTGCGTGATCGGCACTGGCAGGGTAATCAAAGGCTGGGACCAAGGCCTGATGGGCATGCGCGTTGGCGGCAAGCGCAAGCTGCTGGTACCGGCGCACCTGGGCTATGGCGAACGCAGCGTAGGGGCGATCCCGCCAAATTCGGACCTGACCTTCGAGATCGAACTGCTGGAAGTGCTCACGCGGGATGATTGAGTGGGCACGTTGCAACCCGAGGTTCTTGCACCTTACACAATTGCGCAACACCCAGCCCCTAATCTAGGCCTTGCCTAGGGAACGGCATCCACCTCCAGGGAGGAACCAAACGGGTTCGGGGCACTCTGACCCTGACGCGTTGCCAGGGATGGCATTCACTACACGGGCGCCCTGCAATTGGCCGGGTGATGTGGCGGGTAAACCCGATTTTCTCTGCCACACGAGCCTGCCTTGATGAAGTTGCCAACATTCTTCCGCCGTCGCCGTCACTTGCTGCTGAGTCTGTTGCTCACAGCCATCGCCGTACCGTTGGCGCTGGAGGCTGTCGAAAGCCGGGCACGACCGGTGGATGGCACCCAGACCCTGGTGTTTCTGCGTCATGGCGAGAAGCCGGGCGAGGGGCTCGGGCAGTTGAACTGCCAGGGCCTCAACCGTGCGCTGGACCTGGCCAGTGTACTGCCCGAGCGCTTCGGCAAGGCCGACTACGTGTTTGCCGCCAACCCCGCGCGGCATGTCGAGGAAGGCAGCCGGGACGAAAGCTACAGCTACATCCGCCCATTGATGACCATCACCCCCAGTGCCATCCGCCTCGGCTTGCCGGTGAATATCGACTACGGCGCCAACGACACTGCTGAACTGGCCGATGAGTTGCTGAGCGACAAGTACCGCAATGCGACCATCTACACTGCCTGGTCCCACGGCTACCTGCCGGAACTGATCAACACCGTGGCCGGCAAGGCCCTGGGGGAGGAGCGGGTGATCACCGAGGATTGGAGCGGCGAAGACTTCGACACGCTCTATGTACTGACCCTGACCTGGCAAAATGGCAAAGCCAGCCTGCTGAGCCGTAATGTGCGCCAGGGCCTGAATGATGGTGCGCATAGCTGCCCGACCTGATCCGCTGGTACTGTTTGGCAAGGAAGCTGGAACAGGGATGAGCGATGAAGCAGCGGGTAACGGTGATCGGTGGTGGAGTGGTGGGCCTGGCGACGGCTTACGCGCTGGTTCGGGAAGGGTGGTCGGTTGACCTGATCGAGGCCCGCGACAGCCTGGCGTCGGCCACCAGTTTTGCCAATGGCGGACAATTGTCTTATCGCTACGTGGCGCCGCTGGCTGATGCCGGGGTGCCGTGGCAGGCGCTGGGCTGGCTGTTGCAAGGCGAGTCGCCATTGCGTTTGCGCTTGCGCATGGACCCGGCCCAGTGGCGCTGGTTGCTGGCATTTACCCTGGCTTGCCGGCGTAGCGTCAATCGCCGTAATGCCGGGCAATTGCTTGAGCTGGCGCTTTACAGTCAGGCCGTTCTGGCGCAATGGCGCGAGGAGCAGAACCTGGGGGATTTTGCCTGGCGGCGCAATGGCAAGCTGGTGGCATTTCGAAGTGAACGGGCCTTTGCTCAAGGCCGGGAACAGTTGACGGACCCGACCAGTCAGCAGGTGCTGGCGGCTGACGAGCTGCGCGGGCTGGAGCCTGCCCTGGATGGCGCACCGTTTGTGGGTGGCGTGTTCACGGCGGGCGAAGAGGTTGGCGATTGTCACGTATTTTGCTTACGGCTGGAGGCGCTGTTGCGCGCGTCGGGGCAGTGCCGTTTCCTGCTTGGCCGGCCGGTGACGCAATTGGTTCAGCGCCAGGGCCTAGTCGTGGCACTGCAACTGGGCGATCAGCAACTGGACGTGGAGCAGTTGGTGCTGTGTGCCGGGCATCGCGGCCCAGGCTTGGCATTACCGGGAGTGCAGATACCGGTTTACCCGTTGAAGGGCTACAGCCTGACCGCGCCGATCAGCGCCGGGCACCTGCCCCCTGAGGTAAGCCTTACCGACTATGAGCGCAAGATCGTCTATGCACGCCTGGGGCAGCAGCTGCGGGTAGCGGCGATGGTGGACATTGTCGGGTTCGACGAGTCGGTGGACATGCGCCGTTTGCAGAGCATGCGGCGGCTGGCGCTGGAGACGCTGCCAAGGGCGGCGGATTATGGCCAGGCGGTGGAGTGGGCGGGGATGCGGCCGGCGACACCGACCGGGGTGCCGATCATGAGTGGGACGGTGTACCGCAACCTGTGGCTGAACCTGGGGCATGGGGCGTTGGGGTTTACATTGGCTTGCGGCAGTGCGCAGCGCCTGGTCAAGATGATGGGTTGTTAGTTACGGCCTCTTCGCGGGCACGCCCGCTCCCACAGGGACCCCACGGTATTCAGGCTTGTGGTGGTCCTGTAGCGGCTTTAGCCGCGAAGAGGCCGGTACAGGCGAAGGCTGTCTAGCGGCCGAAGCGCATCGGCCAGCCCACCACTTTCTTCGTCCGTGGCGTCGCATAGGTGCGCACTTTGGACGTGCTCAAACCCATGCGCACCAGCGATTCGGCAATGGTCACCGCTGCACTCACACCATCCACCACCGGCACGCCGGTGCGTTGGCGAATCTGCTCGTCCAGCCCGGCCATGCCGCCACAACCCAGGCAGATCACCTCGGCCTTGTCGTCACGCACGGCGCGTTCGGCCTGCCCGACAATCGCCTCCACGGCCCGCAGCGGGTCGGCTTCCAGTTCCAGCACCGCCAGCCCGCTGGCTCGCACCGAGGCACAGCGGTCATACAGGCCCGAGAGCTTCAGGCGGTCCTCGATCAGTGGCACGGTGCGGTCCAGCGTGGTTACTACGGAATAGGCGTGGCCCAGGTACATTGCCGTGCTGGCGGCGGCGTCGGTAATGTCCACCACAGGCACGTTGAGCAGTTCCTGCAGGCCTTCGCGGCCATGTTCGCCATAACCGGCCTGGATCACGGCATCGTAGGGCCCTTCAAAGGCCAGGACCCGGTCCATCACCGCGATGGCCGCCAGGTAGCTCTCGAAGTTGCCCTCCACCGATTCGGCGCCGAACCAGGGCGTGAGGCCGACGATTTCGGTACCGGGTGCGGCCACCGCACGGGCCTGTTCGGCAATGGCGTGGGTAATGGCTTCGGTGGTGTTGACGTTGGCGATCAGAATACGCATGGGCAGTCCTCCTTGATTAATGGCCGCTGTGGTCGACGGCGATGCACTCGCCGCTGACGTCGTGGTAGTGGCGGTTACGTGGCGCGATCAGCAGGTACAGGGCGGCGGCGATGCCGGCACCGATCAGCCAGGAGAACGGCGCGATACCCTGGAAGTTGGGCACCAGGGCCAGCACGATGGCCAGCAGTGCGGCGGGCACGAAGGCGGCCACGGCGCGCAGGTTGATGCCCTTGCTGTAGTGATAGGCACCGGCCGGGTGCTCGGTATACAGCTCTGGCACGTTGATGCAGCCTTTGCGCAGCAACCAGTAGTCGGACATGATCACGCCGTACAGCGGGCCGAGCAGGGCGCCCAGGCCCGACAGGAAGTACACGATCACCAGCGGGCTGTTGTACAGGTTCCACGGCAGGATCAGCACCGCCAGGGTGGCACTGATCAGCCCGGCACGGCGGAAGTTCAGGTGGCGCGGCGCCAGGTTGCTGAGTACGAAGGCCGGGGCGACGAAGTTGGCCATGATGTTCACCGCCACGGTGACGATCAGGAAGGCCAGGCAGCCGAGCACCAGGAATGGCGTGCTGGGTATGGCGGCGACGATCTGCGTCGGGCTGTCGATGATGTGGCCGTTGATCTGGAACTGCGCGCCGCACAGCACCACGGTGATCACGGCGAACACCAGGATGTTCACCGGCAGGCCCCAGAAGTTGCCGACGCGGATGGTCTTGCGGCAAGGCGAGGAGCGGGCGAAGTCACAGAAGTTCAGCACCAGGGTGCCGTAGATCGCCAGCCACAGTGCGCCGCCGGCAAAGATGTTGCGCCACATCTCGTAGCCGGTCAGCGGGGTAGCCACCGACCAGGCAATGCGCGCGTCGGCCTTGAAGTACATGAACACCGCCAGGGCGGCGACGGTCAGCAGGATCACCGGCCCGGCAAAGGCCTCGTAACGGCGCACCATCTCCATGCCGTAGGCCAGGATCACCAGTTGTACCAGCCAGATCGACACGAAACACACCCAGCCCAGGCTCGACAGGCCGAGGATGCTGTCGTGGTCGTAGGCTGCCAGTTGCGGCCACACGGCGGTGAGCAGCACCCGCAGCACCACCGATGCCAGATAGGTCTGGATGCCGAACCAGGCGATGGCGATGACTGCCCGGATCAGCGCCGGGATCTGTGCGCCGTGGATGCCGAAAGCAATGCGGCTGATGACCGGAAACGGCACCCCGGTTTTCTGCCCCATGTAACCCGACAGGTTCATGAAGAAGTACACCAGTGCCGCGCCGATGGCCAGCGACAACAGAATTTGTCAGCCACCCAGGCCGAGGGCGAACAAGCCCATGGCGAACGAATAGTTGGCGATATTGTGCACATCGTTGGTCCACAGCGCGAAGATGCTGTAGCCGCCCCAGCGACGGCCTTCCATACGCGTTGGCGCCAGGTCGCGGTTATGCAGGCGCGGGCTGAGAACAAGGTCCGGCTGGTGGCCGGCAAGCGTGGACGCGGGGTGTGTGCTGGCGACGGATTGTTCAGGGGCAAGGTCGAGGCTGCTACTCATTCCGGCGGGCTCCTGATGCACATGGACTGCGATGAGCGGGCATGCGCACGGGCTCGCCATCTCGTCGGTGCAGCGTTGGCATCACAGGGTTGTGGGCGCGGCGGCCGATATTGGGTCGGCGTCGCGGATTCTTGTGTATCTATGTTTTGTTTAAGTTGTATACAAAACACGAACACACAAAAGCGAGTTCCATGCCAAGGGAAGAGCAGGTTTCAGCAGGCGATCATTTCGAACTTATCTTGTTAAAAGGTAAGTTAATGAAATACAGAGAATATAAGTTGACCAAGTGAACAAGTTATATTTTTTGAAAGATTGATTAGTTGATCATTTGGTCAAAATAACGGGTGGAAAGTGTGTAACGAATTGGGGCGCTACTGAAGAAAGTGCACACAAAAATGGCACCTATGGTTACGTTTTTGTGTACAAAAAATAGTCAACTTTTCCAGTGCTGGCCTCTTCGCGGGCACGCCTGCGAGGAGGCCAGTACAGGGGCCAATCAATCCATTGGCGGCAACCGCCGCTTGACCGGGGTCTTCTTGATGATCGCGGTATTGGTCTCAGCCAGCACATTCATGAGGTCGAGGAGCGTGTCCAGCTGCTCCATCGAGCGCACATGCAGTCGGGCGACGAAGCAGTCTTCGCCAATGACCTTGTCGCATTCGGTGAACTCAGGGATGGCAATGATCTGGCGCTCCACTTCTTGCAGCTTCCCCGGTAGCGGACGGATGCGCACGATCGCCTGCAACTGGTAGCCAAAGGCGCGCGGGTCGACCTCCACGGTGTAGCCGCGCAGCACGCCACGCTCTTCCAGCCGGCGCAGGCGCTCGCTGACGCTGGGTGCGGACAGCCCGCTGATCTGCGCCAGCGCCTTGAGCGAGCGGCGCGAGTCCTCCATCAGAGCATTGATCAATAGTTGGTCGATGGCATCGGTCATACCCACCTCATCAGGTAATTCGTGTTATTTGCCTTGATAGTAAAGGCAGACCCACGAAGATGCCTTGGTTATCCGCTGGATGGCCAGGCTGTCGCCTTTGCATACTGTGGCCATCATCAACGGGAGGTTTGAGATGGACAGTTCATTGCGCCGTGGCTCGCTGGAGATGGTCGCCGCCATGCTGATTTCCGGGACCATTGGCTGGTTCGTGCTGGTGTCCGGCCAGCCGGTGCTGGATGTGGTGTTCTGGCGCTGCGTGTTCGGTGCCGTGACCTTGCTGGCGATTTGCGCCGCGTTTGGCTTTCTGCGCCCAGGTGTAATCAGCCGCACGGCATTTTTGCTGGCGATTGCCAGTGGGGTGGCCATTGTCGGCAACTGGCTGCTGTTGTTCGCTTCGTACGCGCGGGCGTCGATTGCCATCGGCACGGCGGTTTACAACGTGCAGCCATTCATTCTGGTGGGGCTGGCGGCGCTGTTTCTGGGCGAAAATATCACCTTGGCCAAGGTGACCTGGCTGAGTGTGGCGTTCCTCGGCATGCTGGCCATCGTCAGTGCCCATGGCGCTGGGCAAAGTAATGGCGAGGACTATCTGCTGGGGATTGCCCTGGCGCTGGGGGCGGCGTTTCTGTATGCAATCGCGGCCTTGATCATCAAACGCCTGAGTGGCACGCCCCCGCACCTGATTGCGTTGATTCAGGTAACCACGGGTGTGTTGCTGCTGGCGCCATGGGTCACGCTTGGCGGGTTACCGGTCGAAGTGCCGGCGTTGGCCAGCTTGTTGACACTGGGCATGGTGCACACCGGCCTGATGTATGTGCTGCTGTACAGCGCCATCCAGCGTTTGCCCACGGCGTTGACCGGTGCGCTGTCTTTCATTTACCCGATTGCGGCAATTCTGGTGGACTGCGTGGCGTTCGGGCACCGCCTGGCGCCGCTGCAGTGGCTGGGGGTGGGGTTGATCCTGCTGGCGGCGGCGGGCATGCAACAGGGGTGGTGGTTCCGCTCGGCGCGGCATCCTGTAGGCGCGGGTTTACCCGCGAAGAGGCCCGCAAGGTAGAATGCCGCTTTTTGCCAGCCTGCGATCCGCCATGACCTCGCCCATCGACACCCTTGAGCAACTCCTGCTCGCTGCCCTCGACCCTGCCCCACAGGAAACCCGCCGCCTGTTTCACGGTCGCGGCCGCTGCTGGCCGGGCCTGGAGCAGGTCACCGTCGACTGGCTGCAGGGCGTGCTGTCGGTCGCCTTGTTCCGTGAGCCGGCCGAAGGCCAGCTCGCCGAACTGGAAGCCATGCTGCGCAGCTTGGCCGAGCGCCCGCAGTGGACGGGTCAGGCAGTCATCATCCAGCACCGCTACCTGCCCGACAGCCCGGGCCAGTGGCTGCTGGGCGAGCCGTGCCAGCAACGCGAAGTGATCGAGGACGGCCTGACCTACCTGCTGGATTTGGGCGTGCGGCAAAACAATGGCCTGTTCCTCGACATGCGCTATGGCCGCCGCTGGGTGCGCGAGCAGGCGGCGGGCAAGCGCGTGCTGAACCTGTTCGCCTATACCTGCGGCTTTTCCGTGGCAGCGATTGCCGGTGGCGCTGAGCAGGTGGTGAACCTGGACATGGCCAAGTCGGCCCTGTCGCGGGGCCGGGACAACCATCGCCTCAATGGCCACGATGCATCACGGGTGGCGTACCTGGGGCATGAACTGTTCAAGTCGTGGGGCAAGGTGCGCAAGTACGGGCCTTATGACCTGATCATCATCGACCCGCCTACCTTCCAGCGTGGCAGCTTTGTGCTGACCCAGGATTACGCAAAGATCCTGCGGCGTTTGCCTGAGTTGTTGAGCGAAGGCGGGACGGTGCTGGCGTGTGTCAACGACCCGGGGATCGGGCCTGAGTTTCTGATCGAAGGCATGGCAGCGCAGGCGCCTTCGCTGGCTTATGTCGAGCGTCTGGAAAACCCGCCGGAGTTTCCGGACGTTGACCCGGCGGGGGGGCTGAAGGCCTTGGTGTTCCGCCGGGTTTGATGTTGCTTGTGCGTTACTGACCGGTATAGATCTGGTCAAACACCCCACCATCATTGAAGTGGGTCTTCTGCACGGTACGCCAGTCACCGAAGGTTTTCTCCACCGACAGGAAGTCCACTTTCGGGAAGCGGTCGGTGTACTTGGCCAGTACCGTTGCATCACGCGGGCGCAGGTAGTTGTTGGCGGCGATCTCCTGGGCTGCTGGTGACCACAGGTACTTCAGGTATTCCTCGGCCACGGCCTGGGTCCCCTTCCTGGCCACCACCTTGTCGACCACCGTCACCGGAGGCTCGGCTTCGGCCGATACGCTTGGGTAGACCACTTCGAACTGGTCGCGGCCAAACTCGCGGGCGATCATCTCGGCTTCGTTCTCGAAGGTGACCAGTACGTCACCGATCTGGTTGGTCATGAACGTGGTGGTGGCGGCACGGCCACCGGTGTCCAGCACGGGTGCCTGCTTGAACAGCTTGCCGACGAAGTCGCGGGCTTTGCTTTCATCGCCGCCTTGCTTGAGTACGTAGCCCCAGGCCGACAGGTAGGTATAGCGGCCATTACCCGAGGTTTTCGGGTTGGGTACGATCACCTGCACACCGTCCTTGAGCAGGTCGGGCCAGTCTTTCAGGGCTTTCGGGTTGCCCTTGCGCACGATGAACACCGTGGCCGAGGTGAATGGCGCGCTGTTGTTCGGCAGGCGGGTTACCCAGTTGTCGGGCACCAGCTTGCCCTTGTCTGCCAGGGCGTTGATGTCGGTGGCCATGTTCATGGTGATGACATCGGCCGGCAGACCATCGATCACCGCACGCGCCTGCTTGCTCGAGCCGCCGAAGGACATCTGCACGTTGACCTTCTCGTTGTGTTCGGCTTCCCAGTGCTTCTGGAAGGCCGGGTTGTAGTCCTTGTAGAAGTCGCGCATCACGTCGTAGGAAACGTTGAGCAGGGTGGGGGCGGCCTGGGCGAGGTTACCCAAGGCCAGGCCTGCGGCGAGCAGCGAGGCGGTGAAGAGCTTTTTCACGATGCTTCCTTGTTCTTGAAGGGGGTTGGGGCAGATTGCCAGCGACTATAGCGGGTGGCTTTATACGGGTTAAAGAACAAAAAATGCTTTGGTTATGCTTCTGCCCGTACCGGCCTCTTCGCGGGCATGCCCGCTCCCACAGGTTCGGTGTAATGCTCGGGCCTGTGGTAATCCTGTGGGAGCGGGCGCGCCCGCGAAAGGGCCTGTACAGGCACCGTCATTGCTTGGGAAACAACCCATTCCCACAGCGACAACAGAACGCCGCCCCATGCTCGTGGGTCTTCTTGTGGCAGGTCGGGCAATCATGCTGCAACTGCTCCCCGCGCATGGCATTGGCCAGCTCGGCGGTAAAGATACCGGTCGGCACGGCAATGATCGAATAACCGGTGATCATCACCAGCGACGACAGCACCTGCCCCAGCGGAGTCTTCGGCACGATGTCGCCAAAGCCCACGGTGGTCAGGGTAACGATGGCCCAGTAGATGCCTTTGGGGATGCTGGTAAAACCATTCTCAGGCCCTTCGATCACGTACATCAGTGTGCCGAACACGGTCACCAGCGTCGATACCGTCACCAGGAACACGATGATCTTCTGTTTGCTGCCGTGCAGCGCCTCCATCAGGTAATGAGCCTGCTTGAGGTACGGGCTGAGCTTGAGTACACGGAAGATCCGCAGCATCCGTATCACACGAATGATCAACAGGTACTGGGCGTCGCTGTAGTACAGCGCGAGGATCCCCGGCACGACCGCCAGTAAATCGACCAGGCCATAGAAACTGAAGGCATAGCGCAACGGCTTCGGCGAGCAGTACAGGCGGGTGATGTATTCGGCCAGGAATATTGCGGTAAAGCCCCACTCGATGCCGGCCAGCAGGCCGGCGTAGCCTTGGTGTATTTCGTCGATGCTGTCGAGGATCACCGTGACCAGGCTGGCCAGGATGATCAGTAGCAGGATCTTGTCGAAGCGGCGACCGGCTACGGTGTCGGTCTGGAAGACGATGACGAAGAGCCGCTCGCGCAGACTCGCTGGGTTGTTCATTGGCTCGTTCCACAAAAGCGATGGGCTGAGCCTAGGGGTTGCGTTTCAGCTGTGCAAGCGGCTGGCGTTGCGCTGCCTGGGTTGTGCCAGGTAGCTGCCCAAGTGCATCAGCCAACAGGCGGCAACGAAGGGGGCGGTCAGGGCAGGCAGCGGCAACAGCTTGAACAGCGGTTGCAGCAGCAGGGCCAGGGCTACTGCCAGCAACGTCACCCATGGCTTTTCGCCCTGGCGGCTAAACGCCAAGGCTGCCAGCGCGGCGTTGAAGCCGCAAAGGCCTAACCATGCGGCCTGTGCCTGATCCGCGAGCAGGGCCACGCCGCCACCAATGGCCGAACCGATCACCGCCCACAACGCCGCATAGGGGTTGGCGATGAACATGCCGACGATGATCAGCAACCCGGCCAAGGGCTGGTCGAGCAGGAAGATCTGGCCCACGCCGCGGGCCAACGCATACAGCGGGTCGGCTTCGACGAAGCCGCTGGGCGAGGGGCTGGCGACCAGCAATGTGGCCCAGCCCAGCAATACGAAAGGGGAGGTGTAGGCAATCAGCAACTTGCCGCCGCGCTTGCGCCACTGGTGGGTGATGATGCTGGACAGGCCGCCGGCGGCGATGATCAGTGGCGGCAGGATCGCCGACCAAGGCAGCACCGCGCTGATCAGGATGCCGATCAGCACGCCGTTGTAGCAGTACAGCCCCGCTTGGCGGTCGGCACGGTCATAGCCGCGTGCCTGGGCGGTGAGCAGGCCGGCCAGGGCGCCAAGCAGTGCGCCGCCGACCAGGTTGGGCGCCGTCAGCAGGATGGCCAGCAGGCAGCAAAGGCCGCACAGGGGGTTGCGCAGCAGCAGCACCTGGCTGAAGCCGTTGAGTAGCGCCGTGGCCCAGTCGGGGCACGGGTTGACGAAATTTTTGGTGTACATGGGGCAGTCAGTGAGGTTGATGGGGGAGCGGTGGGCCTCTTTGGGCCTCGATTTTCCGCGGTCGGGTAGAGCGGTATTCGGAGAGCGCTTTGCCCTCCAATCGCGATACAAGGCCGCTTCCACAGGGATCGCATTCCCTTGTGCCAGCGCCGCCCTGTGGAAACGGCCTTGTGTCGCGAAAGGGGCGCAACGCGCCCCCGGCAATCTCAGATCAAAGTCTCGATCCGCAGTGTGTTGGTCGTACCCGGCTTGCCGAAAGGCACACCAGCGGTGATCAGCAACGTGTCGCCACGGCTGGCCATGCCTTGCGCCTGGGCAATCTCCAGGGCGGTGGAAACCACCTCGTCGACTTGACGCAGGCGGTCGTTGACCACCGAATGCACGCCCCAGGCCACGCTGAGGCGGCGCGCGGTGTTCAGGTTCGGCGTCAGGTTGAGGATCGGTGCCCGTGGCCGCTCACGTGCCGCGCGCAGGGTCGATGCACCCGACTCGCTGTAGTTGACCAGCACTGCCACCGGCAGGATGCCGCTGATACGGCGGATGGCGCAGCTGATGGCATCCGACACGGTCGCTTCGGCCTTTGGCCGGCCGACGTCGAGCTGGGCCTGGTAGTCCGGGCCGTTCTCAACCTGGCGGATGATCTTGCTCATCATCTGCACGGCTTCGAGCGGGTAGTCACCCGAGGCGGTTTCGGCCGACAGCATTACTGCATCGGCACCTTCGGCCACAGCGTTTGCCACGTCGGTGACTTCGGCACGGGTTGGCGCTGGCGAGAAACGCATCGACTCGAGCATCTGCGTGGCCACCACAACCGGCTTGCCCAGCTGGCGGCAGGTGCCGATGATGCGCTTCTGGATCTGCGGCACGCTTTCGGCCGGCACTTCCACGCCCAGGTCACCACGGGCCACCATGATCGCGTCTGCCAGTTCGGCGATGGCTTGCAGCTGTTCGACTGCCGATGGCTTCTCGATCTTGGCCATCAGGTAGGCGCGGTCGCCAATTAGCTGGCGCGCTTCAACGATGTCTTCAGGGCGCTGGACGAACGACAGGGCTACCCAGTCCACACCCAGCTCCAGGCCAAAGGCCAGGTCGCGGCGGTCTTTTTCGGTGAGCGGGGAGAGGTCGAGCACCGCTTGCGGTACGTTGACGCCCTTGCGGTCGGAAAGCTCGCCACCGTTCAGCACCTCGGTGTCGATGGCGTCGCTGTGCTTGGCGGTAACGCGCAGGCGCAGCTTGCCGTCGTCCAGCAGCAGGTCCATGCCGGGCTCAAGGGCGGCGATGATTTCGGGGTGCGGCAGGTTGACCCGGCGGCTGTCGCCCGGGGTCTTGTCCAGGTCCAGGCGCAGGGCCTGGCCGCGTTGCAGCTGCACTTTGCCTTCGGCAAAGCGGCCAACGCGCAGCTTCGGCCCTTGCAGGTCCATGAGGATACCCAGCGGGTAGTTCAGTTGCTGCTCGACTTCGCGGATCCACTGGTAGCGCAGGGCGTGGTCGGCATGCTCGCCATGGCTGAAGTTGAGGCGGAAGATGTTCACCCCGGCTTCGACCAGCTGGCGGATATCGTCGATGCCGTTGATCGCAGGGCCAAGGGTGGCGAGGATCTTTACTTTTTTATCTGGCGTCATGATTGGGCAGTCTCGAGGATCAGGATGGCGCGGAAGTCGTTGACGTTGGTGCGAGTCGGTTCGGTGACGATCAGCGCATCCAGCGCGGCGAAGTAGCCGTAGCCGTTGTTGTTGTCCAATTCGTCGCTGGCCGACAGGCCCAACGCTTCGGCGCGGTCGTAGCTGGCAGGGGTCATGAAGGCACCGGCGTTATCTTCCGAGCCATCGATGCCGTCGGTGTCACCGGCCAAGGCGTATACGCCCGGCAGGCCTTTCAGGCTTTCGGTGAGGCTGAGCAGGAACTCGGCGTTGCGCCCGCCACGGCCATTGCCGCGTACGGTCACGGTGGTTTCGCCACCCGACAGGATCACGCAGGGCGCCTTGAGCGGCTGGCCGTGCTGAACGATTTGTCGGGCGATACCGGCATGCACCTTGGCCACTTCGCGCGATTCGCCTTCGAGGTCGCCGAGGATCAGCGGGCTGAAACCGGCCTGACGGGCTTTGACGGCGGCGGCTTCGAGCGACTGCTGGGGTTTGGCGATCAACTGGAAGTGGCTGCGGGCCAAGGCCGGGTCGTCGGCCTTGACGGTTTCCGAGGCCGGGTTGTTCAGCCAGTCGATGACCGCTTTGGGCGCTTCGATGTTGTAGCGTTTGAGGATGGCCAGGGCGTCGGCCGAGGTGCTCGGGTCGGCCACTGTGGGGCCGGAGGCGATTACCGTAGCGAGGTCGCCCGGTACATCGGAAATGGCATAGGTGTAGACCGTGGCCGGCCAGCAGGCCTTGGCCAGGCGCCCGCCCTTGATCGCCGAGAGGTGCTTGCGCACGCAATTCATCTCGCCGATGGTGGCACCGGATTTCAGCAGCGCCTTGTTGATCTGCTGCTTGTCGGCCAAGGTCAGGCCTTCGGCAGGCAGGGCCAGCAGCGCCGAGCCACCGCCAGACAGCAGGAAGATGACGCGGTCGTCTTCGTTGAGGTTGCTGACCAGTTCCAGCACGCGCTTGGCCACAGCCAGGCCGGCAGCATCCGGGACCGGGTGGGCAGCTTCGACCACCTCGATCTTCTGGCAGTTGGCGCCGTGGCCGTAACGGGTCACGACCAGGCCGGAGACTTCGCCCTGCCAGCTTTTCTCGACCACTTCGGCCATGGCGGCTGCGGCCTTGCCGGCGCCGATGACGATAACCCGACCGCTGCGATCGGCGGGCAGGTAGGGTTCGAGGACTTGACGGGGGTGGGCGGCGGCGATGGCTGTGTCGAACAGCTCGCGGAGAAGTTTTTGCGGATCGACCGACATGGCAGGCTCCCAATTATTGTTGTTCTACAGAATCAAAAACGCCCCTGGAACTGCCTCCGTGCAGGCCGAACCAGGGGCGGGTGTTGCTCGGTATCGCTGGCTGATCTGTGGTCGCAGGTCAGGCGGCGTTTGCTTTATCGCGAGCTACGTTCGTTCCTACGGGCTTTGCGCTGATCCAGTAGGAGCGAGCGTAGCTCGGGATGAGGCTGGTAAGGCTTACACGTTATTTATCGCCGCGGATCGAGAAGTTGGCCATGTGCTCCAGGCCTTTGATCAGCGCCGAGTGGTCCCAGTTGCCGCCGCCCAGGGCCTGGCAGGTGTTGAACACTTGCTGGGCATTGGAGGTATTGGGCAGGTTGATGCCCAGTTCCTTGGCGCCTTGCAGGGCCAGGTTCAGGTCCTTCTGGTGCAGGTTGATGCGGAAGCCTGGGTCGAAGGTGCCCTTGATCATGCGCTCGGCGTGCACTTCGAGGATTTTCGACGAGGCGAAGCCGCCCATCAGTGCTTCACGCACCTTGGCCGGGTCTGCACCGTTCTTGGCGGCGAACAGCAATGCTTCGCTGACGGCCTGGATGTTCAGGGCGACAATGATCTGGTTGGCGACCTTGGCGGTCTGGCCGTCACCGTTGCCACCGACGCGGGTGATGTTCTTGCCCATGGCTTCGAACAGCGGCAGGGTGCGCTCGAAGGCGTTCGGGCAGCCACCGACCATGATGCTCAGGGTCGCAGCCTTGGCACCGACTTCACCACCGGATACAGGAGCGTCCAGGTACGCAGCGCCGGTTGCCTTGATTTTCTCGGCGAACACTTTGGTAGCGGTTGGCGAGATCGAACTCATATCGATCACGACCTTGTTCGGGCCGACGCCTTCGGCCACGCCGTTTTCACCGAACAGTACGCTTTCGACCTGCGGGGTGTCGGGGACCATGACGATGATGAATTCGGCTTCCTGGGCAACCTCTTTCGGGTTGGCCAGGGCCACTGCACCGGCAGCGATCAGGTCGGCTGGCGCGGCATCGTGGTGGGTGGAAATGAACAGGCTGTGACCTGCCTTCTGCAGGTTCTGGGCCATGGGCTTGCCCATGATGCCGGTGCCGATGAAACCGATTTTAGCCATGAGAAATTACCTCTTTGTAATTGTGATATCTCAAGCAAGCTCTGGCCCCCTGTGGGAGCGGGCTCGCCCGCGAAGCAGACAACTCGGTGGATGGCACCGGCTTTGCCGGTGTTCGCGGGCAAGCCCGCTCCCACAGGGTCCCGAGTTGTTCCTCAGATTGCGTTATGGGTTTTCAGCCAGCCCAGGCCCGCTTCGGTAGTGGTCTTGGGCTTGTACTCCGCGCCCACCCAGCCCTGGTAGCCAATGCGGTCCAGGTGTTCGAACAGGAAGCGGTAGTTGATCTCGCCGGTACCTGGTTCGTTGCGGCCTGGGTTGTCCGCCAGCTGGATGTGGTTGATCACTTTCAGGTTGGCTTCCATGGTGCGAGCCAGGTCACCTTCCATGATCTGCATGTGGTAGATGTCGTACTGCAGGAACAGGTTGTCGCTGCCCACCTCGGCCTGGATTTCCAGCGCCTGTTGGGTGGTGTTCAGGTAGAAACCGGGGATATCGCGGGTGTTGATCATTTCCATGACCAGGCGAATGCCGGCGGCCTTGAGTTTGTCAGCGGCGTAGCGCAGGTTCTCGACAAAGGTCTTGCGCACGGTGGCGCAGTCCGGGCCTTGTGGGCGAATACCGGCCAGGGCGTTGACCTGGGTGTTGCCCAGGACCTTGGCGTATTCGATGGCTTTGTCGACACCGGCGCGGAATTCTTCGATGCGGTCGGGGTGGCAGGTGATGCCGCGCTCACCTTTGGCCCAGTCGCCGGCCGGCAGGTTGAACAGCACCTGGGTCAGGCCGTTGGCCTCCAGCTGCTGCTTGATTTCAGCCGCGCTGAAGTCATAGGGGAAGAGGTATTCGACGCCGCTGAAACCAGCGTCGGCGGCAGCCTTGAAGCGGGCCAGGAAGTCCTGTTCGGTGAACAGCATGGACAGGTTGGCAGCGAAGCGAGGCATGAGTTGTCTCCTTGCGATGAAGGCCCCCAAGGCGTGCCTGGGGGCGTCAGGCGATCAGTCCAGCAGCGAGATGGCGGTTGGCGCGTCGTTGCCGACCAGGGCCAGGTCTTCGAACTCGTTGACCGCGTTGATCTCGGTGCCCATGGAAATGTTGGTCACACGCTCGAGAATCACTTCAACCACCACCGGCACGCGGAACTCTTCGGCCATCTTCTGTGCCTTGATCAGGGCAGGGGCGATTTCTGCTGGCTCGAACACACGGATGGCCTTGCAACCCAGGCCTTCGACCACAGCGACGTGATCGACACCGTAGGTGGCAGCGTCGGTCGAGTTGATGTTCTCGAACGCCAGTTGTACACAGTAATCCATGTCGAAGCCACGCTGCGCCTGGCGGATCAGGCCCAGGTAGGCGTTGTTCACCAGTACGTGGACGTACGGCAGGTTGAACTGCGCACCTACCGCCAGTTCTTCGATCATGAACTGGAAGTCGTAGTCACCCGACAGCGCGACAACCTTGCGCTTGGGATCGGCTTTGACCACGCCCAGCGCGGCAGGGATGGTCCAGCCCAGCGGGCCGGCCTGGCCGCAGTTGATCCAGTGGCGAGGCTTGTACACATGCAGGAACTGAGCGCCGGCAATCTGCGACAGACCGATGGTGCTGACGTAGCAGGTGTCCTTGCCGAATACCTGGTTCATTTCTTCGTAGACGCGCTGCGGCTTGACCGGCACGTTGTCGAAGTGGGTCTTGCGCTGCAGGCTCGACTTGCGCTCCTGGCACTCTTCCAGCCAGGCCTTGCGGCACTTGAGCTTACCGGCGGCTTTCCACTCGCGGGCCACTTCCAGGAACACGTCCAGTGCCTTGCCAGCATCGGAAACAATGCCCAGGTCCGGGGTGAACACGCGGCCGATCTGGGTCGGTTCGATGTCGACGTGTACGAACTTGCGGCCTTCGGTGTAGACATCGACGGAACCGGTGTGGCGGTTGGCCCAGCGGTTACCGATACCGAATACCAGGTCGGACTTCAGCAGGGTTGCGTTGCCATAGCGGTGCGAGGTCTGCAGGCCGACCATACCAACCATCTGTGCGTGGTCGTCCGGGATGGTGCCCCAGCCCATCAGGGTCGGGATTACCGGTACGCCGGTCAGTTCGGCGAATTCGACCAGCTTGTCGCTGGCGTCGGCGTTTATGATGCCGCCACCGGCTACCAGCAGTGGGCGCTCGGCGTCATTGAGCAGGGCCAGGGCTTTTTCGGCCTGTACGCGAGTGGCGGACGGCTTGTGCACGGGCAGCGGTTCGTAGGCGTCGATGTCGAATTCGATTTCGGCCATCTGCACGTCGAACGGCAGGTCGATCAGCACCGGGCCTGGGCGGCCGGTACGCATTTCGTAGAAGGCCTTCTGGAAGGCGTAAGGCACCTGGCCTGGCTCCAGAACGGTGGTCGCCCACTTGGTCACCGGCTTGACGATGTTGGTGATGTCGACAGCCTGGAAGTCTTCCTTGTGCAGGCGGGCACGTGGCGCCTGGCCAGTGATGCACAGAATCGGGATGGAGTCGGCCGAGGCACTGTACAGGCCGGTGACCATGTCGGTGCCGGCAGGGCCGGACGTGCCGATGCACACACCGATGTTGCCCGGGTTGGCGCGGGTGTAGCCCTCGGCCATGTGCGAGGCACCTTCGACGTGACGAGCGAGGACGTGATCGATGCCACCGACTTTCTTCAGGGCCGAATACAACGGGTTGATGGCAGCCCCCGGGATGCCGAACGCGGTATCTACACCTTCACGGCGCATGACCAGAACGGCTGCATCGATTGCTCTCATTTTGCTCATGGTTTGTGCCTCATCGATTTTGTAATTGTATACAACTTGCTTTGCGACAGAGTGTATTCACGCCTGGCGGCTCAGGTCAATGGGTTTTCATCGACTAAGCTGGCTTTCGTCAGAGCGCCCGCGAAAACGAGGGTTTGCGCCATCGCATACGATCGTTTCAAAATATTGTATACAAAAATATCTCTCGTTGTGTTCTATTTGTTCGATCGGTTTTCAACTGCCCTCAGGGCTTCTCACAACAAGAAGAGGACCTTTCCATGAACGTTCTGAACCTGAAAGTCGCTGTCAGCCTGGTGAATGCCGCGCTGGTGGCGGGCCGCAAGATCAATGCCGCGCCACTGACCGTGGCGGTGCTGGATGCCGGCGGGCACCTGCTGGCGCTGCAGCGTGAGGATGGCGCCAGCCTGATTCGTCCTGAGGTGGCCACTGGCAAAGCCTGGGGCGCGATTGCCCTGGGCAAGGGGTCGCGCTTGCTGGCGCTGGATGCGCAGCAGCGGCCGGCTTTTTTTGCCGCGCTGAACGGCATGGGTGAGCGGCCGGTGGTGCCGGCGCCAGGTGGGGTGCTGATTCGTGATCAGGACGGCAAGGTGCTGGGTGCCGTGGGGATCAGCGGCGATACCTCGGATATCGACGAGCAGTGTGCGATCAGTGCGATCGAGGAGGTGGGGTTGCGGGCAGATGCCGGGGTAGCGGCCTAAATCTCTATTGCCTGTTCTGGCCCATTCGCGGACGAGCCCGCTCCCACAGTGACCCCACTACCTTCAGGCATGTGGTGATCCTGTGGGAGCGGGCTTGCCCGCGAATGGCCCTTCGGGATGGTTCAGGCTGCCTCAGGCTCACAACCTTTCAAGACCATACGAATGATGGTTTCGGCTGCCGCGTCATAATCACTGTCGGCCAGCTTGGCCTTGCCGGTCACCGCAGAAATCTGCCAGTCGAAGTCCGCATAGGTCTGGGTCGCCGCCCAGATGCTGAACATCAGGTGGTGCGCGTCCACATGGGCGATCTGCCCGCGGTCGATCCAGCGCTGGATGCACTCGATGTTGTGTCGGGCCTGCTCGTTCAACTGCTCTACCTGGTTCGCTGAAAGGTGCGGCGCGCCATGCATGATCTCGCTGGCGAACACCTTGGACGCATGGGGCAGGTCACGCGAAATGCGAATCTTCGAACGAATGTACGAACTCAGCACTTCCTTCGGGTCGCCGTCTGCATTGAACGGCGTGGATGCCTGCATGATCGGCGCGATGATGCTTTCCAGGACCTCGCGGTAAAGGTTGTCCTTGGACTTGAAGTAGTAATACACGTTCGGCTTGGGCAGGCCGGCCTTGGCCGCGATATCGCTGGTCTTGGTGGCGGCGAAGCCCTTGTCGGCGAATTCCTCGCTGGCCGCGCGCAGGATCAATTCCTTGTTGCGCTCGCGAATGGTGCTCATGGTCAGGGATCTTCCTCGTGTCTGGCCACCTCTAAGGGGATCGGGCATGGTAGCACCGGGTCCGACGGGCGCTCAAGGCAGCGACTTTCGGCTAGACTCCGGCACATTCATTTCACTGGAAACAGGCAAACATGGCAGGAAGCAGTCTACTGGTACTGATCGACGACATCGCCACGCTGCTGGATGACGTCTCGCTAATGACCAAAGTCGCGGCGAAAAAAACTGCGGGTGTGCTGGGTGACGACCTGGCACTGAATGCTCAGCAGGTCACCGGCGTGCGCGCCGATCGCGAGTTGCCGGTGGTGTGGGCGGTGGCCAAAGGCTCGCTGCTGAACAAGGCCATTCTGGTGCCGGCGGCCCTGCTGATCAGCGCCTTCATCCCGTGGGCAGTAACGCCACTGCTGATGCTGGGCGGTGCGTACCTGTGCTTCGAGGGTTTCGAGAAGCTGGCGCACAAGTTCTTGCACAGCAAGGAAGAGGATGAGGCACAGCACGCGGCGCGCAAGGAGGCCGTTGCCGATGCCAACGTTGATCTGGTGGCTTTTGAAAAAGCCAAGATCAAGGGGGCGGTGCGTACCGACTTCATTCTGTCGGCGGAGATCATCGCCATTACCTTGGGGATCGTGGCTGACTCGCCGCTGACCCAGCAGATCATCGTGCTGTCGGGCATTGCGGTGGTGATGACCATTGGTGTGTATGGGTTGGTAGGCGGGATCGTCAAGCTTGACGACCTTGGGCTGTGGATGGCCCGCAAAACCTCCAGGCTGACTCAGGCAGTGGGTAACGGCATCCTGCGGGCGGCGCCGTACATGATGAAAAGCCTGTCGGTGATTGGTACTGCGGCGATGTTCCTGGTAGGCGGTGGGATCCTGGTGCATGGCATCGAGCCGCTGCATCATGCCATCGAGGCGTTCAGCGAAGGGCGTGGCGGGGCGCTTACCGGGGCGTTGCTCAACGCTGGGGTCGGGGTTGTGGCCGGTGCCATGGTGCTGGCGGTGGTCAGTGCTGCGGGGAAGTTGTGGCGGGCGCTCAGACCTGCCAATTGAGGCGCCTGGCCGGGGCTTTGCCCCGGTTCGCGGGTGAACCCGCTCCGACCAGATACCGCGTTTGCCTTGAACACGGCGCGCCCTCTGTAGGAGCGGGTTTACCCGCGAATGGGCCGCAGCGCGGCCCCGAGCGATCAGTTCAGAAGTGAACCTTGACCAGGAAGCTCATGGTGTTCTGGTCGGTAGTGAAAGCATCGCTGTCCTTGATGCCGTACTTGTTCTTCCAGTAGTCGTACTCCACACCCACATACAGCTGCTTTTCGCCCAGGTGCAGCGCCTTGCCCAGGTCGTACTTGATCTGCGGGTTGAAGTGCAGGTTGGCCTGGTAGGTGCCGCGGCGGTTCTCGTCGTTGTCCACCACCCAGTCCATGAAGCCGTCGATCAGCACGTCGGAATCACCGACCGGAATGGTGTAGGACCACACCGGGGTGATCTGCCACACGTTGTCGCCAGCGCGGCTGCCGTCGGTGGTGCGGTTGTAGAAGTTCAGCTGGAAGTAGTCGAAGCCCGGAATGGCCAGGTCGAAGCCCGGGCCGATCAGGTAAGACTCGGTGTCACCCTCGCCAAACTCGTAGGTCATCGCCAGCAGCACGTCCTTGACCGGGCCGAATTCCAGTTTCTGATCGAAGATCTTGCCGAACGACAGGCGTGGGCTGAACTCGCCATAGTAGGTGTTGGGGCCGTTGCTGGCGTCCTTCTTGCCTTGGTAGAAGATCTTGTCGACGAAGAAGAAGTTATCGCCGTACTTCCACGCGTCGGCGTGCTCGAAGGTGAATGTTTGCTGGGTCTCGGGGTTGACCTTGAAGTTCTTGCCCCACAGGTAGGTCAGGCTGTTGTTCTGCCATTGCAGCAGGTCGCCGCCGAAGGTGGTGCCGCAGGCCAGCAGGCCGCCGGCGAGGATCAGGCTCTTGATAGTACGCATTGCGAGTGTCGCTCCCTTGATTGATCTGTTGTCAGCGCTCGGTGTCGGCGCTTTTTTTTGTCTTTTGAGTCAGCTTTTTTCGATAGGCCACAGCTGTTTGGCAAGGGTTGGGCCAACTTTTCCGGGTTGGCAAAACCTTCCTGCTCGACTTCGTTCTGAACGGATGAAAAGGGTCTTTCAGGCTGGCAACACGTTGGCCAACCGCCCGAATTCATTGACTGAGCGGTCAGTAAACGCAGGCAGAATCCGTTCTGCCCTGATCGAGGGGGCGCGCAGATTACTGGCTTGCGCGCCGCGCCTCAAGTGCTCCGTCCTGGAGCGGGGTGGATCAAACCTGTGCGTTTGGTCAGCTTATCAGAAGTGGACCTTGACCAGCGCGCTGGCGACGCTCTGGTTACTGTCCAGGTTGCCGCGGCTGTCAATGCCGTACTTGTCTTTCCAGTAGCTGTATTCAAAGCCGACGTAGAGCTGCTTGGCGCCCAGGTTCAGCGCCTTGCCCAGGTCGTATTTGACCTGCGGGTTGAAGTGCAGGTTGGCGTGATAGGTGCCACGGCGGGTCTGGTCGTTGTCGGTAACCCAGTCCATGTAACCGTCGATCAGAATGTCTGACCGCCCCACGGGGATGGTGTACGACCAGCCGGGGGTAATCTGCCAGACGTTGTCACCGGGGCGGCTGCCTTCGGTGTTACGCACGTAGAAATTGAGGGTGAAATAGTTGAAGCCGGGGATGTTCAAGTCGAAGCCGGGGCCGATCAGGTAGGCCTCGTTGTCGCCTTCACCGCGCTCGTAGGTCATGGCCAGCAGCACGTCCTTGATCGGGCCGAAGGCAAGCTTGCGGTCGAAGATCTTGCCCAATGACAGGCGTGGGCTGAACTCGCCGTAGTAGGTGGTCACACCTTTGCCGGGGTCGGCCTTGCCGTTGTAGAAGATCTTGTCGACGAACATGAAGGTGTCGCCGTACTTCCATTTGTTGGCGTGCTCGAAGGTGATGGTCTGCTGGATATCAGGGTTGACCTTGAAGTCCTTGCCGTACAGGTAGGTCAGGCTTTCGCCGTGCCATTGCAGCCATTCGCCTGCGTGCGAGGGTAGGGTGGCCAGCAGGCTGCTGCCCAACAACAGGGACGTGGTGATGCGCTTCATGTTGTGATTCCCGGACTTATTGTTTTTGTTGGCGGTTTTTTTTGGCGCGCAGGCGCCCCGGGCGACCCATTCCGGCGGGTCGACGGCGTAGCGGTTACTGCAGAGGTGAATGAGGGGCGGCAATGCACCGCCCCCCTTGGCTCAATGCTGGTGACAGACGTCGTTGTGCATTGCGCGGTCGGCACCGCCAAGGATGTTGAACAGTACGTTCAACACCAGGGCACTGACCGTGGCCATGGCGATACCGCTGTGGGTGATGGGTTCCATCCACTGTGGCATCTGGGCAAAGAACTCCGGACGCACCACGGGGATCAACCCGAAGCCGACGCTCACGGCAACCAGCAGCTGGTTGCGGCGGTCGCCGATGTCCGCCTCCTGAAGAATCTTGATCCCGGTGGCAGTGACCATGCCGAACATGGCGATGGACGCGCCGCCCAGTACCGCAGGCGGGATCGAGGCAATCAGGAAGGCCGCTTTGGGCAGCAGGCTGAGCAGGATCAGCAGTGCACCGGCCACGATGGTGACATAGCGGCAGCGCACCCCGGTCATTTGCACCAGGCCGATGTTCTGGGCGAACGAGGAGTGGGTGAAGGTGTTGAAGAAGCCTGCAATGAACGACGCACCGGCATCGCACAGCAGGCCGCGACGCAGCATGCCAGGGGTTACTTCACGATCAGTCACCTTGCCCAAGGCCAGGAACATGCCGGTGGACTCGACGAAGATGATCACCACTACCAGGCACATGGACAGGATCGGCGCCAGGCTGAAGGTCGGCATGCCGAAGTGCAGCGGGGTGACCACCTGCAACCACGGTGCTTCATTCAGGCCCGACAGGTCGACCATGCCGATGGAGCCGGCCAGGATGTAGCCAAGGCCCATGCCCACCAGTACCGACACATTGACCCAGAAACCGCGCATGAAGCGGTTGATCAGCAGGATCACGGCCAGTACCAGGCCGGCCACTAGCAGGTAGATCGGAGAGCCGAACGTTTGAGCGTCCTGGCCGCCACCGGCCCAGTTGACTGCCACCGGGAACAGCGACAGGCCAATCGAGGTGATCACCGTACCAGTGACCAACGGTGGGAAGAAGCGGACAACCTTGGACATGAACGGCGCGATCAGCATGCCGAAGAACCCGGCAGCGATGGTCGCACCGAAGATCCCCTGTAGGCCCACGCCGGGCATGCCGGCCATGGCCACCATGCTGCCGACGGCGGCGAAACTGGCACCCATCATCACCGGCATGCGGATGCCCACCGGGCCGATACCGAACGACTGGATGATGGTAGCGACGCCAGCGACAAGCAGGTCGGCGTTGATCAGGAAAGCGACTTCTTCACGGGACAACCCGGCGGCCTGGCCGATGATCAACGGCACGGCGATCGCGCCACCGTACATCAGCAGAACGTGTTGCAGGCCAACCAGGAACAGTTGGAACAGGGGCAAGGGTTCTCGCGGCGGCGCAATGGGGATATACGCCTTGCGTGACTCGGACATGCAGCACCTCGAGTTTTGTTTTTATTCTCGGATCCAAGCGGCAGGCCTCATGCCTGCGCGCTCGATGCTTGCTTGTTGCGTTACACATGAAGCCTGAGGCCGGGGCTACCGGCCTCTTCGCGGGCAAGCCCGCTCCTACAGGGAATGGTGATTCCCTGAGGGCGGGTTGCCTGGCGAGGTGCTGTCAGTTGACCTGGGCGCCTTTGGCGATCCAGTCGCCGACGAGCTTGCGCTCTTCGGTGGTCATCTGGGTGATGTTGCCCAGCGGCATGATCTGGCTGGCAACCGCTTGCGCCTGAATGCGCGCGGCCTGGGCCTGGATCTGCTGCGGGGTGTCGAACATCACGCCAGCAGGTGCGGCGCTGAACAGTGGGCTGGTCGGTTTGGACGAGTGGCACACGGTGCAGCGTTCCTGGATGACATTGTGGATCTTGTCGAAGTCGCCACCGGCCTGGGCAGCGGCCTGGGCGGGAGCTTGTGCTGGTGCGGCGGGTGCTTCGGCAGCCTTTGCAGCGTCCTCGGCGCGCTGCTCGGCAGCGGTCTTGCCGCCTACGGCAGTTGCCGGCAGCGGTTGGTACTCGATCTTCGCTGCTGCTTGCTCAGGGCTTACGGCCATCGGTTTCGGGCCGGTAACGTAAGCCAGGCAGATCATCGCCAGAGCGCCGACGGGCAGGGTCCAGGCGTACTTGTTGCTGTCGTGGCGGGTGTTGAAGTAGTGGCGGATCAGAACCGCGGCTACTGCGATACCGGCCAGGATCAGCCAGTTGTACTGGCTACCGTAGGTGCTCGGGAAATGGTTGCTGATCATGATGAACAGCACCGGCAGGGTGAAGTAGTTGTTGTGACGCGAGCGCAGCAGGCCCTTGGCCGGCAGTACCGGGTCGGGCGTCTGGTTGTTCTCGATCGCCGCCACCAGCTGGCGTTGGGCCGGCATGATGATGCGGAACACGTTACCGACCATGATGGTGCCGATGATCGCGCCGGTGTGCAGGTATGCACCACGGCCGCTGAACACCAGGCTGAAGCCCCAGCAGGCCGCGATGATCAGCACGAACAGCACACCACCGAGCAGCGCTGGCTTCTTGCCCAGGGGCGAGTCGCACAGGAAGTCGTAGATGAACCAGCCAGCGATCAGCGAACCGATACCGATGGCCACGCCTTCGGCACCGCTCAGGGTGCTGCCAGGCGCCAGCAGGTACAGGGCCGGGTTCCAGTAGAACACCACGCACAGCAGGGCGATACCGGACATCCAGGTGAAGTAGGCTTCCCATTTGAACCAATGCAGGTTCTCGGGCATTTTCGGTGGGGCGAGCTTGTATTTCTCCAGGTGGTAGATACCACCGCCGTGAATCGCCCAGAGATCACCCGACAACCCATCGCGCGGGTTGCTTCGGTTCAGGTGGTTCTCCAGCCAGACGAAGTAGAACGATGCACCGATCCAGGCGACGCCGGTGATCATGTGAACCCAGCGAATGCTCAGGTTCAGCCATTCGTGAAGGTGTGCTTCCACAGTATGTACCTCTGCCAGTCACCGAGAAGATGACTGACCTTTTCTTATTGGTGGGGATTGAGGATCAGCATCTGTTCCTCGGTGAAGTAATGCTCATCGCAGTTGTTGCCAGAACCACTGCGATCAACCACCAGGAAATCATCCCGCTTTTCGATCGTCAGCACCGGGTGGTGCCAGACGCCGCGATGGTAATTAACGCCCTGCCTGCCATTACTGCGGAAGGCTCGGACCAAGCCTGATACAGGTGCATCGCCAACGGGCGCGACCACGATCAGAAAGGGGTTGCCGAGCAGCGGGATGAAAGCCTGGCTGCCCAGCGGATGGCGTTCCAGCATGCGCACGGTCAGCGGCATGTCCTGCGCGTCGGCGCGGAAGATGCTGATGATCGCCTTGTCTTCAGGCTCGGCGGTTTCGACCGTGGCGAGCTTGTGAAAGCGCATGGTCGAGCCGTTGTTGATCATGAAGTGGTCGCTGCCGTCGGTTTCGATCACGTCTCCGAACTGGGCGAAGGCTTCTTTGGTCAAGGGCTCGATCATCAGGGTGCGCATGCGGTTATCTCTTCTATTGTTCGTTTTCTGAATAAGGTTCGGCTGTTGCTTACAGCTGCAGCAGGCGGAACAGCGCGATCTGGTTGATCTGCGTCAGGGCTTCCTTGAATTCGGCATCGGCATCGTTGTGGATGCGCTTTTCAAAGGCGGCGAGAATCTGGTGCCGGTTGCTGCCTTTCACCGCCATGATGAACGGGAACTGGAACTTGGCTTTGTAGGCATCGTTCAGCTCGGTGAAGCGGGCGAACTCCTCGGCGGTGCACTGGTGAATGCCGGCGCCGGCCTGTTCGTTGGTGCTCGATTCTGTCAGCTCGCCCTGGATGGCTGCCTTGCCGGCCAGGTCCGGGTGAGCGTTGATCAGCGCCAGCTGGTCGGCGTGGTTGGCGCTGAGCAGGATGTCGCTCATGCGCTGGTGCAGTGCCTCGATCTCGTCCAGCTCGCCCAGTTGGCCCAGGTCATAGGCTTTTTCGGCAACCCACGGCGAGTGCTCGTAGATATCGGCGAAGGCCTTGACGAAGGCGTCACGGTCCAGGGCGGATGGTTTGAGGGTATTGAAGGCGGTCATCAGGCGTTCTCTTTCTTGTACGGGTGGGTGGTGTGCCAGTGGCGGGCGATATCCACGCGACGGGCGAACCAGACCTGGTCATGACTTTTTGCGTAATCGACGAAGCGCTTGAGTGCTGCCAGGCGTGCCGGGCGGCCGACCAGGCGGCAGTGCAGGCCGATGGAAAGCATTTTCGGTGCTTCGGCGCCTTCGGCGTACAGCACATCAAAGGCGTCTTTCAGGTACTGGAAGAACTGCTCGCCGCAGTTGAAGCCCTGTACCTGGGTGAAGCGCATGTCGTTGGTGTCCAGGGTGTAGGGGATCACCAGGTGCGGCTTGCCAGTGGGGTTGTTTGGCTCCCAGTAGGGCAGGTCGTCGTCGTAGGTGTCGCTGTCATAGAGGAAGCCACCTTCCTCCATCACCAGGCGGCGGGTGTTCGGGCCGGTACGGCCGGTGTACCAGCCCAGCGGGCGCTCGCCAGTGAGTTCGGTGAGGATACGGATGGCTTCGAGCATGTGCTCGCGCTCCTGGGCCTCGTCCATGTTCTGGTAGTCGATCCAGCGGTAGCCGTGGCTGCAGATCTCGTGGCCGGCTTCGACCATGGCGCGGATCACGTCGGGGTGGCGCTGGGCGGCCATGGCCACGGCGAAGATGGTGAGTGGTACGCCGCTGTCCTTGAACAGCTTCAGCAGGCGCCACACACCGGCACGGCTGCCGTATTCATACAGCGACTCCATGCTCATGTTGCGCTGGCCCTGCAGTGGCTGGGCAGCGACCATCTCGGACAGGAAGGCTTCGGATTCCTTGTCACCGTGCAGGATGTTGCGCTCGCCGCCTTCTTCGTAATTGAGGACGAAAGACAGCGCAATGCGGGCGTTACCCGGCCATTGCGGGTGAGGAGGGTTGTTGCCGTAACCGATCAGGTCGCGAGGGTAATCAGCGCTCACTGCAGTCTTCCTTCTTGTGCGTTAGTGCGGGGGGTGGGCGGGCCGCGTCGGTATGTCGCACCACCGGATGGGCTGATTGTATACAACTTCTGAAATCTTTTGTAAGCCTGTTTTTCCGCATTTCTTCCCTTTTGTCGCCTGACAGCGACCTGGAAATACAGTGCAAGAAACCTGCCTGTTTGGTCAGCTAATGAAGTTGGCGTCTTTACGGTGCGTGTATTTGCGACCGATGGGTCGTTTATGGGCAGCAAATGGAGGCTGTGACGGAGGGGGATAAAAAATTGTGTACAATCTTGAGGTGTAATGTCTTAATAACGTCATTCCCGCCTGCCGCAGGCGCTATGCTGGTGCGATGGCTGAGTATTTTTTGCCCACAGATTGAACAAGAGGCGACACGCAATGGGACGTTTGACCACACACGTACTGGATGCCGCGCATGGCTGCCCGGGTAGCTCGATCAAGGTCGAGCTGTATCGCGTCGAAGGCCAGCAGCTGGAGCTGGTGAACACCGCCCTGACCAACAGCGATGGCCGCGTCGACGCGCCGCTGTTGCAGGGGGAAGATTACCGTACGGGTGTTTACCAGCTGCAGTTCAGCGCTGGTGATTACTACCGCGCCCGTGGCGTGCAACTGCCGGCCCAGGCGTTTCTGGATGTTGTTGTGTTGCGTTTTGGCATCGACGAGTCGCAGGAGCACTACCATGTGCCGCTGCTGATTTCGCCGTACAGCTATTCGACCTATCGTGGAAGCTAGTTGGTCGCTAGAAGAATCTTCGTAGGTCCTTTGGCCCGCTCTCACACTGGCGGGCTTTTTTTCGTCTGCAGGAAAGTGGTGTGTGATGTGGCGGCGCTCGATCTCCCAGGCGACGTACCTCTACCGCCATACCTTCAAGGCCACACCGCCCGGCATGACGTTGCGTAATGGCCGGGTGTGTTTGCCGTGGGTTTTAGGGGGTGGCAGAAATCGAGCGCCGCCCGCGCGGCGCATCGCGAGCTTTGCTCGCTCCTACGTTTGTTTCTGGCCAGTAAC
>NZ_JBICJS010000093.1:0-111897 GCF_043103305.1 Pseudomonas sp. YQ_5 | reverse complement strand
GCGGCGCTCGATCTCCCCGTCAACACATCAACATCGCCAAACATCCCGCCTCCCTCAATCCTGTGTGAACACCCGTTCACCCAGCCCCCTCTCTCCCGTACACTGCGCGATTGCGACAGTGTTTGTCGCATTGCCGAAAGCCTTGTCAAAACTGGGTTTTGCGCTGTAACAAGTTGTCGCTTGGCCGCAAGGACAGGCGCGGATCAGTCCTTACAATCCCCCCATCGCTCGCCACTTCCAGGCCAGCGTTCCTCTTCAGGAGACTCAGATGTCCGTTGAGCAAGCCCCGGTGCAACGTGCCGATTTCGACCAGGTGATGGTCCCCAACTATTCTCCGGCGGCCTTCATTCCTGTGCGAGGCGAGGGTTCCCGCGTCTGGGACCAGTCGGGTCGCGAGTTGATCGACTTTGCCGGCGGCATCGCGGTCAATGCCCTGGGCCACTGCCACCCGGCACTGGTCAAGGCCCTGACTGAACAGGCCAACACCCTCTGGCACGTTTCCAACGTGTTCACCAACGAGCCGGCCCTGCGCCTGGCCCACAAGCTGGTGGACGCCACCTTTGCCGACCGCGCGTTCTTCTGCAACTCCGGCGCCGAGGCCAACGAGGCCGCTTTCAAGCTGGCCCGTCGTGTGGCGCATGACCGCTTCGGTCCGCAAAAGCACGAAATCATCGCCACCGTGAACAGCTTCCACGGCCGCACCCTGTTTACCGTCAGCGTGGGTGGCCAGCCGAAGTACTCCGATGGCTTTGGCCCGAAAATCACCGGTATCAGCCATGTGCCGTACAACGACCTGGAAGCGTTGAAGGCACAGATTTCCGACAAGACCTGCGCCGTGGTGATCGAGCCGATCCAAGGCGAGAGCGGCGTGGTGCCGGCCGACAAGGCCTACCTGGAAGGCGCGCGCAAACTGTGTGACGAGCACAACGCTCTGCTGATCTTTGACGAAGTGCAGACTGGCGTGGGCCGTACCGGCTCGCTGTATGCCTACCAGCACTACGGCGTGACCCCGGACATTCTGACCAGTGCCAAGAGCCTGGGCGGCGGCTTCCCGATTGGTGCCATGCTGACCACCACCGAGCTGGCCAAGCACCTGGCCGTTGGCACCCACGGCACCACCTATGGCGGCAACCCGCTGGGCTGCGCCGTTGCCTGCGCGGTGCTGGATGTGGTCAACACCCCGGAGACCCTGGCCGGTATCAAGGCTAAGCACGAGCGCTTCAAAACCCGCCTGGAGCAGATCGGCCAGAAGTACAACCTGTTCAGCCAGGTGCGTGGCGTCGGCCTGCTGCTGGGCTGCGTCTTGACCGAGGCCTGGAAAGGCAAGGCCAAGGACGTGCTCAACGCTGCCGAGAAAGAAGGCGTGATGGTGCTGCAGGCCGGCCCGGACGTTGTCCGCTTCGCCCCAAGCCTGGTGGTTGAAGACGCCGACATCGACGCAGGCCTGGACCGCTTCGAGCGCGCTGTGGCCACACTGACCAAAGGCTGATCCGCCAACGGTCCTTTCGCCGGCCTCAGCCCAGCCTCGGCACGAGGCCGATCCGGGCCGGCGATACCCGATTCCAGTGCAGGTGCCTGGGTGCCTGCCGTTTTTTCGTGCCGCTGTGAACGGCCCGTATTCCAAAGGAGTGACACCATGCTGGTGATGCGCCCCGCGCAAATGGCTGATCTGAACGACGTGCAGCGCATGGCTGCAGACAGCCCCATTGGTGTCACCTCGCTGCCGGACGACACCGCTCGTCTCGGCGACAAGATTGCCGCCTCCGAGACATCCTTCGCCGCCGAGGTCAGCTTCAACGGCGAAGAGAGTTATTTTTTCGTGCTCGAAGACAGCGAAACAGGCAAGTTGGCCGGTTGCTCGGCCATCGTCGCTTCGGCCGGCTACTCCGAGCCGTTCTACAGTTTTCGTAACGAAACATTCGTGCACGCCTCGCGCGAGCTGAAGATACACAACAAGATCCATGTGCTGTCGCTGTGTCACGATCTGACTGGCAACAGCCTGCTGACCAGCTTCTATGTAGCACCGGAGCTGGTGAACAGTGGCTGGGCCGAGCTCAATTCGCGTGGTCGACTGCTGTTCATGGCTGCGCACCCGGAGCGCTTTGCCGATTCGGTGGTAACCGAGATCGTCGGCTTCAGCGACGAGCAGGGTGAATCGCCGTTCTGGGATGCTATCGGCCGCAACTTCTTCGACCTCAACTATGCCGACGCCGAGCGCCTGTGCGGCCTGAAGAGCCGGACCTTCCTCGCCGAGCTGATGCCGCATTACCCGATCTACGTGCCGTTGCTGCCAGACCTGGCGCAGGAAGCCATGGGCCAGGTACATCCGCGGGCACAGATCACCTTCGACATACTCATGCGCGAAGGCTTCGAGACCGAGCACTACATCGACATCTTCGACGGCGGCCCGACCCTGCATGCGCGCACCTCTGGCATCCGCTCGATCGCTCAGAGCCGGGTGGTCCCGGTGAAGATCGAAGAGGCCCCGGTCAAGGGGGGGCGCCCGTACCTGGTGTGCAACGGCCTGTTGCAGGACTACCGCGCGGTGTTGCTGGACCTGGACTGGGTGCCTGGCAAACCGGTCAGCCTGAGCGTGGCTGCAGCCGACGCGCTGGGCGTGGGCGAGGGCGCCAGCGTGCGCCTGGTCGCGGTTTGAGGTCTGGCAACAGACGTTTCGGGATTGATGCGTTAGCAGTGTTTTGCGCCGGCCGATGCCGCCGCACAAGGAGATAGCATGATCGTTCGTCCTGTACGCAGCAGCGATTTGCCTGCGTTGATCGAATTGGCACGCAGCACCGGCACCACCGGGCTGACCACGCTGCCGGCCAACGAAGAGCGCCTCGGGCACCGTGTTGGTTGGGCGGAAAAAAGCTTCCGTGGCGAGGCCGAGCGTGGTGACACCGATTACCTGTTCGTGCTGGAAAACGACGAAGGTCTGGTGGTGGGCATCAGTGCCATCGCCGGCGCCGTCGGCCTGCGTGAGCCTTGGTACAACTATCGGGTCGGCCTGACGGTCAGCGCCTCGCAGGAGCTGAAGATCTACCGCGAAATCCCGACGCTGTTCCTGGCCAACGACCTGACCGGAAACTCCGAGCTGTGCTCGCTGTTCCTGCGCAGCGACCACCGCTCGGGTCTCAATGGCCGTCTGCTGTCGCGCGCGCGCATGCTGTTCATTGCCGAGTTCCCGGAGCTGTTTGGCAAGAAGATCATTGCCGAAATGCGCGGCATGTCTGACGAGCAGGGCCGTTCGCCGTTCTGGGAAAGCCTGGGCCGGCATTTCTTCAAGATGGAGTTCAGCCAGGCCGACTACCTCACCGGCGTGGGCAACAAGTCGTTCATCGCTGAGCTGATGCCCAAGTTCCCGCTGTACACCTGCTTCCTGTCCGAGGCTGCGCGCAACGTGATCGGCCGTGTGCACAAAGACACCGAGCCGGCGCTGGCCATGCTTAAGCAGGAGGGCTTCAACTATCAGGGCTACGTCGACATCTTTGACGCCGGCCCGGCCATCGAGTGTGACACTGCCAAGATCCGCGCGGTGCGCGAGAGCCAGACCCTGGTGCTGGCGGTAGGTACGCCAGGCGACGACGCGACCCCTTTCATCATCCACAACCGCAAGCGCGACGACTGCCGTATCACTGCTGCACCTGCACGGTTGGCCGCCGGTACCCTGGTGGTCGACCCGTTGACCGCCAAGCGCCTGCGCATGGGCGTCGGCGACAATGTGCGCGCGGTGCCGCTGTCGGCCAGCCGGGAGGCCCAGTAAATGACCACGCATTACATCGCAGGCAATTGGCAGGCTGGCCAGGGTGAAACCCTGCAGTCGCTCAACCCGGTGACCCAGGCCGTGATCTGGCAAGGGCAGGGCGCTGACGCCAGCCAGGTCAGCGCTGCTGTGCAGGCGGCGCGGCAGGCCTTCCCGGCCTGGGCGCAGTTGAGCCTGGAGGCACGTATCGATGTGCTGGAGAAGTTTGCCGCGCAGTTGAAAGTGCATGCCGAAGCCATGGCCCAATGCATTGGCGAGGAAACCGGGAAGCCGCTGTGGGAATCTGCGACTGAAGTCACCAGCATGGTCAACAAGGTGGCGATTTCGGTACAGAGCTACCGCGAGCGCACCGGCGAAAAGAGTGGGCCGCTGGCCGATGCCACGGCTGTTCTGCGGCACAAGCCTCACGGTGTGGTGGCGGTGTTCGGCCCCTACAACTTCCCCGGGCACCTGCCCAATGGCCATATCGTGCCGGCGCTGCTGGCAGGCAACTGCGTGGTGTTCAAGCCCAGCGAGCTGACCCCCAAGGTTGCTGAGCTTACCGTCAACTGCTGGATTGCTGCCGGCCTGCCGGCGGGTGTGCTGAACCTGGTGCAGGGGGCGCGCGAAACCGGTGTGGCGCTGGCCGCCAACCCAGGTATCGATGGCCTGTTCTTCACCGGCTCCAGCCGCACCGGCAACCTGCTGCATCAGCAGTTCGCAGGGCGTCCAGACAAGATCCTGGCCCTGGAAATGGGGGGTAACAACCCGCTCGTGGTGGACGAGGTCAAGGACCTCGACGCGGCGGTGTATACCATTATCCAGTCGGCGTTCATTTCCGCTGGCCAGCGCTGCACCTGCGCGCGGCGCCTGCTGGTACCGCAAGGCGCCTGGGGCGATGCGCTGATCGCGCGCTTGGTCGAGGTGTGCAAAACCATCACGGTGGGGGCGTTCGATGAGCAGCCGGCGCCTTTCATGGGCTCGGTGATTTCGCTGCAGGCGGGTCGGGCGCTGCTTGCGGCCCAGGCCGAACTGGCCGCCAAAGGTGGCGTGAAACTGCTGGAAATGACCCAGCCACAGGCCGATGCCGCACTGCTGACCCCGGGCATTGTCGATGTCACCGCCGTGGCTGACCGCCCGGACGAAGAGTTTTTCGGCCCGCTGCTGCAGGTGATCCGCTACGCCGACTTCGATGCTGCCATCGATGAAGCCAACAACACCCAGTATGGCCTGGCTGCCGGTTTGTTGTCCGATTCGCGCGCCCGCTACCAGTACTTCTGGCTGCGCAGCCGCGCCGGCATCGTCAACTGGAACAAACAGCTGACGGGGGCTGCCAGCAGCGCACCGTTCGGCGGCGTGGGTGCCAGTGGCAACCATCGCGCCAGTGCCTATTACGCAGCCGACTACTGCGCTTACCCCGTGGCTTCGCTGGAGACCGCCAGCCTTGCCTTGCCGGCGACCCTGACGCCGGGCGTCACCCTATAACAACAGGTCACGGAGCCTAGCCGATGAAATCCTATGAAGTGAATTTTGATGGCCTGGTGGGGCCTACCCACAACTATGGCGGCCTGTCTTACGGTAACGTGGCTTCGCAGAGCAACAGCCAGCAGGGGTCCAACCCGCGTGAGGCGGCGCGCCAGGGCCTGGCGAAGATGAAAGCGCTGGCCGACATGGGCTTCAAGCAGGGTGTTCTGGCGCCACAGGAGCGCCCGGACGTGGCCGCGCTGCGCCGCCTGGGGTTCAGTGGCAGCGATGCCGAAGTCATCCAGCGCGCCGCCCGCGAGGCCATGCCGTTGCTGGTGGCCAGTTGCTCGGCCTCGAGCATGTGGGTGGCCAACGCCGCGACCGTCAGCCCGAGTGCCGACACGGCTGACGGTCGTGTGCACTTCACCGCCGCCAACCTCAACTGCAAATATCACCGCAGCATCGAGCACCCGACCACCAGCCGCGTGCTGGGCGCCATGTTCAACAACGAGAAGCACTTTGCCCATCACGCCGCGCTGCCTGCCGTGGCACAGTTCGGTGACGAGGGCGCGGCCAACCACACGCGCTTCTGCCGCGCCTATGGTGAGGCCGGTGTGGAGTTCTTTGTCTACGGTCGCAGCGCCTTCGACAGCCGTTACCCGGCGCCACAGAAGTATCCGGCCCGACAAACCCTGGAGGCCTCGCAGGCTGTGGCCCGGCTGCACGGCCTGAGCGATGACGGTGTGGTCTACGCTCAACAGAACCCGGCGGTGATCGACCAGGGTGTGTTCCACAATGATGTGATTTCGGTGGGTAACGGCGAAGTGCTGTTCTACCACGAGGACGCGTTTCTCGACACCGACGCGGTGCTTGGGCAGCTGCGAGCTAAACTGGCCAGCAAGGGTGGCAACTTCCAGGCCATCTGCGTGCCCAGGGCCGCGGTGGCGGTGGAGGACGCGGTGCGTTCCTACCTGTTCAACAGCCAGCTGCTGAGCCGCGACGATGGTTCCATGCTGTTGGTCGTGCCGGAAGAGTGCCGCAACAACGAGCGGGTTTGGGCTTATCTCGGCCAGTTGACCAGCCAGGGAGGCCCGGTGAAGGAGGTCAAGGTGTTCGACCTCAAGCAGAGCATGCAAAACGGCGGCGGCCCAGCCTGCCTGCGTTTGCGCGTAGCCTTGAAGGAATCGGAACTGGCGGCGGTCAACCAAGGCGTTATCATGACGGCCTCGCTGTATGACACGCTGCTGCAGTGGGTCGACAGGCACTACCGCGATCGCCTTGGCGAAGCAGACCTGGCTGACCCGCAACTGCTGGTGGAATGCCGTACGGCACTGGACGAATTGACCCAGATCCTGAAGTTGGGCTCGGTGTATCCGTTCCAACGCCAACCTTGAAGAGAGACTCTGTAATGACCGACGCCTTGCGCCTGATCCTCGAAGATGAAGACGGCACCCAGCTGGAAACTTCCTGCACCCGCTTTGCTGTGGTCTGGCAAGGCAAGGAAGTGTGGATTCAGCAGGATGGCCGTGGCCAGCTGCTGATCGGTGTGGATGTCGAGGAAGACGACACCGAGTATGCCAACTTGCTGCTGCGCCCGATGGCCACCAACCTGGTCAGCCTGCAGCTGGAAATGGAACCGGCAGAGCTTGGCGAAGACGACGATCACGTTCATGGCCCTGACTGCGGTCACCACCACTAAGGAAGTCCCTATGCTCGCCCTTGGCAAATTGCTTGAGCTGACCCTCACCGATCACGAACCGGCCGAGAAGACCCAAGTGACACCCAAGGGCGCGCGTTTGCGGTGGCTGGGGGAGGGCGCGCTCGAAGTGCGTCCGGCCGAAAGCGAAGATTGCGGGCTGGACTTACTGTTGTCCGCCGGCATTCATGGCAACGAAACAGCGCCGATCGAATTGCTCGAGCGGCTGCTGCATGGCGTGGCCAACGGCAAGATCAAACCCAGGGCACGGGTGCTGTTCCTGTTCGGCAACCCGGCGGCGATCCGCAAGGGCGAGCGCTTTATCGAGCAGGACATCAACCGTTTGTTCAATGGCCGCCATGAGCTTTCCAGCGGTTTCGAAGCATTGCGTGCTGCCGAGCTGGAGCAGTTCGCCCGGGTGTTCTTCAGCAAGCCGGAGCGCAGCCGCCTGCATTACGACCTGCATACTGCCATCCGCGGTTCGAAGATCGAGCAATTCGCCTTGTACCCTTATAAAGAAGGGCGCAAGCACTCCCGTCGCGAACTGGTGCGCCTGGCGGCGGCAGGTATGGAAGCGGTATTACTGCAAAGCAAGTCGTCCATCACCTTCAGTGCTTTCACCTATGAACAGCTCGAAGCTGAAGCCTTTACCCTGGAGTTGGGCAAGGCCCGTCCGTTCGGCCAGAACGAGCAGGTCAATCTCGACAAGCTCGAAGAGCGGCTGATTCGCATTATCGAAGCTACCGAGCCAGAGGAAGAAAGTTCGCTGGATGGCCTGCAATTGTTCAGGGTTTCCCGCGAAATCATCAAGCACAGTGACAGCTTCCACCTGCACTTGCCGGCGGACATCGAAAACTTCTCCGAGCTGAGCAAGGGTTACCTGCTGGCTGAAGACCTGGCCGAGATGCGCTGGGTGGTCGAGGAGGAGGGCGCACGCATCATCTTCCCTAACCCCAAAGTCAAGAATGGCTTGCGCGCCGGCATTCTGATCGTGCCGGATTCGGGGCAGCGGCTGGGCTGAGAGCGCTGTCGCCTGCAGGCGACAGGGTTTCGGATCCTATCCATGATGAAAACCTTTTAATTCACCGCCTGTTCCATTTTCCCTTCCCTTGAGCGGTAATTGGCTTGCCAGTGGCGAAACACAGGATTTAGCATCCGGTCATGTCGTTTTCGTTTGCATAGCCCGAAAAACCGTCCAAACGATGGCTTCTATCGTATAAACACACTGCATCGAGACTGCAGGACCGATATAATGCGGCCCTTTGCCGTCGTTTCGTCGACGCGTTTGCCCAACAGGGCCGCCGTTTCCGTGGAAGAACCTATGAAAAGCGCAGAAATCCGTGAAGCCTTCCTTCGCTTCTTCGAAGAGCAGGGACATACCCGAGTCGCCTCCAGTTCGCTGATCCCGAACAACGATCCGACCCTGCTGTTCACCAACGCAGGCATGAACCAGTTCAAGGACTGCTTCCTCGGTGCGGAGAAGCGCGCCTACACGCGTGCTGTCAGCAGCCAGAAGTGCGTGCGTGCCGGTGGCAAGCACAACGACCTGGAAAACGTCGGTTACACCGCGCGTCACCACACCTTCTTCGAAATGCTGGGCAACTTCAGCTTCGGCGATTATTTCAAGCGCGACGCCATTACCTTCGCCTGGACCTTCCTGACGTCCGAGCAGTGGCTGAACCTGCCCAAGGAAAAGCTCTGGGTCACCGTCTACGCCACTGACGACGAAGCCTACGACATCTGGACCAAGGAAGTCGGCGTGCCGGCCGAGCGCATGGTGCGCATCGGCGACAACAAGGGCGCCCCGTACGCCTCCGACAACTTCTGGACCATGGGCGATACCGGCCCGTGCGGCCCGTGCACCGAGATTTTCTACGATCACGGCGCGGATATCTGGGGCGGCCCACCCGGCTCGCCAGAAGAAGACGGTGACCGTTACATCGAGATCTGGAACAACGTTTTCATGCAGTTCAACCGCACCGCCGACGGCGTGTTGCACCCGCTGCCAGCGCCGTCGGTGGACACCGGCATGGGCCTGGAGCGCATCAGCGCCGTGCTGCAGCACGTGCATTCGAACTACGAGATCGACCTGTTCCAGAACCTGCTGGCTGCCGCAGCCAAGGCCATCGGTTGCAGCAATGATGGCCAGGCCTCGCTGAAAGTGGTCGCAGACCACATCCGTTCGTGCGGTTTCCTGATTGCCGACGGCGTGCTGCCGTCCAACGAAGGCCGTGGCTACGTGCTGCGCCGCATCATTCGCCGTGCTTGCCGTCATGGCAACAAGCTGGGCGCCAAGGGCAGCTTCTTCTACCAGATCGTTGCCGCACTGGCCGCTGAAATGGGCGAAGCCTTCCCGGAGCTGAAGAGCCAGCAAGCGCACATCGAGCGCGTGCTCAAGGCCGAAGAGGAGCAGTTCGCCAAAACCCTGGAGCAGGGCCTGCGCATCCTCGAGCAAGACCTGGCCCAGCTGAAAGGCGACGTGGTACCGGGCGACGTGGTGTTCAAGCTGTACGACACCTATGGCTTCCCGATGGACCTGACTGCCGACATCGCTCGTGAGCGTGAGCTGACTATCGACGAAGCCGGCTTCGAGCGTGAAATGGACGCCCAGCGTGAGCGTGCCCGTTCCGCCAGCGCCTTCGGCATGGATTACAACAGCCTGGTAAAAGTCGACAGCGCCACCGAGTTCCTCGGTTACGATGCCACTGAAGGCCAAGGCAAGATCATCGCCTTGTACAAGGACGGCCTGTCCGTCGACCAGCTGGGTGAAGGCGAGCAGGGCGTGGTCGTGCTCGACCGCACGCCGTTCTACGCCGAATCCGGCGGCCAGATTGGCGATACCGGCTTCCTGCAGGCTGGCGCTGCACGCTTTGACGTGCGCGACACCACCAAGACCGGCGGTGCCTTCCTGCACCACGGCGTGGTTGCCAGCGGCGCGCTGGTGATCGGTTCGCCAGTCGAGGCCAAGGTCGATGCAGAGGTGCAACACGCCACCTCGTTGAACCACTCCGCCACTCACCTGCTGCACGAAGCGCTGCGCCAGGTGCTGGGTGAGCATGTACAGCAGAAGGGCTCGCTGGTCGACAGCCAGCGCCTGCGTTTCGATTTCAGCCACTTCGAGGCGGTGAAACCAGAGCAGATCAAGGCGCTGGAAGACATCGTCAACCGTGAAGTGCGCAAGAACACTGCCGTTGAAACCGAACTGACCGACATCGAAACGGCCAAGGCCAAAGGCGCAATGGCGCTGTTCGGTGAGAAGTACGGCGACACCGTGCGTGTGTTGAGCATGGGCGGCGATTTTTCGGTGGAATTGTGCGGCGGTATTCACGCCAAGCGCACCGGTGACATCAGCCTGTTCAAGATCATCAGCGAAAGCGGCGTGGCCTCTGGCGTGCGCCGTATCGAAGCCGTAACCGGTGCCGCTGCGCTGGCCTATCTGAACGCTGCCGAGGAGCAGGTCAAGGAAGCCGCGCAACTGGTGAAAGGTAACCGCGACAACCTGATCGACAAGCTGTCGGCTGTGCTTGAGCGCAACCGCCAGCTGGAGAAGCAGCTGGAACAGCTGCAGGCCAAGGCCGCCAGCGCCGCCGGGGACGATCTCTCCAACGCGGCTGTTGAGGTCAAGGGTGCCAAGGTCCTCGCCGCCCGCCTGGATGGGCAGGATGGCAAGGCCCTGCTGGCGCTGGTCGATCAGTTGAAGAACAAGCTCGGCCACGCGGTGATCCTGCTGGGCAGCGAGCATGAGGGCAAGGTTGTGCTGGTGGCCGGCGTGACCAAGGACCTCTCCAGCCAACTCAAGGCTGGCGATCTGATGAAACAAGCCGCTGCGGCGGTGGGTGGCAAGGGCGGTGGCCGTCCGGACATGGCCCAGGGGGGGGGCGTCGACGTCGCAGCTCTGGACCAGGCCCTGGCGCTGGCCGTGCCATTCGCAGAGCAGGGACTTTGAGATGAAGGGGTGGATGGTCTAGTAGCCACACAGGCCACTCCCGTCCACTCCTTCATGTTGGATTGTTATTTGGGGCCCTGTATGGGCTGAGGCACCATTGAAATGGCGTTGATCGTACAGAAATTTGGCGGCACCTCTGTCGGTTCCATCGAGCGGATCGAGCAGGTAGCCGAAAAGGTCAAGAAACACCGTGAAGCGGGCGACGACCTGGTGGTTGTGCTGTCGGCCATGAGCGGTGAAACCAATCGCCTGATCGACCTGGCCAAGCAGATTACCGATCACCCGGTTCCTCGTGAACTGGACGTGATCGTGTCGACCGGTGAGCAGGTCACCATTGCCCTGCTGACCATGGCCCTGATCAAGCGTGGTGTGCCAGCGGTGTCCTACACCGGCAACCAGGTGCGTATTCTCACCGACAGCTCGCACAACAAGGCGCGCATTCTGCAAATCGACGACCAGAAGATTCGTGCCGACCTCAAGGAAGGCCGCGTGGTCGTGGTTGCAGGCTTCCAGGGCGTCGACGAGCACGGCAGCATCACTACCCTGGGGCGTGGTGGCTCTGATACCACTGGCGTGGCCCTGGCGGCGGCGCTGAAGGCTGATGAGTGCCAGATCTACACTGATGTCGATGGTGTCTACACCACCGACCCGCGTGTCGTGCCACAGGCTCGTCGCCTGGAGAAGATCACCTTCGAAGAAATGCTGGAAATGGCCAGCCTGGGCTCCAAGGTGCTGCAGATCCGTTCGGTTGAGTTCGCCGGCAAGTACAACGTTCCGCTGCGCGTGCTGCACAGCTTCAAGGAGGGTCCGGGTACCCTCATTACCATTGATGAAGAGGAATCCATGGAACAGCCGATCATTTCCGGTATCGCCTTCAACCGTGATGAAGCAAAGCTGACCATTCGCGGCGTGCCGGATACCCCGGGCGTGGCCTTCAAGATCCTCGGCCCGATCAGCGCTGCGAACATCGAAGTCGACATGATCGTGCAGAACGTTGCGCACGATAACACCACCGATTTCACCTTCACCGTGCACCGCAACGAGTACGAGAAGGCGCATAGCGTGCTGGAAAACACTGCACGCGAAATCGGTGCCCGTGAAGTGATCGGCGACACCAAGATCGCCAAGGTCTCGATCGTTGGCGTCGGCATGCGTTCACACGCCGGTGTTGCCAGCCGCATGTTCGAAGCCCTGGCCAAGGAGAGCATCAACATCCAGATGATCTCCACTTCCGAGATCAAGGTTTCGGTGGTGCTTGAAGAGAAGTACCTGGAGCTGGCCGTACGCGCGCTGCATACCGCGTTCGATCTGGATGATGCTCCTGCCCGACAGGGCGAGTAAGGCGCTGCCTGGAAGGGCGCGGCTTGCCGCGCCCTTCGCGTTTCTGCTCGCCGCGCAGGCCCTGTCCTGCCCTGTGCGGCGAGTAACCAGGGCCATGGTCGTCGTCCGCGACCTTGCCCCGAAATCCAAGACTGTTACCCCTGAATGTTTTGCGTAAGGAGAAAGCTATGTTGATTCTGACTCGTCGGTGCGCCGAGAGCCTGATCATTGGAGACGGCGAGATCACCGTGACGGTGCTTGGCGTCAAAGGCAACCAGGTGCGTATTGGCGTGAGCGCCCCGAAAGAAGTGGCAGTTCACCGCGAGGAAATCTACCTGCGGATCAAGAAGGAGAAGGATGAAGAGCCAAGCCTTTAATTTTTTTGAAGTTTTTTTCAAAAAAAGGGTTGCAAAGGTGAAAGAGGTTCTTTAATATTCGCCTCGTGTTGCGGTGAGGTGGCCGAGTGGCCGAAGGCGCTCCCCTGCTAAGGGAGTATACCTCATAAGGGTATCGGGGGTTCGAATCCCCCCTTCACCGCCATTATTCGCTTAGGGCGCTGTAAACAGTAAGAACGCTAAGTAGTTGATTTTAAACGAAAAAGTTCTTGCAAAAATGTTTCAGCGACCTATAATGCGCGGCAAGACACGGACTCATAGCTCAGCTGGATAGAGTACTCGGCTACGAACCGAGCGGTCGGAGGTTCGAATCCTCCTGAGTCCGCCACTTTTGAAGTGGCTTTGCTTAAAAGCTGCTTCAAACAACCAGTGGTAATCTGGTCTAAAACTACCAATTGCGGACTCATAGCTCAGCTGGATAGAGTACTCGGCTACGAACCGAGCGGTCGCAGGTTCGAATCCTGCTGAGTCCGCCACTTTTTGAAGTGGTTCTGCTTGCAAAGCTACTTCAGTCAACCAGTGGTAATCTGGTCTAAAACTACCACCACGGACTCATAGCTCAGCTGGATAGAGTACTCGGCTACGAACCGAGCGGTCGCAGGTTCGAATCCTGCTGAGTCCGCCACACCCCATCAAAAAGCCCGCTCAATAGAGCGGGCTTTTTGTTTGTGCGCCAATGAATTCTTGACCATGTCGATCTACGCTCTTCTGTAATGATTGCGGTGTAGCTTGGAGCCGCTGCGCGGCCTCAAAAATCAAATGTGCTTTCTCATCCACAACAACCGTCGCACTGATAGCTTCGAGCGTTGTCCCAGCTTTATCACGCAAACGATTGTTCTGGCCAAAAATTTAAGCGATCTGACAGCTTTAGCAGTGTATGATTGCGCCCGTCAGCCCCGCCGGGGCTTGTGGAAAACCACCATGGACTTACCCAGTAGTTACTCGCTAACAAGATTCATACAGAAAGATCTGACCGATTGATTCCCTCGGCGTGCTCCGCTGCTGGGAGTGGAGTTCGCCTATGACTGAAGTAGAAGTTAAAAAAGCGCAAGAAAGCCTGCAGGATCGCCTGGCCCAGGTGGTCGAATTGCTGCAGCGTCAGCGCATGGTCGAAGACCTGACCCATCGCCAGGAAGGCGCGCACAACGACCTGGTGGAAAACCTGGTCCACCGCCAGAACCTCGTCGAGCTGCAGCGCAAGCTCGATGACCTGCACCCCGCCGACATCGCCTACATCCTCGAAGCCTTGCCCCTGGAAGATCGCCTGACGGTCTGGCAGCTGGTGCGCTCGGAGCGCGATGGCGACATCCTGCTGGAAGTTTCCGATTCGGTTCGCCAATCGCTGATCGCCGACATGGACGATCACGAGCTGCTGGCTGCCGCCAAGGAGATGGACGCCGACGAACTGGCCGACCTCGCCCCAGAGCTGCCGCGTGACGTTGTTCACGAGCTGATGGAAACCCTCGATGCCCAGCAACGCGAGCGGGTGCGTTCGGCGCTGAGCTACGACGAGGAGCAGGTCGGTGCGCTGATGGACTTCGAGATGGTCACCATCCGCGAAGACGTCAGCCTGGAAGTCGTGCTGCGCTACCTGCGCCGCCTGAAAGAATTGCCGAACCACACCGACAAATTGTTCGTGGTCGATTATGACGGCATCCTCAAGGGGGTATTGCCGATCAAGCGCCTGCTGGTCAACGACCCGGAGAAGAAGGTGGCGGAGGTCATGGCGACCGACCCTGTCTCCTTCCAGCCCGAGGAAGATGCCTACGATGCAGCGCAGGCTTTCGAGCGTTATGACCTGGTATCCGCCCCGGTGGTGGACAAGAGCGAACGCCTGATCGGCCGTCTGACCATCGACGAAATGGTTGACCTGATCCGTGAGGAAAGCGAGAGCGAAGTCCTCAACATGGCGGGTCTGCGTGAAGAGGAAGATATTTTTGCCTCGGTCTGGCGTTCGTTCCGCAACCGTTGGGCGTGGCTGGCAATCAACCTGATTACCGCGTTCGTTGCTTCGCGAGTGATCGGGTTGTTCGAAGGTTCGATTGAAAAGCTGGTGGCGTTGGCTGCGTTGATGCCGATCGTTGCGGGTATTGGTGGCAACTCTGGTAACCAGACCATCACGATGATCGTCCGCGCCATGGCCCTGGACCAAGTATCGCCAGGCAATACCAGCCGCTTGATGCGCAAGGAGTTGGCTGTGTCGCTGATCAACGGCCTGGTGTGGGGCGGAGTGATTGGTGCGGTGGCTTTCTGGCTGTATGGCAGCTGGTCGCTGGGGGTGGTGATGACCGCAGCGATGACCTTGAACCTGTTACTGGCGGCGCTGATGGGCGTGCTGATCCCGATGACATTGGCCCGCTTGGGTCGCGACCCTGCGATGGGGGCGAGCGTGATGATCACTGCTGTGACTGACAGCGGTGGCTTCTTCATCTTCCTTGGGTTGGCTACGCTGTTCCTGCTGTAAGCCGATCCTCCCTGTGGGAGCAATCCCACAGGGGAATGCGATTGCTGCCAGTCAGTCGCCCACAAAAAAGCCAGCTTACGCTGGCTTTTTTGTGCTCGCGCAGGCCTCAGGAGGCGTCTGCGGCCATTTCCACATCGTGAGCGATGAGGGCGACCAGGGCGTTCTGCTGGCGGTGGGACAGTTGGCGGAAGCGCTGCAGCAACTCGCGCTCATGCAGGGACAGCTCTGGGCTGTCCAGACGCATGCTGAGCTCGTCACCCAGCGCGCCTTCCTGGATAAGGCTCTGTTCCAGGCGTGCGATGATCTCGGAGTTCATGCTGCGGTGGTGGTTGCGCGCTACCTCGGCAATGCGCTCACGCATTCCGTCTGGCAGGCGGACGACGAACTTGTCAGCGGTGCGGCTCGAATAAATAGCCTGTTTCATTGGGCGCATATAAATTGACCGGAGTTTGGTTCAGGGGAAGCGGTTCTCAAATTGGCCGCACGGGATGGAAGTACGACCGTGGCGACGACAAAATGTTCAACCGCCAGTGAAAAATGGATGCTCATCTTGCCTCAAGGTCGCCGTTTGCTTGGCGTCAATTATGTGACAAATAGTGAGCCGGATAAAGGCTTTATGCCAGTACCAATTATCAGAAATGAGCACTGGTTTGAAAAGTTTCACATGCTCTGGCTAGCCTGGCCGTCAGTCATTTGCCGTCAACAATTGGTAAAACCCAGAAAAATGCCCGGAAAAGCCCTAGAATGCGCCGGTTCCCTCCATAGAGCATAGTGGCTATGCAACATGACGCAAGCGACCGCCGATCAGGGACAGGCCGGTTGATATTTCTGGTTGGGCCGTCGGGTTCCGGGAAGGATTCCCTGATCGACGCTTCGCGTGAGCAACTGGCCGTCGCCGGGGTAGAAATAGCCCGCCGGGTCATCACCCGGTCGGCCGAAGCCAAAGGCGAAGCCGCCCAAGGGGTCACGCCCGAGCAGTTTGATACCTTGCGTGCGCAGGGTGCGTTTGCCATGCACTGGCGGGCCAATGGCCTGGACTATGGCATACCCCGGCAGGTGGACCAGTGGTTGGCGGCGGGGAGGCCGGTGCTGGTGAATGGCTCGCGGGCTTATCTGGCAGAGGCCCGTCAGCGCTATCCGGACTTGCTGGTCGTGTTGGTCCAGGTCAAGCCTGAGGTGCTGCGCCAGCGCTTGCTGGCCCGGGGCCGGGAAACCACAGAAGAAGTGGAGCAGCGCCTGGCGCGCAGCGCACGCTTGCAGGCTGCAGCCGACCCGTCGGTGCATGTGCTGGATAATTCTTCCACGCTGGAGGCGGCGGTCGCTGCATTCTTTTCGCTGCTTCGCAATCAGGGTGTGCTACCGCGGGGATAGCAGCCGCAGAAAAGGATTACGCGAAAAAGCCCAGTTGAGGCATGACAAACGCCAGCATGCTGGTTAACATGCTGGCCATCCCGCTGTGCAGCGCTCGCTGCCGGTCGTAGCGTCTCAGTAGCTCAATTGGATAGAGCATCCCCCTCCTAAGGGGAAGGTTGCAGGTTCAATTCCTGCCTGGGACGCCATTCTTGTCATTCCGATAATTGTCTCCTTTGTCGCCGCCGCGCTGCTGTTAAAGCACCTTCGCTTGGCCAGCTCACTATATCGGGCTTGCCGCTTGTTGCTCTTCATCCTGGTCGCCATCCACCTTGGCGACCTGCTCTTGCGCTTTCTCCTCCACCTTGCGCTCGATGTTTTCTTTCATGCGCTGGGCGATCAACTCGTCGACTTTTGCTTTCATTTCTGGTGGCAGGGCGTCGTACTCTTCTTCGGTCAGGCCTATCTCACGCAGCAGTTTTTCCTTGATCATCTCGCCAGGCGACTTGGACATGAAGTCGTGAAATTCCTCCCGGGCAGTCTTGGGCGGCAGTGGTTCTCCGATGATCGGCTCGTTGGTCGCAGAACCCAGGTTTTGCAGCATCACCTTGAGTTTGGCAAAAGCTTCTGCACGAGCATCCTCAGCGTTTTGCTGAGCGGTACTGCCTCCGTTCTGCTGTTGGCTCGCCGTGTTGGCGGTGGATATTGGCGTGCGGACAGGCGCAATCTGGGCCATTGCCTGCTCATCGTTGGCGTGCCGAGGCTGATGGAGCGTGGGCTGCCAGCTCACGCCGTTATGGGCAATTATCATGTTTCCTCCTTGGAAATCTCGTTGACAGCTTCCAAGCGCAAAAGCCATGCCAGCATTCTATCGGCCGAAATCAGGGCTTTGGCGCTATTTCCGTTACGCGCGAGCGGGCATATGCTTGCCCGTGTCAGGCATGATCTTGCCGCCTGCGGCAATTACCACCACTGTCGGCAGCCCCTTGATCGGAGCGCAGTTGCTGGGCATCAGGGAGAGTGTCCATGAGTCAAGAAACCAGGCCGGTACCTGCCGGCTTCAGTGAACAGCAGTTGCACACCTTGTTCGATTTGATCAGCGATGGCATCTGGGACTGGAATGCCAATACTGGCTACGTTTATCGCAACCCGGGCTGGTACAGCATGCTGGGTTATGCCAGGCACTCCATGGCCAACTCGGTATTTACCTGGGAGAGCGTGATCCATCCTGAAGACTACCCACGGGTAATGGCGCATTTCGAGGCCTATATCAATCAGCGCAACGAGCGCTACCGCATTGAATACCGTTGCCGTTGTCAGGATGGCAGCTACATCTGGATCGAAGACAGCGGCTACATCATCGCGCATAACGAGGACGGTTCCGTGGCGCGCATGCTGGGTGCGCATCGCAATATCGACGCTGGCAAGCGCTTGGTGGCTCAACTGGAGCAGAAGAACCAGTCACTGGAGTTTCAGGTGGCCGAACGCACCCGCGAGTTGTCTCGGGTTAACCAGCAGTTGCAGCGGCAACTGGACGAAAACCGAGAACTGGCCGAACGCGATGCGTTGACCCGGGTCGCCAATCGTTACCGGCTGGAGAGCGCGTTGCACCTGGAGTGCCAGCGCGCCCAGCGCTTTCGCCAGCCGTTGTCGCTGATTGCCATGGATATGGATGATTTCAAACCGATCAACGACCGCTACGGTCACGCCCGTGGCGATTCGGCGCTGGTGCGGGTGGCCGAAAACCTGCGCACCTGCTTGCGCGAACTGGACCTGCTGGCGCGCTGGGGCGGCGACGAGTTCGTCATCGTGCTGCCGCAGACCGCATTGGGAGAGGCGCTGGAGGTGGCAGCGCGCTTGCGCCAGGTGCTGGAGCTGGTGGAGCCGGTGGGGGATTGTCGACTGACCATGAGCTATGGTGTGGTGCAACGGCTGGATGGGGAGGACCAGGACGCGCTGCTGGCGCGTGCCGACAAGGCGTTATACAGGGCCAAGCGGGCAGGCAAGAACGCAATTTCCGAGTAGCGCCCGCTCAGAGATGGCGCTGTTTTCTGGAGGGTTACATGGCCTGAATGAAAAAAGACCCGCAGCGCCTCTCGGCGCAGCGGGCCAAATCGGCCTCGGCCGCTTCAGTGTCAGATATGCAAGGCGTGGCCCAGGGCGCGCAGCGCGGCTTCCTGTACCGCTTCACCCAGCGTGGGGTGGGCATGAATGGTGCCGGCCACATCTTCCAGGCACGCGCCCATCTCCAGCGATTGGGCAAACGCCGTGGACAGTTCGGAAACCGCCACGCCAACTGCCTGCCAGCCCAGAATCAAGTGATTGTCGCGTCGCGCCACCACGCGCACGAAACCGCTTTTCGACTCCAGGCTCATGGCCCTGCCGTTGGCGGCAAACGGGAACTGCGCGACGATGCAGTCCAGGCCCTGCTGGCTGGCTTGTTCCGGGGTCTTGCCGACCACCACCAGCTCCGGGTCGGTGAAGCACACGGCGGCAATTGCAGTAGGCTCGAAGCGGCGGGTCTTGCCGGCGATGATTTCGGCGACCATCTCGCCCTGGGCCATGGCCCGGTGCGCCAGCATCGGCTCGCCAGCGACGTCGCCGATGGCCCAGACGTTGCGCATGCTGGTCTGGCAGTGCTCGTCGATGGCAATGGCGGCGCCGTTCATCTTCAGGTCCAGGCATTCCAGGTTGAAGCCTTGGGTGCGTGGCCGGCGGCCCACGGCCACCAGTACCTGGTCGGTCTCCAGGCGCAGTTGCCCGCCCTTGCCGTCGTTGGCCAGCAGGCAACCATTTTCGTAACCTTCAACGCTGTGGCCCAGGTGCAGGGCGATGCCCAGCTTCTTCAGCGACTCGGCCACCGGGGCGGTCAATTCGCTGTCGTAGGTCGGCAGGATGCGCTCACGCGCTTCCACCACACTGACCTGTGCACCCAGCTTGCGATAGGCAATGCCCAACTCCAGGCCAATGTAGCCACCCCCTACCACCACCAGATGTTGCGGCAGGGCTTTCGGTGCCAGGGCTTCGGTGGAGGAAATCACCGGGCCACCCAGCGGCAGCATCGGCAGTTCGACACTGCTGGAGCCGGTGGCCAGCAACAGGTGCTCACACTGGATGCGCTGGCCATCGACCTCGACCTGCTTGCCGTCGAGCACCTTGGCCCAGCCATGTACCACTTTTACCCCGTGCTTTTTCAGCAAGGCGGCAACACCGGTGGTCAGGCGGTCGACGATGCCGTCCTTCCAGGCCACGCTCTGGCCGATGTCCAGGCGCGGCGAGGCTACGCTGATGCCCAGCTCGGACGCCTCGGCAAAACGCGAAGTCTGGTGGAACTGTTCGGCCACATGGATCAGTGCTTTGGACGGAATGCAGCCGATGTTCAGGCAGGTGCCGCCCAGCGCCTGGCCTTCTACCAGTACGGTGGGAATGCCCAGTTGCCCGGCGCGGATGGCAGCCACATAACCGCCGGGGCCGCCGCCGATGATCAGCAGGGTCGTTTGGATAATCTGTTGCATGCTCACTCCACGAACAGGCAGGCGGGCTGTTCGAGCAGGCCGCGTACGGCCTGGATGAACAGGGCGGCGTCCATGCCATCGACCACGCGGTGGTCGAACGAACTGGACAGGTTCATCATCTTGCGCACGACGATCTGGCCGTCGATCACCACTGGCCGTTCGACCATGCGGTTGACCCCGACGATTGCCACTTCCGGGGTGTTGACCACCGGCGTGCTGACAATGCCACCCAAGGCGCCGAGGCTAGTCAGGGTGATGGTCGAGCCGGACAGCTCTTCGCGGCTGGCCTTGTTGTTACGTGCGGCGTTGGCCAGGCGCGAAATCTCGCCGGCATTGGCCCACAGGCTGCCCGCTTCGGCGTGGCGCAGCACCGGTACCATCAGGCCGTTGTCACCTTGGGTGGCAATGCCCACATGCACCGCGCCATGGCGGGTGATGATCTGCGCTTCGTCGTCGTAGGTTGCGTTGATCTGCGGGAAGTCACGCAGCGCCACGACCAAGGCGCGCACCAGGAATGGCAGCAAGGTCAGCTTGCCGCGGCTGTCGCCGTGCTTGCTGTTGAGCTGCTGGCGCAGGGCTTCCAGGGCGGTGACGTCAATTTCTTCCACGTAGCTGAAGTGTGCGACGCGGCGCTTGGCGTCCTGCATGCGCTGGGCGATCTTGCGACGCAGGCCGATCACAGGCACCTGTTCGCTGTCAGTGCGCTTGGCATAGCCGTTCGGTGCCTGGCCGGCATTGCTTTGCGGCTTGCTCATGAAGGCGTCGAGGTCTTCGTGCAGAATACGCCCGGCCGGGCCGCTGCCATGCACATAACGCAGTTCGATACCGGCATCCAGGGCGCGTTTGCGCACGGCCGGCGAGGCCAGTGGCTTGTCGCCCGGCTGGCGCGGCACAATGGCCGCAGCTTCGTGATTGGCGGGCGCCTGGTGCGCGGCGGGTTTTACGTCTTTCTGCGGTTCCGGCTTGGCTGCAATCGGGGCCGCCTGGGCCTCTACCGGCTTTGGCTGAGGCACATCCACATGGTTGCCGCTGCCTTCCACTTCGATGCGGATCAGTTCGCTACCGACCGCCATCACTTCACCGGGCTGTCCACCCAAGGCCAGCACTGTACCGCTGACCGGCGAAGGGATTTCGACGGTGGCCTTGTCGGTCATGACGTCGGCCACCACCTGGTCCTCGGCGATGATATCGCCGACCTTGACGAACCATTCCACCAACTCGACCTGCGCGATGCCTTCGCCAATGTCCGGCATCTTGATGACGTGCGTGCCCATTCAGACCTCCATGACCTTTTTCAGTGCCGCACCTACCCGCGAAGGGCCGGGGAAGTAAGCCCATTCCTGTGCGTGAGGGTAGGGGGTGTCCCAGCCGGTGACGCGCTCGATCGGCGCCTCCAGGTGGTGGAAGCAGTGCTCCTGCACCAGCGCCACCAGTTCGGCACCGAAGCCGCAGGTGCGGGTGGCCTCGTGCACCACCACGCAACGGCCGGTCTTTTTCACCGACTCGACGATGGTGTCCAGGTCCAGCGGCCATAGGCTGCGCAGGTCAATCACTTCGGCATCGACGCCGCTTTCTTCGGCGGCCACCTGGGCTACGTACACCGTGGTGCCGTAGGTCAGCACAGTCACGTCATTGCCAGGGCGGGTAATGGCGGCCTTGTCCAGCGGAACTGTGTAATAGCCGTCGGGCACGGCGCTGTGCGGGTGCTTCGCCCACGGTGTTACAGGGCGGTCGTGGTGGCCATCGAACGGGCCGTTGTACAGGCGTTTGGGCTCCAGGAAGATTACCGGGTCGTCGCATTCGATCGAGGCAATCAACAGGCCTTTGGCGTCATATGGGTTGGACGGCATGACGGTGCGCAGACCGCATACCTGGGTGAACATCGCTTCCGGGCTCTGGCTGTGAGTCTGGCCGCCATAGATACCGCCGCCGCAAGGCATGCGCAGGGTCAGCGGGGCGATGAATTCGCCGGCCGAACGGTAACGCAGGCGGGCCAGTTCGGATACGATCTGGTCGGAGGCTGGGTAGAAGTAGTCGGCGAACTGGATTTCCACCACCGGGCGCAGGCCATAGGCGCCCATGCCCACGGCGGTACCGACGATGCCGCTCTCGGAGATGGGCGCATCGAACACGCGCGATTTGCCGTACTTGTTCTGCAGGCCTTCGGTGCAGCGGAACACGCCGCCGAAGTAGCCGACGTCCTGGCCGTACACCACTACATTGTCGTCGCGCTCAAGCATGACATCCATGGCCGAGCGCAGGGCCTGGATCATGGTCATGGTAGTGGTGGCCATGGCGGTTTCCGGGTTTATGCTGTTGTTGTGGTCGTTCATCTCAAACCCCCAGTTCCTGGCGTTGACGGCGCAGGTGTTCGGGCATCTCCTTGTACACATCCTCGAACATCGAGGCGGCGCTCGGGATATGCCCGTTGGCCAGGGTGCCGTATTGCTCGGCTTCTTTCTGCGCAGCAATCACCGCAGCTTCGAGCTCGGCCGTGACGGCCTGGTGTTCTTCCTCGGACCAGTGGCCGATCTTGATCAGGTGCTGCTTCAGGCGGGCGATCGGGTCACCCAGCGGGAAGTGGCTCCAGTCATCGGCAGGGCGGTACTTGGAGGGGTCGTCCGACGTCGAGTGCGGGCCGGCACGGTAGGTGACCCACTCGATCAGGCTTGGGCCCAGGCCGCGTCGGGCGCGTTCGGCAGCCCAGCGCGAGGCGGCGTATACGGCGACGAAGTCGTTGCCGTCAACCCGCAGCGAAGCAATACCGCAACCCACGCCACGGCCGGCAAAGGTGGTCGACTCGCCACCGGCGATGGCCTGGAAGGTGGAAATGGCCCACTGGTTGTTGACCACGTTGAGGATGACAGGGGCGCGGTATACGTGGGCAAAGGTGAGGGCGGTGTGGAAGTCCGACTCGGCAGTAGCGCCGTCACCGATCCACGCCGAGGCGATCTTGGTATCGCCTTTGATCGCCGATGCCATGGCCCAGCCGACCGCCTGCACGAACTGGGTCGCCAGGTTGCCGCTGATGGTGAAGAAGCCGGCTTCGCGCACCGAGTACATGATCGGCAACTGGCGGCCTTTGAGTGGGTCGCGCTCGTTGGACAGCAGTTGGCAGATCATCTCGACCAGCGATACGTCGCGGGCCATCAGGATGCTTTGCTGGCGGTAGGTCGGGAAGCACATGTCAGTGCGGTTCAGCGCCAGCGCCTGGCCGCTGCCGATGGCTTCTTCGCCCAGGCTTTGCATGTAGAAGGACATCTTCTTCTGGCGCTGGGCAACCACCATGCGGCTGTCGAAGATCCGCGTCTTGAGCATGGCGCGCATGCCTTGGCGAAGGATCTGCGGGTCGATGTCCTCGGCCCAGGGGCCTTGCGCGTTGCCTTGCTCGTCGAGCACGCGGACCAGGCTGCAGGACAGGTCGGCAGTGTCGGCAGCATCGACATCGATAGCGGGTTTACGGGCCTGACCTGCATCGGTGAGGCGCAGGTAGGAAAAATCGGTCTGGCAGCCTGGCCGGCCGGTGGGCTCGGGCACATGCAAACGCAGGGGGGCGTACTCGTTCATGCTTTTTACGCTCGCTCGGGTATTTGTTTTTGTGAGCTCTGAAGCGGCCGCCGCTGAGTACCGGCTTGTGACTGGTAAGTCAGCGTCACCTACATCTTAGTGGCCCGGCAGGAGAATTTTTCTCTCAAGTTGATTGCCTTTGCCGAGCGGGGCAGATAAACATTCCGCATAAACACAAAAAACCGGTGATTTTGTCTCATGCGCAAACTCGATCGTACCGATATCGGCATTCTCAACAGCCTGCAAGAGAACGCCCGCATCACCAATGCCGAGCTGGCACGCTCGGTGAACCTGTCGCCCACGCCTTGCTTCAACCGGGTGCGGGCCATGGAAGAGCTGGGGGTGATCCGCCAGCAGGTGACCTTGCTGTCGCCGGAGGTGCTGGGGCTGGATGTGAACGTGTTCATCCATGTCAGCCTGGAAAAACAGGTGGAGCAGTCGTTGCACCGCTTCGAGGAAGAAATTGCCGAAAGGCCCGAGGTGATGGAGTGTTACCTGATGACGGGTGACCCGGATTACCTGTTGCGGGTGCTATTGCCCAGCATCCAGGCGCTGGAGCGGTTTCTCGATTACCTGACGCGCTTGCCAGGGGTAGCCAATATTCGTTCAAGCTTTGCCCTGAAGCAGGTGCGCTACAAGACGGCGTTGCCGTTGCCGGCCAATGGCATGACTTTGCGGGAGTAGGGGGGCGATGCCGGCACAAGGATCGCATCCACCTGTAGGAGCGGGTTCACCCGCGAAGAGGCCGGCACAGCCACCCAATAGGCTGCTTGATATTTTAAACACCCGCAGCCTATGTTGTTGTCAGCCTACAACAACAAGGACAAGCGTCATGAGCACTGCTCAGCTCCAGGGCATCGATGAAATCGAATGCGTCACCCCCGACCTCAACGGCGTCCCGCGCGGCAAGGTGATGACCGCCGAAGGCTTCCTCGAAGGCCGTCGTCTGCAAATGGCCCGGGGGGTGCTGCTGCAGTGCATCATGGGCGGCTACCCACCGGCGAAGTTCTACGGCAGTGACGACGGCGACCTGGCACTGGTGGCCGAACCCGGTCAGGTGCACCGCCTGCCCTGGAGCAATGACGGCCGCGCCTTGGCCATCTGCGATGCCAATGAGCTGGATGGCCGGCCCTCGGCACTGTCCACCCGGGGCCAGCTGAAAGCCGTGATAGCCCGCTATGCGGCACTGGGCCTGGCGCCGGTAGTGGCAACCGAACTGGAGTTCTTCGTCTTTGCCCCCAACACTGACCCGCACCAACCGTTCCTGCCGCCGGTAGGCAGCGATGGCCGCCGCGAGCAGGGCCATTCGGCGTTCAGTGTCAGCTCCAACAACGGCCTGCGTCCGTTCTTCAAGGAGGTGTATCACTGTATGGCCGCGCTCGGCCTGCCACGAGACACTTTCATGCACGAAATGGGTGTCAGCCAGTTCGAGATCAATCTGCTGCACGGCGACCCGCTGCTGTTGGCCGACCAGACCTTCCTGTTCAAGCACCTGCTCAAGGAGGTGGCGCTCAAACACGGGCTGACGGTGGTCTGCATGGCCAAGCCGCTGGCGCGTACGCCCGGCAGCTCCATGCATATTCACCAGAGCCTGGTCGAGGCCAGCAGCGGGCGTAACGTGTTCAGTGACGACCAAGGCCTGCCGACAGACACCTTCCACCACTTCATCGGCGGGTTGCAGGCGTGCATGGCCGACTTCACCGCCCTGTTCGCGCCCAACGTCAACTCCTACCAGCGGCTGTGCCACCCCTATGCCTCGCCGAACAATGCGTGCTGGTCCGAGGACAATCGCGCCGCTGGCCTGCGCATTCCGGCCAGTGCGCCGGTAGCGCGACGGGTGGAAAACCGCCTGCCTGGCGCCGATGCCAACCCTTACCTGGCCATTGCCGCCAGCCTGGCCGCCGGCCTGCACGGCATCGAGCAGCGCTTGCAGCCATCTCCGGCCATCCAGGGCGAATTCGAGGTACCCGAGCACCTGAGCTTGCCGTGCACGCTGCACGCGGCCCTTGAAAGACTCAAGCGCAGCACGCTGGCGCGGGAACTGTTCGGCAGCGAGTTCATCGAAGGCTACATCGCCAGCAAGACCCTTGAACTGAGCGATTTCTTCGACGAGATCACGCCGTGGGAGCGCCGGGTGCTGGCGGCACAGGCCTGAGCGCGACACAACCTGCACCGGGCACGCCCCCGCACAGCCAAATAGCTGTCGGGGGGCCTGCGCCAGGCGGTTTTTGCCTTTATGCTGCTAGCACCCAAAACTGCCACCTGACCAGGGAGCTCCACGGGACGTATGCGAAATGTATGGAAGCCGTTTCAGTCGTTGTATTTCGCCGCGCTGATGATGTTGATCGGCTCGGGCCTGCTCAGCACCTACCTGGCCCTGCGCCTGGCGGCCGACCATGTCGACAGCCTGTGGGTGGGTGCGTTGATGGCGGCCAACTACTTTGGCCTGGCGGTTGGCGGCAAGGTTGGCCACCGGCTGATCGGGCGGGTAGGGCACATACGCGCCTATGCCACCTGTGCCGGTATCGTCGGCGCCGCGGTGCTCGGTCATGGCCTGACCAGCTGGCTGCCGGCCTGGGTCGGGCTGCGCATGATCGTCGGCCTGGGGATGATGTGCCAATACATGGTCATCGAGAGTTGGCTCAATGAGCAGGCCGATGTGAAGCACCGGGGCGCGGTGTTCAGCGGTTACATGATTGCTTCGTACCTGGGGCTGGTGCTTGGCCAGTTGATACTGGTTGTGCACCCGCAGCTCGGCCCTGAGCTGCTGATGCTGGTGGCGATGTGCTTTGCCCTGTGCCTGGTGCCCGTGGCGATGACCCGGCGTATTCACCCGGCGCCTTTGCGCCCGGCACCGATGGAGCCGAAATTCTTCATCAAACGCGTGCCGCAGTCGCTCAGTACGGTTTTGGGCTCGGGGCTGATTGTCGGCTCGTTCTACGGTCTGGCGCCTTTATATGCTTCAAGCCAGGGGATGAGTACCGAGCAGATCGGTCTGTTCATGGGTAGCTGCATTTTTGCCGGCCTGCTGGTGCAGTGGCCGCTGGGCTGGTTGTCTGACCGTTATGACCGGGCTGTGCTGATTCGTAGCGTGGCGGTGGGGCTGGCACTGGCTGCTGCGCCATTGGCGATACTGCCCAGTGTGCCGCTGGAGTTGCTGTTCGGTATCGGCTTCCTGATCTCGTTGCTGCAGTTCTGCCTGTACCCGCTGGCGGTTGCCTTTTCCAATGACCACGTGGAAAGCGAGCGCCGGGTATCGCTGACGGCGATGCTGTTGGTGACCTACGGTGTGGGTGCATGTGTCGGCCCGCTGGCGGCAGGGGTTTTGATGAAGGTATTGGGCGCGCAGATGCTGTATGCCTTCTTCGTATTCTTTGCCCTGGTGCTGGTCTGGCGCATTCGGCCGAAAGCGGTTACCGGCCTGCATCAGGTACAGGACGCACCGCTGGGCCACGTGGCGATGCCGGCGGCCGGTTCGCCGTTGTCGGCGGCGCTGGACCCGCGGGTGGATGAGCAGACCGTGCAGGACGTGATGCAGGCGCCTGTGGCGGCTGAAGACACCGAGGATGAAGAGAAGGGCGCGCAGCAACAGGCGCCTGAACCGGAAGAAGCCAGCAAGTCGGTGTAGGAGCGGGTTTACCCGCGAAGAGGCCAGCCCAGCGGAAACACAAATGAAAACGCCACCTCAGCAGGTGGCGTTTTCTGTTTTACCGACTGACGATCAATAATCGTCCTTGTCGAACCGCCGCGCCTCACGCTGCAGCTGGTACACAAAACTCTCGATCTTGCGTTGAGCCTGCCCGCTCAGGTTGTGGAAGCGCACGCCGGCAAAAGTGGTGTTGATGCGCTCTTCATAGTGCAGATGACGCAGCTCGACCATGGTATCCACCAGGCCCAGCGGGTTGCCCGCCTTGAAACGCTCATACACCTGGCCCAGTTGCAAGCGGTCTTCGACATTGCCTTCGAAGCGCAGTTTGCAGCCGGTGGCCGAGATATCCAGCAGCTTGCCTCGCAGGGCACCGTTGCCTTTGAGGTGGGCGCCGTCGAGGATGATGTCGACCAGCTGCGATAGCTTCAGCGCGGCGCGGAAGGCGTTGCGGCGCTGGTGGTAGGTCATCTCTTGCGGCAGGGCGCCGCTGTAGCAGCGGTGGCCGTCGACCTCGCTGATTTTCAGCTCGTGATCGCACTCCCAGGCGATGCGCACACCATCGTGGAAGCCTTCGACGCGGAAGTGCTCGCCGTTCTCGATGAATTTCTCGCCGTCACGGGGGATCATCTCGTCCAGTGCCAGAGTATTGCTTTCGCGGTCCACGCGCACCACATAGCTCTGGAAGCGCTGGCTGCGCTCATGGAAGGTGATGATCAGGGGGTCGTGGCTTTCCTGCAGCTGCCGCAAGTTGGCCGCAATCTCCAAGGGGGTGCTCAACACCTTGGGTGGTTGCGGAGCATCGGATTCATTGAACACAGCTTATCGTTCTCCAGGCAAAAGCGACACACGCAAGTAACGGCATTTTGCCACTATGTTCTGTGCCTTGATAGAAAAATCACACTTGGCTGAGCGCGCGTGGCTTGGCCAGGGGCGAGGTGCTGCCACGGCTGTCATAGAGCGAAGGCGAATCGCCGCCCTGAAGGATGCGGATCTGGTTGTTGGTGACGTGTTGCTGCACCTGGATGATCCGGCCATTGGTCTCGTTAAGCTGTTGGCAGGCTTGCATCAATTGGCTGATCACGTTGAGTTGTTGCAGGATCAATTCACCGTTGGGCGATTGTGCCGCCACAGCCTCCACTCCGGCGCGATCTGCGCTCAGGCCAAGGCTGGTAAGCAGGTTGTTGCGCCGCAGGCCTTGCTGCTCCAGCAACACGATCAAAGACTGCTTGCGAGCCAGAATATCTTCCAGCGGTGCCATATCGCGGCCATGCAGGGCTACAGACTCCTTTTTCAGAAGGTCGAGCAGTTCCTGCATCGGGGCAATGTCATCTTCGATCAGTTGCAGCAAGGTGGTGTCGTGCATGGCTAACTCTTGGCTTTTCTGGCGTCCGTGAAGTCAGCGCGCCGTACGGTCAGCGCTGGGCTTCAAAATCAAGCAGTTTGCTGGCGACCCGGCCGGCATCGACCTGGTAGCTGCCGTCGGCGATCGCCTGTTTCAACTGGGCCACGCGGGCGCTGTTGACCACTGGCTCGTCGCGCAGCTTGTCGCTGACCTTCTGCAACTGCTGGGCCTCCTGGCTGAGGTGTACCGCTTCTCCGCTGGCGCTGGTGGCGCTTGCCGCTTCCTGGCGAGCTGCCGGTTTTTCGGCGCTGCCGGACGCGGTGTTGCTGCGCACGCCGCCCGTGACGGACGGAGAGTTATTCATGCGACTGAAGTCGATGACCATGATCAGAAACCTCTGGGTATTTGGACGCTTGCCTTGTTTTCGGCCAACCCGATATAAACTTTAGGCACAAATGCGTTGCCGCCTGTCGGCAAGCCCGCGAACCCGTGTTCTGACACAGTTTAGGAAAAGCGGTTCCTCACTGCCAGCGTAATCTGGTGGCTGGCCTACATACTGACCTCGACCTGGCCGGGGCCGGTCACCCTGGCCTTGACCACGCGTTTGGAGTTGAGGTTGCGTACCCGGATCTGCTCGCTCAGGCCGCCCTTGCTCAGGGCTTCGCCCGGCATGCGCACGCTCAGGCCACCACTACGGGCAATGATCACCACATGATCACCCTTGCGCACCACCTCGGCCTGTTCCAGGTGTTGCGGTGTGAGCACCTGGTCGATCACCGTGGGGCGCAGCATCTTCATGCCCACCGCCTGGTCCAGCTCGGTCAGAAAGCCCTGGCCCAGGGTGCCGACGTCGCGTTCGCGCAGGGCCACGTCACCTTCGCCGACCGTGTTGTCGCGCTTGAGCGGTCGGGTTACCACCACCACGTCGCGGAAAAGTCGTACGGTGGCCGGCACAAATACCGTCCACGGTGCTGCGCCGTTGCAGCGTATCCTTACCGTCACCCTGCCCAGTGGCTTGGCCGGGCTTTCCAGTGAGGCGTCCAGCTGCTGGCTGCACAACGGCATGCGCAGGCGTGGGTCCAGCGGGTTGACCTGGATTTCATAGCGCCCGGCAGTCTGGGTGGTGGACAGGTAATCTTCAACGGTGAATTCAAGAAACCCTTGGGTGACACCGATAAGCTGTTCAGGCAAGGTGAACGCGTCCGCTACCGTGCGAACGCCGGGCATCAGCAGGCACAGCGTGGCCAGCGGGCCAGTCAGCAGGCGTGTCAATCGTCGGGAAAATGTCGTTTTCGTGTGCATGACACTCAAAAAAGCAAAGCCCGTGCCGACTCGCTACCTGAGTGGCAACGAAAGGCTGAAACGTTAAGGAGTCTGGCATGGCGGGTGTTATGGATTCGGTCAACCAGCGCACGCAGCTGGTGGGGCAGAATCGCCTGGAATTGCTGCTGTTCCGCCTCAATGGCGAACAGCTTTACGGCATCAATGTGTTCAAGGTCAGGGAAGTACTGCAATGCCCTGCGCTGACCTTGCTGCCCAAGGCGCACCCTGTGGTGCGTGGCGTTGCCAATATTCGCGGGGCGACCATCCCGATCCTCGACTTGTCGATGGCCACCGGGTTGCGGCCGCTGCAGGAAGACACGCGCAACAGCTTCGTGATCATCACCGAGTACAACACCAAGACCCAAGGTTTCCTGGTGCATTCGGTGGAGCGCATCGTCAACATGAACTGGGAAGAGATCCATCCGCCACCCAAGGGTACTGGCCGTGATCACTACCTGACCGCGGTCACCCGGGTGGACAAACGCATGGTCGAGATCATCGACGTGGAGAAGGTGCTGGCCGAAGTGTCGCCGTCGTCCGAGTCGGTATCGGCCGGTGTGATCGATGCCGAGGTGCAGGGCAAGGCGGTGTTGATGCGGGTGCTGACCGTCGACGACTCGTCGGTGGCGCGCAAGCAAGTCAGCCGTTGCCTGCAGACCGTAGGGGTCGAGGTGGTGGCGCTCAATGATGGCCGTCAGGCTCTGAACTACCTGCGTCAGCTGGTGGATGAGGGCAAAAAGCCGGAAGAAGAGTTCCTGATGATGATCTCGGACATTGAAATGCCGGAAATGGATGGCTATACGCTAACCGCGGAGATTCGCAGCGATCCGCGCATGCAAAAGTTGCACATCTGCCTGCATACTTCGCTTTCCGGGGTGTTCAACCAGGCAATGGTCAAGAAGGTCGGTGCCGATGACTTCCTGGCCAAGTTCAAGCCGGACGACCTGGCCCAACGGGTGGTCGACCGGATCAAGGCAGCGCATTGAAGCAGCCGGGGGCATGCCCCCTGGCACCAGTGATTGAAAAGAGGCGGCAGTAGTGTCTACGGGTAATTTGGATTTCGAACAGTTCCGGGTCTTCCTGGAGAAAGCCTGTGGCATCCTGCTGGGCGAGAATAAGCAGTATCTGGTTTCCAGCCGTCTCAACAAGCTGATGGAACAACAGGGCATCAAGAGCCTGGGTGAGCTGGTGCAGCGCATTCAGGCCCAGCCGCGCGGCGGCTTGCGCGAGCAGGTGGTCGATGCCATGACCACCAACGAGACCCTTTGGTTTCGCGACACCTATCCGTTCGAAGTGCTGAAGAACAAGGTGATCCCCGAATTCATCCGCAACAACCCCGGCCAGCGCCTGCGTATGTGGTCGGCGGCCTGTTCGTCGGGGCAGGAGCCGTATTCCATCTCGATGGCAATCGACGAGTTCGAGCGCAGCAACCTTGGCCAGTTGAAGATGGGGGCGCAGATCGTCGCCACCGATCTCTCCGGCACCATGCTGACCAACTGCAAGACCGGCGAATACGACAGCCTGGCGATTGCCCGCGGCTTGTCCCAGGAGCGCCTGCAGCGCTACTTCGACCCCAAGGGGTCTGGGCGCTGGGCGGTCAAGCCAGCGATTCGCAGCCGTGTCGAGTTCCGCTCGTTCAACCTGCTCGACAGTTATGCCAGTCTGGGCAAGTTCGACATCGTGTTCTGCCGCAATGTGCTGATCTATTTCTCGGCGCAGGTGAAGAAGGACATTCTCTTGCGTATTCACAGTACCTTGAAGCCGGGTGGGTATCTGTTCCTCGGGGCTTCCGAAGCCCTGAACGGGCTGCCTGACCATTATCAGATGGTGCAGTGCAGTCCGGGGATCATCTACCAGGCCAAGTAAGGTATGCCTTGAAGGGGGGCGTTTGTGAGATCGAGCGCCGCCCGCGCGGCGCATCGCGAGCTGCGCTCGCTCCCACGTTTGTTTCGGGCCGGTATCCCTGTTGCAGACGCGCGCGACCGCCTTGTTTGTACTGCGCGATATCGAGCCATGCACCCAGGCGTTCGCGCGCAAATCCCACAGGAATAATTGGCCCGAAACAAACGTAGGAGCGAGCGCAGCTCGCGATGCGCCGCGTGGGCGGCGCTCGATCTCCCAGGCGAAACCCTTCTGTCGCCGAACAATGACGTCAATTTTTTGTTTTGCCGCTTTTGCCGCCCGGCAATTGCCGCTTTCGCGGCCCAAGGCGGAAGTCCTTTGCCGCTTTTCTGGCATCACTCTGACACCACCTCGCCCTGCAGGCCCGTATTTCCGGGCTTTTCGTTGGTTGGCACAGCCCTTGCTATACCTTGCTCAACGAAATTCCGGTCAACCTCTGAAGGTTTCCCTGACATGAGCATCAGCTTCGACAAGGCGCTTGGTATTCACGAAAAGGCTCTGGGCTTCCGCGCCCAGCGCGCTGAAGTGCTGGCCAACAACATCGCCAACGCCGACACGCCCAACTACAAGGCGCGTGACATGGACTTCGCCTCGGTGCTCGCAGCCGAAAGCGACAAGCAGCAGAGCGGCGGCCGCTTCAGCCTTGATCGTACCAACAGCCGGCACATCGAGGCTGAGGGCCTGGCCATGGCTGATGAAACCCTCAAATACCGCACGCCGCTGCAGCCGTCGATCGACCAGAACACCGTGGATGCGCAGATCGAGCAATCGAACTACACGGAAAACGCGATTGGCTTCCAGGCCAGCTTCACCTTGCTCAACAGTAAATTCAAAGGGCTGGTTTCCGCCCTGCGGGGAGAATGACCATGTCCCTTTCCAGTGTCTTCAACATTGCCGGTAGCGGCATGAGTGCACAGAACACGCGCCTGAACACCGTGGCGTCCAACATCGCCAACGCCGAGACCGTGTCTTCGAGCATCGACCAGACGTATCGCGCCCGTCACCCAGTGTTCGCCACCACCTTCCAGAATGCGCAGGCCGGCAGCAGCCAGTCGCTGTTCGAAGACCAGGGCGAGGCAGGGCAGGGTGTGCAGGTAAAAGGCATCGTCGAAGACCAGAGCACTCTGGAAGCACGCTACGAGCCGAATCACCCGGCGGCGAACAAGGACGGCTACGTCTACTACCCGAACGTCAACGTGGTCGAGGAGATGGCTGACATGATCTCCGCCAGCCGCGCGTTTCAGACCAATGCCGAGCTGATGAACACGGCCAAGAGCATGATGCAGAAAGTGCTGACCCTGGGGCAGTGATAAGGAATTCAGAGCATGGCAATCGATACTAACGGTGTGAACCTCAATGACGTGCTGTCGGCGTCGGGTGTGGGCACCAGCACCAAGAAGACCACGGACACCGCATCCAAGACCGGCAACGATTCGCTCGGCAAAGATGCCTTTCTGCAGTTGCTGGTCACCCAGATGCAGCACCAGAACCCGCTGGACCCGCAGGACAACGGTGAGTTCGTTGCCCAGTTGGCACAGTTCAGCAGCCTCGAAGGTATTACCTCGCTGAACGAGTCGGTCAGTGCCATTACCGGCTCCATGGCCTCGTCCCAGGCCTTGCAGGCGTCGTCGCTGGTTGGGCGTTCGGTGGTGGTGCAGAACGACAAGGCCGTGGTCGACACCGCCGAAAGCTTCAATGCGCAGTTCGTTGTGCCGCAAGCCATCGGCGAAGCGAAGATCACCATCAAGGACAAGGACGGCAATACCGTCAAGACCATCGAGTTGGGCGAGCAGAAAGCCGGTTACGCCGATTTCATCTGGGACGGTACCAACAACAGTGGCGAGAAAGTCGACCCTGGCACCTACACCTTCACCGCCAGCACCACGGTGGACGGCAAGTCGGTGCAGATGAGCACACTGCTGCCGGCCAAGGTGACAAGCGTCAGCTTCAGCGCCGCCGGCGAAATGGTGCTCAACCTTGCCGGTGTTGGCAAAGTGTCCCTCTCCGACGTGCAAACCATCGGTATCTAAGGCCCGCTAGTGCGGCAAAAGGAGCGAATTCATGTCTTTCAATATCGGCCTTAGCGGTCTGTACGCAGCAAACAAGCAGCTGGATGTCACCGGCAACAACATCGCCAACGTCAACACCACCGGCTTCAAGTCGTCGCGTGCCGAGTTCGCCGATGTCTACGCAGGCTCCAACCGCCTGGGTGTTGGCAAGAACCAGGTGGGTAACGGGGTGCGCCTGGCAGCCGTTTCCCAGCAGTTCACCCAGGGTGACGTCAACACCACCGGCAACGTGCTGGATATGGGGATTCAGGGGCAGGGCTTCTTCGTGCTGTCCGATAACGGCTCGCGTGTTTACACCCGTGCGGGTGCTTTCCAGGCCAGCAAGGACAACTTCGTTATTACCTCGGACGGCCTGCGCCTGCAGGGCTATGCCGCCGACTCGACTGGCAAGATCCAGAAGGGCGTGCTGACCGATCTGCAGATCGATACGTCTGCGCTGCAGCCAAAGGCAACATCGCTGATCGATCAGGGCATCAACCTGAATTCTTCGGCCGCCGACATCCCGCTGGAAGTCGACGATGGTAGCGGTGCGATGGTGCCGAACCTGCCGTTCGATCCTTCCGATCAGACGACGTACACCAAGTCGTTCCCGACCAAGGTCTATGACAGTCAGGGCAACGAGCACACCATGGAGCAGTTCTATCGCAAGACTGGCACCAATGAGTGGACCATGTACACCTTGGTGGACGGACGCAACCCGTTCGACCCGGCCTCCACTGTGCCGCTGACCGGCACCATCAGTTTCAACAGCGATGGTTCGGTCAGCAGCATGACTGCCGATAACACCGGGCACCCGGCGGGCGCTTCGTTTACGGTGAACAACAACACCTTCACCATGACTGGCTGGGTGCCGGCGGTGGAAGACTCTGCAGGCAACTGGGCGTCGAATGGCGCAGTTGGCAACGCCGATGGCATGCGCCTGGCGATGAACAGCACCTCCTCCTACAACACCGAGACCGCGCGCATGTCGCAGTCGCAGGACGGTTACGCGACCGGTATTCTGTCGAGCCTTAGCATCGACTCGACGGGCGTGCTGTTCGCCAGCTTCAGCAACCAGCAATCCCGCGCCATTGGTCAGGTAGCCCTGGCCAGCTTCGCCAACGAGCAGGGCCTGCAGCAGATCGGTGGTACCCGTTGGACGGAAACCTACACCTCCGGTATTCCGGGTATCGATGCGCCGAAGACCGGTACCCTGGGCAGCGTCGAGTCCAATGCACTGGAAGGCTCGAACGTGAACCTGACGCAGGAGTTGGTCGAGCTGATCAAGGCGCAGAGCAACTACCAGGCGAACGCCAAGACGATCTCCACCGAAAGCACCATCATGCAGACCATCATTCAGATGGCCTGATGGTTTCTGGTTGAGCGTGTGTGGATGAACCCCTTTGTCGCGAAGGGGTTCGTCGTCTTTGCCGGAGGGGTCATGAAACGGCTTTTTGTCACATTGATCGCTACTTTTTGCCTGTACCAGGCCCATGCCGGTACCGCGCCCTGGTGGCGTTGGGAAAGCCAGGTGGATGGGCGACTGGTCTGCTCGCAATGGTCGCCAGGCGATGGCTGGAAGAAATTCGCCGGCCCCTACAGCAATGGTGGTTGTCGTGAGCCTTGAGGAGGCCGGTGCAGGTTTGCCGTCATCGGCAACCAGGCGCCGGATAACCGGCGTTCAACATACCGGCGGCACCTACGAAAGCCCGTATTCACGGGCTTTTTCACGATTTCGGAAAGTTGGTTCGGAACTTGCTTTAGAGCCAGTACAGCAACGGCGAGCGGCAAACGATCGCCAGTGCAGCGGAGGATGACTGTGGACAAGATGCTTTACGTGGCCATGACCGGTGCCAGCCAGAATGCGCTGGCGCAGAAGGCGCACGCTAACAACCTGGCGAACATTTCCACCAACGGTTTCCAACGAGACCTGGAGCAGGCGCGCTCGATGCCTGTGTTCGGTGACAGCTTTCCGGCGCGTGCCTTTGCCATGACCGAGCGCCCGGGTACCGACTTCAGTGAAGGCCCGATGGTGGAAACCGGCCGTGACCTGGATGTGACCGTAAGCGGTAAAGGTTTTATCGCCGTGCAGGCGCCAGATGGCAGCGAAGCGTATGTGCGTACCGGTAGCCTGAACATCGATGCTCTCGGGGTGTTGCGTGCCGGCAACGGTATGCCTGTGCTTGGCAATGGCGGCCCCATTGCCATCCCGCCCGAGCAGAAGGTCGAAGTCGGCTCCGATGGCACTATCAGCATCCGCTCCATGGGCGAGGACCCGCGCGTGATGGCGGAGGTTGATCGCATCAAGCTGGTCAACCCCGACACCAAAGGCCTGACCAAAGGCCAGGACGGGCTGATTCACACCGCGTCCGGCCAACCCGCGGATGCTGACGTCAACGTGCGGGTGGTGTCAGGTTTCCTGCAGGGCAGCAACGTCAACGCTGTCGAAGAAATGACCTCTGTGCTGGCGCTGTCCCGCCAGTTCGAACTGCACGTCAAGATGATGAACGCGGCCAAGGAAGGCGACGAAGCCATGGCGCGTGTTTTGCAAATCGGCTAACCACATTTGAACGGGTGCCGTAAATCAGGCGCACGAGGAGAACACTAAATGCTTCCGGCTCTCTGGGTCGCTAAAACCGGCCTGTCCGCACAGGACACCAACCTGACGGTCATCTCCAACAACTTGGCCAACGTCTCAACCACCGGCTTCAAGCGTGATCGTGCCGAATTTCAGGACCTGCTGTACCAGATCAAGCGTCAGCCAGGCGCGCAGTCGACCCAGGACAGCGAGTTGCCGTCGGGCCTGCAGGTCGGTACCGGCGTGCGCATTGTCGGCACGCAGAAAAACTTCCAGACCGGCAGCTTGCAGACCACGGAAAACCCGTTGGACATGGCCGTCAACGGCCGTGGTTTCTTCCAGATCCTGCAACCTGACGGCACCGTTTCCTACACCCGCGACGGTACCTTCCACCTGAACTCCGACGGCCAGATCGTCAACGCCGATGGCCTGGCGCTGGAGCCTGCCATCGTGGTGCCGAACGACGCCCAGACCTTCACTGTCGGCCAGGACGGCACCGTGTCGATCACCACCGCCGGCAACCCGGCTGCGCAGGTTATCGGCAATATTCAGACCGCCGATTTCATCAACCCGGCTGGCTTGCAGGCGATGGGTAACAACCTGTTCCTGGAAACCGCTGCCAGTGGCGCACCCCAGGTCGGTACCCCGGGCCTGAACGGTTTTGGCACCACCCTGCAGCAGACGCTGGAGAACTCCAACGTCAGCACCGTGGAAGAGCTGGTGAACATGATCACCACCCAGCGTGCCTACGAGATGAACTCCAAAGTCATTTCCACGGCCGACCAGATGCTGTCGTTCGTTACTCAACAGCTCTAAACCCTGTCACTCAGCTGCGCCCGTGAGGTAAGTGTCATGAATCGTCTGTTGTCCGTTTTCGCCCTGGGGGGGGCGGTGTTGCTGGCAGGTTGCGTCGCGCCGACGCCCAGGCCCAACGACCCGTACTATGCGCCGGTGTTGCCGCGCACCCCATTGCCGGCAGCGGCCAACAACGGTTCGATCTACCAGGCCGGTTTCGAACAGAACCTGTACAGCGACCGCAAGGCGTTCCGGGTGGGTGACATCATTACCGTCACCCTCAACGAGAGAACCTCGGCCAGCAAGAACGCAGGTTCGCAGATCCAGAAGAACAGCAATGCCAACATCGGCCTGACGTCATTGTTCGGCACCACGCCGAACACCAACAACCCGTTTGGCAGTGGTGACCTGTCGCTGGAGGCCGGCTACAGCGGCGAGCGCGCCACCAAGGGTGACAGCAAGGCCACCCAGGGCAACACCCTGACCGGCTCGATTACCGTGACCGTAGCCGAAGTGCTGCCCAACGGCATCATCGCCGTGCGCGGCGAGAAGTGGCTGACCTTGAACACCGGTGAAGAGCTGGTGCGCATTGCCGGCATGGTCCGCGCTGACGATATCGCCACTGACAACACCGTGCCGTCCACTCGCGTGGCCGACGCGCGCATCACCTATTCCGGTACGGGCTCGTTCGCCGATGCCAGCCAGCCCGGGTGGCTGGACCGCTTCTTCATCAGCCCGCTTTGGCCTTTCTGAGTACGGATGACCATGTTCAACGTAAGGCAGCTGATTGCCGCAACCCTGCTTTTGTCCTGCGCCTTCGCTGCCCAGGCCGAGCGCCTGAAGGACATTGCCAGCATCTCTGGCGTACGCTCCAACCAGTTGATTGGTTACGGCCTGGTGGTGGGCCTCAATGGCACGGGTGACCAGACCACCCAGACACCGTTCACCCTGCAAACCTTCAACAACATGTTGTCGCAGTTCGGCATCAAGGTGCCGGCCGGTTCCGGCAACGTGCAGTTGAAGAACGTTGCCGCAGTGTCGGTGCATGCCGACCTGCCGCCGTTCGCCAAGCCGGGCCAGGTGGTGGACATTACCGTGTCTTCGATCGGTAACTCGAAGAGCCTGCGCGGCGGCAGCCTGTTGATGACCCCGCTCAAGGGTATCGACGGCAATGTCTACGCCATTGCCCAGGGCAACCTGGTCGTGGGCGGCTTTGACGCCGAGGGTCGTGATGGCTCGAAGATCACTGTCAACGTGCCGTCCGCCGGCCGTATTCCGGGTGGTGCCAGCGTCGAGCGTGCGGTGCCGAGCGGCTTCAACCAGGGCAATACCCTGACCCTGAACCTCAATCGCCCCGACTTCACGACCGCCAAGCGTATCGTGGACAAGGTCAACGACCTGCTCGGCCCTGGCGTGGCCCAGGCTTTGGACGGGGGTTCGGTGCGGGTCAGCGCGCCGATGGACCCAAGCCAGCGCGTGGATTATCTGTCGGTCCTCGAAAACCTCGAAATCGACCCGGGCCAGGCGGTGGCCAAGGTCATCATCAACTCGCGTACCGGCACTATCGTCATCGGCCAGAACGTCAAGGTGTCGCCGGCGGCGGTAACCCACGGCAGCCTGACCGTGACCATTACCGAAGACCCGATCGTCAGCCAGCCCGGGCCGCTCTCCAACGGCCAGACCGCCGTGGTGCCACGTTCGCGGGTCAATGCCGAGCAGGAAGCCAAACCGATGTTCAAGTTCGGCCCGGGCACCACGCTGGATGAGATCGTCCGCGCGGTGAACCAGGTGGGCGCAGCGCCCGGCGACCTGATGGCGATCCTCGAAGCCCTGAAACAGGCCGGCGCCTTGCAGGCCGACCTGATCGTGATCTGAGGACGGTGCGGATGAACAGCAAAAGCCTGGTTTCCGGTGGTGCCGACAGCGGTGCCTACACCGACCTCAACCGCTTGAGTTCGCTCAAGCATGGCGATCGCGACAGTGACGCCAACGTGCGCAAGGTAGCCCAGGAGTTCGAATCGCTGTTCATCAGCGAAATGCTCAAGGCTTCGCGCAAGGCCAGTGATGTGCTGGCCGACGACAACCCGATGAACACTGAAACGGTGAAGCAGTACCGCGACATGTACGACCAGCAGTTGGCCGTGAGCATGTCCCGCGAGGGCGGTGGTATTGGCCTGCAGGATGTGCTGGTGCGCCAGCTGTCGAAGAAAAAGGCCAGCCAGGCCAGCACCAGCCCGTTTCCACGTATCGAGGGCAACGCCCCGGCGCTGTGGGGCAACAAGGTGGCCGAGCCCGTGCATGCCACCCAGTCGACCGCCACCCGCAACGACGTCGCTGCACTTAACTCGCGTCGTCTGGCGCTGCCGAGCAAACTCACCGATCGTCTGCTGGCCGGTATCGTGCCGTCGGCGGCCACTGCAAATACCGCCACTGTGCCTGCCCGTGACGGCCAGCAAGTGGCCAAGGCCTTCGCTGTGCCGGACACCGGCCTGCGTATTGTCGGGCGCGCCGTGGCCCAGCCACCGCTGGCGCCGAAAAAAGCTTTTGCCGACAGCGACGAGTTCGTCGCCACCATGCTGCCGATGGCCGAGCAGGCGGCCAAACGCATTGGTATCGACCCACGCTACCTGGTGGCGCAGGCCGCCTTGGAAACCGGTTGGGGCAAGTCGGTCATGCGCAACACCGATGGCAGCAGCAGCCACAACCTGTTCGGCATCAAGGCGACCGGTAACTGGGAAGGCGGCGAGGCGCGGGCGATCACCAGCGAGTTCCGCGATGGCCAGTTCGTCAAGGAAACGGCGGCGTTCCGCTCCTACGATTCCTACCAGGACAGCTTCCACGATCTGGTCAGCCTGCTACAGAACAATTCGCGCTATCAAGATGCGGTGAAGGCCGCCGATAAACCGGAACAGTTCGTGCAAGAGTTGCAAAAGGCCGGGTACGCCACCGACCCGAATTACGCCAGCAAGATCTCGCAGATCGCAAGACAGATGAAGTCGTACGAGCACTACGCAATGCTCGATACCGCAACGAAACTTTAAGGGCATGGAACCATGGCGAGTCTGATCAACATTGGTATGTCGGGGCTTGGCGCCGCGCAATCGGGGATGTACACCCTCGGTAACAACATCGCCAACGCCGATGTCGAAAGCTACTCGCGCCAGCAGAACGTGCAGAAGACCAAGGGCGGCCAGCAGGTCGGCCAGGTGTTCATTGGCAGTGGTACCACCCTGGCGGATGTGCGCCGGGTTTACAACGCGTTCCTCGAGAACCAGCTGCGCAGCACCACCTCGCTGAGCAGCGATGCCAGCTCGTACCTGAACCAGATCACGCCGCTGGACACCGCCCTGTCGAGCAGCGACACCGGTATCACTGCTGCCCTGAAAAGCTTCTTCAGCGCCATGCAGGATGCTGCCGCCAAGCCGACCGAGGACGCCTCGCGCCAACTGCTGCTGACCAGCGCGCAGTCCCTGGCCAAGCGCTTCAACACCCTGTCGGCGCAGCTCAACCAGCAGAACAGCGACATCAACGCCAACATGGCGTCGATGGCTGATCAGGTGAATAACCTGACCAAGACCATCGCTGAGCTCAACGACCAGATTTCCCGCGTCAGCTCCATCTCCGGCCAGCCCAACGACCTGCTCGACCAGCGCGATGGTGCAGTGCGTGAGCTGAGCAAGTTGATTGGCACCGATGTGGTCGAGCGTGAAGGCAACTACGACATCTATCTGAAGAACGGCCAGGCCCTGGTACTGGGCAAGACGACCCAGACCTTGGGTGTGGAGCCGAGCGCGACCGACCCGACCCGCATGAGTCTTATCCTCAATCGCGGCTCGACCAAGATGGACATCACCAGCAGCGCCAGCGGTGGCGAGCTGGGCGGCTTGATCCGTTACCGCAAGGAAACCCTCGACCCCGCGCTCAACGAGCTGGGCCGCGTGGCCCTGGTGGTGGCGGATGCGATCAACAGCCAGCTGGCCCAAGGCATCGACAAGAACGGTGAGTTCGGTGCCACCCTGTTCGGTGACATCAACAGCGCCGCGGCCATCAGCCAGCGCAGTGTCGCCAAGACCGGCAACAGCGCCGGCTCCGGCAACCTCGACGTGACCATCAAGGACACCGGCAAGCTGAGCACCAGCGACTACCAGGTGACCTTCACCAGCGCCACTGGCTACAGCGTGCGCAAGCTGCCTGAAGGCACCGACATGGGCAGCTTCGACCTCACCGACACGCCGCCTCCGGTAATCGACGGTTTCACCCTGTCGCTCAATGGCGGTGGCCTCAGTGCTGGTGACAGCTTCAAGATCACCCCGACCCGCAATGCGGCCGCAGGAATCGATACTGTCCTGACCGACCCAAAGCGCCTGGCCTTGGCTTCGCCGCTGACCGCTACCAATGGATCGGGCAACAAAGGTACCGGCGTCATCACCCAGCCGACGCTGACCTCGGAAATGGACATCTATGACGCCGCCCAGCGTTCGCAACTGCAGACGGGCCTGAAGTATTCGACCCCGGTCAAACTGGTGTTTGGCGACGACACCAGCTCGCCCCAGGCCTACAAGATGTACGACGCCAAGGGCACCGAGATCGGCAGCGGCACCATCGTGCCGGGCCAGGAAAACAAGCTGCAACTGTCGGTGCCGATGGTTGATGGCAGCGGCAATCCGCTGGGTGGCAACTTCACCTTCGAGATGAGCGTTTCTGGTGCGCCGAAAAATGGCGACAGCTATACCGTCGCGCTGGCCGGCGCAGGTTCGGCGGACAACCGCAACGCCCAGTCGGTGATCGACCTGCAGACCAAGTCCACGGTCGAGGTGGGTGCCGACGGCAAGGGCATCAGCTTAACCGATGCCTATGCCAAGCTGGTCTCCAACGTTGGCGGCAAGGCCGGACAGGCACAAATGGACAGTGATGCGACCAACGCGCTGCACACCTCCGCGCTGGACAGCCGCAATGGCCTGTCGGGCGTGTCGATCGATGAAGAGACCGGCAACCTGATCAAGTTTCAGCAGTACTACACCGCGTCGTCGCAGATCATCAAGGCGGCCCAGGAAACCTTCGCCACCCTGATCAACAGTCTTTAAGGAGCCGTAGATCGTGAGCGTACGCATTTCTACTTCGCAGTTCTACAACACCAACAGTGCCAACTATCAGAGCAACTTTGCCAAGGCGGTGAAGTCTCAGCAGGAAGCCAGCGATGGTATCCGCGTGCGCTCTGGCAAGGACGATCCGGTGGGCGCGGCGCGTTTGCTGCAGCTTGAGCAGCAGCAGAACATGCTCAAGCAATACAGCGGCAACATCGTCAATGTGCGCAACGCCCTGGGCACTGCCGAGAGCACCCTGAACTCCATTGGCACCATTCTGCAGCGCGTCAACGAGCTTGCGGTGAGCTCGGGTAACGGTACGTTCACCGACGCCGATCGCAAGGCCAATGCCGATGAACTGGCGTCGCTGGAAGACCAGTTGTTCTCGTTGATGAACAGCAAGGACGAGAACGGCAAGTACATCTTCTCTGGTTCCAAGGGCGATACCCCGCCTTACGCGCGCAATGCCGATGGTACCTATAGCTACCAAGGCGACCAGGGCAAGCTCAACCTGCAGGTCGGTGACATGCTCAGCCTGGCCGCCAACGAGACCGGCTACGATGCCTTCGAGCAGGCGCTGAACACCAGCCGCAGCCAGACCAGCCTGACCGCACCGGCCACCGACGATGGCCGCGTCAGCCTGTCCAACGGCCAGGTTTCCGGCAACAGCCTGTACAACGATCGCTTCCGCAGTGGCGAGCCGTACACCATCGAATTCCTCAGCAGCACCGAATACAAGATCACCGACGTCGACGGCAATGACGTTACGCTCGAGGCCGGTCAGGACGGCAAGTTCGACCCCAATGGCGATAACACCAGCATCAGCTTCCGCGGTGTCGATCTGCGCCTGGACATCACCTTCAAGGACGGCGACAAGGGTAATGAAGATGCCGCTATCGCAGGGCATACTTTCAGCCTGAGTTCCAAGGCCGATGAGGTTTCCGGCACCCGCAGCCCTGGCAATACCTCCGCCGAGCAGGTGACAAGCGCGACCATCTCCGATCAGGCTGCCTACAAGGCCGCTTTCCCGGGCGGTGGCGCGGTGCTCAAGTTCACCGGCAGCAGCACCTTCGAGCTGTACGCCACGCCGGTCACGGCTGACAGCCGCCCAGTGGCCTCGGGTACGCTGGGCGGGCCGGGCGGCACCACCGCCACTGCGGCAGGGGTCAGCTTCGAGCTGTCTGGCGCACCGAACGCGGGGGACTCGTTCGCGGTCAAGGTCGATACCCATCAGACCCAGAACATCCTCGACACCATCGGCAAGCTGCGTACCGCCCTGACCAGTCCAGTGGACAACGACCCGGTGGCCCGGCAGAACTTCCTCGCGTCACTGGATTCGGCCATTGGCAACATCGCCAGTGCCACCAACCAGGTGTCGTCGTCGGTCAGTGCGATCGGTGGCCGAGGCCAGGCGCTGGATGTGCAGGCCGAAACCAACGAGGCGCTGAGCACGGAGAACACCAAGACCCAGAGTTCGATTCGCGAAAGTGACCCGGCCGAAGTGATGCTGCGCCTGCAGATGCAGACCAACATGCTGCAAGCGTCGCTGCAGGCCTATGCCAAGGTCGCCAGCTTGTCGTTGGTCAACTACATCTGATTCCATCCCCTCTTGCGTCACCCGGCGTGTGCCAGCCCATTCGGCGCTGGTCACGCTACTTCTTCAAGGTCTTCGCCGTGAATCAACAGACCCTCGTCAGCATCGCCATACCCGCCTTCAACCCCGAGTTCTTCCGCGCCACCTTGCTTAGCGCGCTCAACCAGGATTACTCGGCACTGCAAGTGCTGGTCTGCGATGACAGCCGTGGCCCGGAGATCCAGCGTATCGTCGACGAGGTGGTGAGCGAGACCGGCAAGCCGGTGCGCTACGTGCGCAACCCACAAACCCTTGGCTTCGCCCGTAACCTGCTGGCGTGCCTGGAGCATGCTGAAGGGCCGCTGATCAAGTTTCTCTGTGACGACGACCGACTGTTCCCCGAATGTGTCGGCCTGCAGGCCGCGGTCATGGAGCAGCATGCCGATGTCAGCATGACCATCTGCCAGCGCATGCTGTGCGCGGCCGACGATGCTTTGCTACCGCCGCGCATGCTCAATGCTGTGATGTGCCCGGAGGATGCGGTAGTCAAGGGCAGCGACTTGCTCGAAGCGTTGGAGACAAACGCCCCCAACCTGTTCGGCGGCCTTAGCCATGCACTGATGCGCCGTGACCTGGTGGCCGAGTACCTGCCGGCGTTGGTGCAGGAGGGCAGTGGGTTTGTCGCGCGCCTGGACATGGCGCTGTACATTTGCCTTATGCGCCAAGGCAATCTGGGGCACCTGTCACGCTTCCTCAGCATGGAGCGCCTGCACCCTGCGCGCCTGAGTCACCAGGCAGGCATGACCTTGGCCTTCCCCATCGAGACCGACTGGATAAAGGCAATGCTGGCCGCGCGGGCAAGCGAGGCTGCACCAGCCAGTGGCTGGGTACGCTATCTGTCGCTGGAGCGGTACCACGGCGAGCAGGGCGCGCAGTGGGACGAGTACGAACTCAACCGCCTGTACGGGGCTCAGCAGGCCCGCCAGGCGCAACAGGTTGGTACCGACTGCCTGTCGTTTGACGAGTTGTATGCCCAGTGGCTGGAGTGTCGTGACCTGTCGGCTGCACAACTCAAGGCGTTGCCCAAGCGCTTCGAACAGTGGGCCCGGCAGCCGCGTATCGTCCCTGTGATCTGGGCCGAGGCGGGTGATGAACTGGCCCTTCGTGCGACCCTCGACAGCCTTGCGGCGCAGTCCTATGCGGCGGCCGGCACCTGGCTGCTGGCGCCTGCGACGCTGGAATTGGCAGGTCACCCGGTCGGGTTTGAGCGCATGCTCGTGCAGGGCAATGGCCTGGCCCAGGTGCAGGCGCGCCTGGCACGTGCAGGTGATGCCGACTGGATCCTGCTGTTGCGCGCTGGCGACCGCCTCGTGCCCCATGCTCTGGCGATCATGGGCGAACGCATGGCACTTCGCGAGCGGGCCTGTATCTACGTCGACGAAGGTAGCCATGACGGGCTGCGCCCGACAACACCAATCTTCAAGCCAGATTTCAACCTCGACCTGATGCGCAGCCTGCCGTATGTAGGGCGCGTACTGGCATTCAACTGTGCCGCTCTGCGCGAGGTCGGCGGCTTCGACCCGGACTTCGATACCCTTGCACCCCACGACCTGCTCTGGCGCCTGGCGGAAAGCCAGGGCCTGCAGGTCATCGAGCACATAGACGAACTCCTGGTGCATTGCCAGTGGGACTTTGGCCAGTGGCTGCACGACCCGCGCTGCGTGCGGCAGGCGCCACGCGTGGTGCAGGCCCATTTGCGACGCCTGGGCGTCGATGCCGAGGTTGTCGGTGCCGAAGGCATATCGTTGTGCCAGGTGGCGTACCAGCACCCGGAGCAAGCCTTGGTCTCGATCCTGGTGACGCTCGGTGACGACCTGAGCACGGTAATGCGTTGTGTCGAGTCCCTGTTCGAACACACCCAGTATGGCCATTTCGAGGTGCTGCTGATCGCCTTGCCGGATACACCGACCGACCTGCGTCAATGGCTCCTGGCCATGCAGCGGCTTGGCAGCGATCAGCTGCGTGTGATCGAGGTCGCCAGCGGCAGCCAGGTGGCGCAGTTGAACCAGGCCAGCGAGGCTGCCCGTGGCGATTACTTGCTAATGCTCGACAGCGCCTGCACCGCCTTCGACCGGCCATGGTTGGCGGAGTTGATGGCCCAGGCCCAGCGCCCGGAGGTCGGCGTGGTTGCGCCGAAGTTGTGTACCCGCACTGGCGAGGTGTTTGGCGCCGGGCTGGTTCTGGGGCTGCATGGCGGCGTCAGCAGCCCGTTCGTCGGCATGCCGGCTGACAGTGGCGGCTACATGCTCCGGCTCAATGCCGTGCAGAACTGGAGTGCGCTGAGCCTGGACTGCCTGCTGGTGCGCCGCGAGCTGTTCGCCACGCTGGGCGGTTTCGACGAGCAGGGACTCAAGGGCGGCCTGCAGGACGCGGACCTCTGCCTGCGCATCCGCGAACAAGGCTATCTGGCGGTGTGGACACCCCATGCAGTGCTCGTTCGCTTCGCCTCCACTCGCGACGCGCGGACCGACAGCAAGCGCAAGGTGCTGGACAAGGACATCTTCCATGAACGCTGGTTGGACAAGGTTGCCCGTGACCCTGCCTACAACCGCAACCTGAGCCTGAAGATGGCGAGCTTCAACCTTGATGCCGGACAGCGTCGTGGCTGGGACCCGTTCATCAGCCGTGTGCTGCCGTCGGTGTTGGCGCTGCCGATCAACACCTCGGCGGTTGGTCACTACCGGGTGGCACAGCCGTTCACCGAGCTGGAGCGCGCGGGCTGGATACAGGGGCGGCTTGATTTCAGTACACCCGAGATGATCGTGATCGAGCGTGAGAAGCCCGACGTGATGATCTTGCAGTGCCGCTACACGAGCAACTCGATCGATGAAATCACGCGCTTCAAGCGCCTGTCGAACGCCCGGCGCATCTACGAGATCGACGACTACATCATCGACGTGCCGAAAAAGAACGCCCATGCGCGGAACATGCCGGCCAACATGCGTGAGCTGGTCACCCAAGGTATTGCCCTGTGTGACCGGGTGGTTGTGTCGACCCAGCCGCTAGCCGATGCCTTGTCGGGCATGCACCACGATATCCGGGTAGTCCCCAACATGCTAGCCGCCCCCCTGTGGGCCGGGCTGGCCAGCGAGCGTCAGACTAGCGCGCGGCCGCGCGTGGGCTGGGCCGGGGGCACCAGCCACCGTGGCGATCTGGAGCTGTTGCTGGACGTCATCAAGGCCCTGGCCGACGAGGTCGACTGGGTGTTCTTCGGCATGTGCCCGGATGCGTTGCGGCCTTACGTGAAGGAATTTCACAAAGGCGTGCCCTTGGCGTTGTACCCGCAGAAGTTGGCCAGCCTCAACCTCGACCTGGCACTGGCACCGCTCGAACAGAACCTGTTCAACGACTGCAAGAGCAACTTGCGCCTGCTTGAATATGGCGCGTGCGGCTTCCCGGTGATCTGCACCGATACCAAGGCCTATGACGGCTACCTGCCGTGCACGCGGGTGCGCAACAACACGTCCGAACAGTGGCTGGATGCGATTCGCATGCACCTGGCCGACCCCCAGGCCAGCTACCGCCAGGGTGATGCCCTGCGCGAAGTGGTACTGCGTGACTACGTGCTGATGCCACAGCATCTGCAGCAGTGGGCCAACGCCTGGTTGGCGGACTGATTCATTTTTTGCGTTCGTTGCGAGCGGGCGCCCAACTCTCCCTTCAAAGGTGCTTTATGGTCGAAATCGCAAACGGATCGCGCAGTGACGTCACGGTACTGTTGCTTGGCCACGACCAAGCCGCTCATCGTGAACGGGCACTGCATTATTATCGTCAGGCTGGCATTGCCTGCCTGGCATTGGATGCGCTTGAAGGGCACAGCCCTTCGGCGTTGTGCAGTGCGCGCCTGGAGCAGGCGCTGCAGCAGGTGGCGACGCCGCTGGTCAGTCTGACCCTGGATGCAGACTTCGTGCAGGCTCCGGCGCTGGACAGCGCTGCCGCCAGCCTGAGCGCCAACCCTGCGGCGCTGGCAGCCCAAGGCTACGCTTTGGGGTATGCCCCGGGCAACAGCCAGGTAGCCTATTACAAGATAGGCCATCCGTTCCCACTGCTGGAGGGCGAGAGCGTGCTGGCGCGCATGCGCGTGCATGCCCTGTCCAACCAGCCGGCCTGGCGCGCCGTGGTCAGGGTCGAAGGGATGCGTGCGGCACTTGCCAGTCTGCCCGAGGATCTGGATTTCGCCGGCTGGCGTGTGGCGCTGTCGTTGGCGTTGCTGGCTGAAGGGCAATTCATCCAGCTGGACCAGACCGACGTGATCTGTGAGCTGGCGCCGCGCAGTGTGTCGGCAGTTGCCCGGGAAGAACAGTTGGCGCGTACCGTACGCCTGTTGCGCGCATGGGATGCGCAACGCGCGGGTGTGTTCGCCGACGAATCCGCCTTCGTTGTGCTCAATCGCCTGGTGCGTGGCAGCTATGATGCAGGCGAGCCGCCGCTGCTGTTCACCTCTCGCTGGACCAGCGTGATTGCCGACCCGGACCGGCAGTTCGAACCCCGGCAGTATGTGGAGATGCCGTACTATCAGAACACCCTGTTCCAGCGCCTGACCGAGCTTGAATTCCTCTGTCATGCCTGGCCGACAGGGCGTGAGCACCGTCATGCGCTGGAGGGCACCTGGGTTCGTCAGCGGGAACTGCTCGAAGTGCACCCCAACGACACCACCGAGACTTTGCAGCAACGCTACTGGCAGGCGCTGGCGCTGGGCTTGTTTACCCGGGACGTCTGCCAACGCCTGCTCGCGACTCTCAAGGGCGAGGAGCATGCGGAAAAGGTGCGTGAGTTGAGTGCCTGGCTGGAGCACCTCGACGGCGTTCCCGGCCAGGATGTGCCTGGGTGGCTCGCGACCACCGGCTCGGGCCAGCTTTTACAGGCGCTGGCGGCGGCGACACCGACGGCGGCGGTGCGTCAGCGCGTGCTTGCGCAACTGGCCAGGCGGCCAGGCCCACAGATTGCCTTCATGGTGGTGGACCTCGAGGATGATGACCTTGCCTTGCAGGCGACTTTCGACAGTCTGCTGGCCACAGGTCTGCGCAATTTCAAACTGGTGGTGCTCAAGGCCGGTAAACCGCCAGCCATCACCACGGCGCGGGATACCTTGCATTTCATTCAGGTCGAGCCAAGTAACTGGGTGTCGCACCTGAATCAGGCTGTGCGCCAGGTGCAGAGCGAATGGCTGATGCTGTTGCAGGCGGGCGATGTGCTCGCCAACGGTGGCTTGTTACGCTTGCAGCTGGAGCTGAGCGAGTCGCCGGCCTGCGATGTGATCTGTGCCGATGAGGTGCAGCGTGATGCCGACGGCCGTCTGCTGGGCATCATGCGTCCCGGCAGCGATCTGGATGTGCTGCGCAGCCAGCCGGGCCTGATGTCTCGTCACTGGCTGCTGCGCCGACAGGTCGTGCTTGATCTGGGGGGCTTCGACAGCCGCCTCGGCCATGCGCTCGAGTACGACTTGCTGCTGCGTCTGGTGGAGGAGCGGGGTGTCGGCGGTATGGCTCACATGGATGAGTATCTGGTAATCGGCAGTCAGGCATCGGAATCGATGCCTGCCGAGGCGCTGGAAATTCTCGACCGCCACCTGAAGCGGCTGGGCTATCGGGGGCAGGCGAGCGAACAGGGTGCTGCCGGGTTGGTCATCGATTTTCGACACGGCTCGACGCCATTGGTCAGCGTATTGATGGTCTATGAGGGCAATCGATCCGCGCTTGAACGCAGCCTGACCAGTCTGTTCCAGCGCACTCGCTATCCCCGCTACGAAGTCGTGCTTGCCTGCGCTCAGGATCAACACGATTTGTTGTCCGAAGCGCTTCAGCCGTTCGCTGGCCGCGTACGTCTGGTGACTGCCGAGGCAGCGGAGAATCCGTTCAACCAGGCAGCCATGCAGGCGCGTGGTGAATACCTGGTGTTGCTGAGTGAACGCTGCCAGGTGGTCACCCCGGCCTGGATTGAGGCGCTGCTCAACCAGGCGCAACGGCCCGAGGTCGGGGTTGTCGGCGCGCGCCTGGTCGACAGTGATGGCGGTCTCGCCCATGCCGGATACGATTTGCTTGCCGGGCCGCGGGTGCACACGCCCTGGGCGGGGGTACCGGGCAGCCATGGTTGCTGGTCTGGCGTCGTGCGTGGCTGCCGAGCGGTATCGGGGGATTGCCTGATGGTGCGCGCAAGCGTGTTCGAACAGTGTGGTGGGATGCAGGCGGTGCTGGCGGCAGATGTCGACTTGTGCCTCACTGTGGCAGCTGCTGGCAGCCTCGTGGTGCTTGCACCGCAGGCGCAGTTGGCGATCGAGGGCCCTGCTGCTCTGGCTCCTGAGGCTGTTCAGCAATTGCTGGCGAAATGGCCTGGCGCCTTCACCCGCGAAGTTGCTACTGACGGCCAGGGGGGGCACGCCGAAGCCGCTTGGCTCGTCCCGTTCAAGTAGCTGGCGCGGGAATTGCAAAAGCCGGGCAGATGCCCGGTTTTTTTCGCCTGGCGGCAATTAATTGACAGGCTGACGCCTGGCTTCACGCGGTGTGAACGAGGTCGTGGATGCAAAAGAAAGTGGCTGTGTTGCAGTCCAATTACATTCCATGGAAAGGGTATTTCGACCTGATCGGCAGCGTCGACGCGTTCATTCTGTTCGACGATGTCCAGTACACGCGCCGAGACTGGCGTAATCGCAACAAGATAAAGACTGCACAGGGTGAGCACTGGCTGAGCATACCGGTGAGGAACAAGGGACGCTACGAGCAGTTGATCAACGAAGTGCAGGTCAGCGAGCCGGGTTGGGCGCAGGCGCACTGGAAAACCATTGAGATGAGCTACCGCCGCGCGGCTTGCTTCGAACAGATGGAGGGGCCGATCAGGGCGCTCTTCGAGCAGGCCGCAGCGCTCACTCATCTTTCCCGTATCAACCATCTGTTCATCGCCGGTCTGTGTCCGCTGCTGAACATCTACACGCCGCTGTTTCGCGCCGAAGAGCTGGGGCAGGCAACCGGCAAGAACGAACGGCTGATCCAGTTATGCCAGGCCGTTGGTGGCACGCACTACCTGTCGGGGCCGGCAGCAAGCTGTTATCTGGACGAGGCCGCATTTGCTGCTGCCGGACTCGGTCTGTCGTACATGGACTATGCCGGCTACCCCGAGTACCCGCAGTTATACGGCGGTTTCCAGCACGCGCTGAGTGTCATCGACCTGTTGTTCAATACTGGCGCTGACGCGCCTGCCTTCCTGGAGCGGCGACCATGAGCACTACCATTCTGCGCGAAGTGGAACAGTACTACTCCTCGCGTATTCGCGAACATGGGGCCACCCCGGAAGGGGTTGACTGGAACGGTAGCGCTTCCCAACATCTGCGCTTTGAACAGCTGCTCAAGCTGGTCCCGCAGCAGGAGTGGCAGCAAGGTTTTAGCCTGGTCGATGTTGGTTGCGGCTACGGCGCATTGCTGGAGTGGTTGCGCGAACGCGGCGCGGCGGTGGACTACCACGGCTATGACCTGTCAGCCGAAATGATCGCGTCGGCCCGCGCCAGGCACGGGGCGGACCCGTCCACGAGCTTCGAGGTCGCTGAGCGGTCCAGCCGAACGGCGGACTACGCGGTGGCCAGCGGCATTTTTAACGTTTCACAGCAGACTCCGCGTGAAGCCTGGGAAAACTATATTGCCGAGGTGCTTCGCAGTATGGATGCCTGCTCTATCAAAGGCTTCGCGTTCAACTGCCTGACCAGTTACTCCGATGCGCCCTTCATGCGTGACTACCTGTATTACGGCGATCCGTGCTTTTACTTTGACCTGTGCAAAAGAACCTACTCCAGGCAGGTGGCACTCTTGCATGACTATGGCTTGTACGAATTCACCCTGCTCGTGCGCAAGGCCCCGTGACCTGCCATTCGACTTCCCTGTTTCCTGGAGACATCCATGCTCAAGAAAGGCTCTACTTCCGTCACCCAATCCAGCGACAGCCAACTTGAAGCGCGTGAGCGCCTTTGGCAGTCCTTCGCCAACGCGCCGCTCGATGATGCCGAGAAAGAGCGCAATCTCGGCCTGTTCATCCGTTCGGCTTCCCTTGCACGGATGTTGGCGATTTCCGACCTGTATCGCGAGATTGTCCCGCTGCCTGGTTCGGTGCTGGATTTCGGTACCTGGCGTGGTCAGAACGCGGTGCTATGCGAAAACCTGCGTGCCATCTTCGAGCCTTTCAACAAGCAGCGTCGGGTAGCGGCGTTCGATACCTTCGCCGGCTACAAGTCCCACGCCAGCGACAGCAAGGTCGACAACGAGCATTTCCAGGACGGTTGTTACGATACTGGTAGCGGCTATGCCGATTACCTGCGCCATTTGCTCGCTGTGCATGAAAGCATCAATGCGCTGCCGCAGGTTTCCAGCGGCCACCAGGTGGTCGAGGGCGACATCAAGGATACCTTGCCGCGTTTCATTGAGGAAAACCGCAATCTGCTTGTGGCGCTGGCCTTCTTCGACATGAACCTGGAAGGGCCGACCCGCTTTGCCCTGGAGCAGATTCTGCCGCGCTGCGTACCGGGTTCGCAGCTGGCGTTCTTCCAGTTGCAGCGTGACTTCCTGCCGGGCGAGGGCTACGCCTATGTGGCCGAAGTGCTGGGCAAGGTACGTCATGAGATCAAGCGCTCGCAGACATACCCGTCCCTGTGCATCGTCAAGTTGCTGTAAGGGGGGCGAGCCATGTTTCTAATCATTGGTAACGGTATGGTTGGCCTGGCGATCGCTGCAGGTCTTTCCCGTTCGGTACCGGCCGAGCGCATTACTGTGGTGGGCCCGATATCGCGACCCTACAGTGCGTCGATGGCCGCCGCCGCCATGCTCAATTCGTTCGCCGAACTTGAGCCGGGTGCACTGGACCAGCCGCGCGATCGCCTCAAGTTCGAACTCAGCCAGGCTTCCGCACGGCTGTGGGCGGCGTTCGTCGAAGAATTCGAAATCCCCGCCGAGCACTATCGGCTAGGCACCGTGCTGGTCAACAACAACGCTTCCAACGCGTTCGAAGACCAGGCCTTCGATGCCATTGCCGGCTATCTCGAAGAATTCGCGGAACCCCACGAGCGGATCGAGCCGACGCTAGAGCCTGCATACTCGCCGGCTTCGGGCTATCGCAGCCGCAACGCCTTGTTCCTACCTCGAGAGGGTGTGGTCAACCCGGACGGGGTAGTGCATGCCCTGCAGCAGACGTTGGCCAGGCGCGGCGTGCGTTTTGTCGAGGGGGTAGTGGAGTCGCTGGACAAGGTCGGCGGCCGCACCTGTGGCGCGCGCCTGGCCGATGGCCGTGTGCTGGCCGCAGAGCGCGTGGTGCTGGCCAATGGCAGCATGGCAACCCGGCTGTGGGCAGAGGACGACTGCATTCGGGTGATCAATGGCGTCGGCGCTACCGTGGTATTGAAAAACCAGAGTATCCAGGGCCGATACGTGCTTCGCACACCCAACCGTGGTGGCGCCTGTGGCATCTACCATGCGCCTTACCGGGACGATCTTTTCGTGGTCGGTGCGACAAACCTGATTACTACGGTTGACGAGCAGGTACCGCGCGCAGAGTCGGTGGCAGCACTGATCAATGGTGCGATCAATCAGGTCAATCAGATGCACCGCGCCAGTGGCTTCGTGCGGTACAACTTTGGCTATCGACCGGTGAGCCTCGATGGTTATCCGGTCATTGGTCAGCTCAACGACAATACGTTCATCGCAACCGGCACGCGGCGCGACGGCTACCATTTCGCGCCGTGGTTGGCGGACAACTTGGCAGCGCTGGTGCAGGGGCAGCTTCTTTCGCCACAGGCAAGCGCGTATTTCGCACACACCCGGCCACAGCGACGGGCAATGCTCGATCAGTCGGTCGAGGTGTGTTGTCGCAAATACGCAGCAGTCAAATGCTCGGCGCTTTCCCAGCATGGTTTCGACGCGGGACATACCGATGCCGACCAGGCGCTTGAACAGTATTACTACCAGCGTGCCCGAGATTTCTTTACCCGTAATGGCATGGAGCAGGCAGTACAGGTCGAGTTTATCGATGCGCTGATCGGTGGCTACCTGCCGCTGAGCGATTTCACCTGAGGCACGGGCTGGAGAATACGAACGTGAGCAAACAGGTAATACCCTTCAACAAACCTTTTGTCGTTGGCAAGGAGTTGTTCTACATCGCCCAAGCGGTGATGAACGGCGGCATCGCTGGCGACGGGCAGTTCACCCAGATGTGCCAGCAATGGCTGGAGGACAACCTGGGCTGCCCAAAAGCGCTGCTAGCCCATTCATGCACTGCAGCGCTGGAGATGGCGGCGATCCTTGCCGATGTCGGGCCGGGGGATGAGGTCATCATGCCGTCATTCACGTTCGTCTCCACCGCCAACGCCTTCGTGCTGCGTGGTGCAGTGCCGGTGTTCGTGGATATTCGTCCGGACAGCCTCAACCTTGATGAGCGTCTGGTCGAAGCCGCAATCACCGAGAAGACCAAGGCGGTCGTGGCCGTGCATTATGCGGGGCAGCCCTGTGACATGGATGCGCTGTTGCGTATCTGCAACCGTTACGGCCTGATGCTCATCGAGGACGCCGCCCAGGCAATTCTTGCCCGTGAGAAGACCAGGGCCCTGGGTACCATCGGCCACCTCGGCTGCCTGAGTTTCCATGAGACCAAGAATGTTATCAGTGGTGAGGGAGGGGCATTGCTGATCAATGACCCGAAACTGATCGAGCGCGCCGAGATCATCTGGCAGAAGGGTACCAACCGTAAGGCGTTTGCCCGCGGTGAAGTCAGCAAGTACACCTGGGTCGATGTCGGGTCTTCGTTCTTGCCCAGCGAGCTGACGGCCGCTTTCCTGTATGCCCAGCTGGAGCAGGGCGAAAGCATCAACGCTCATCGGCGTGGCCTGTACGAGGCTTACTACAACCAGCTGCAGGCACTGGAAGCCGATGGGTACTTCCAACTGCCGCGCACGCCAGGGGGGCGGCCAGCCAATGCGCACATCTTCTACCTGCTGATGCGCAACAACCACGAACGTAGTGAGCTGATCCGGTTCCTGCGCGAGCGGGATATTCACGCGGTGTTTCATTATGTACCGCTGCACGATTCGCCTGCCGGCCTTCGTTATTCGCGCAGCGTCGGAGAACTGCCGGTGACCTGTGATGTAGCCCAGCGTCTGGTGCGCTTGCCGCTGTATTCCGACATGAGCGCTCGCCAAGTCGCCCAAGTATGTGCCGCAGTCGCCCAATTCTTTGCCGAGTCCCGCGCTGTTTGAGGCCGGCTTGCCGTTGTATTTCCTGATTCTGGAGTTTCCAAGCGATGCCCAATTCTGCCCGGGTTGACGCCCAATCGCTCGACCAGGCGCTGATGCGCTTGCGCCTTATGTATGCCAAGCCGGAGCATCCGTATTACATACTGGCGCCGGACTACCGGGAAACCTCGTCGGGCGTCGCGTCCCTGCATTACCTCTGCCATGTGCTCAATCTGAACGGGCGCGAGGCATACATCTGCGGTGGCCAGGTGGTCAACCCGAACCTCAAGACGCCGCTACTGGACCCTCGGACCCAGAAGCGGCACCAGGATGAAGGTAAGGTACCCATCGCTGTCTATCCGGAAGTGGTGGTTGGCAATCCGCTTGGCTGCGATGTTGTGGCGCGTTTCCTGCTGAACTTCGAGGGTTTCCTGACCGGCCAAAGCATGCAGGCAGCGGGCAGTGACCTGTTGTTCTATTCCGGCGCCCTGATCGCCGCGCGGCATGGCTACCCGGACGGCGACCTGTTGTGCCTGCCGACCATCGATGTCGAGCTGTTCAGCGCGCCGGCACCGGGTAGCGCGCGTGAGGGCAAGTACCTTTACCAGAACCGCCACCCTCTGGAGCAGATCGACTACTCACAGTTGCCTGGCGATATCCGCCTGCTTAGCATGGCCAACGCCCTGTCGTTACCTGAACTGGCGGTGTTGCTGCGCAAGGCCGAAGTGCTCTACACCCATGAGTGGTCGATGACCTGCGTGATCGCCGTTCTGTGCGGCTGCCCGGTGATTTTCATTCCGGGGTACGGGATTGATCAGTCGTTTCTTGAAGCCAGCTTCATCGGCAGCCACGGCTTTGCGATGCTCGACCAGCCGCACGCGTTGGCGCGCGCCAGTGCCGGCCTCGAGGGTGCCCTGCAGCGCTACGTGGAAAAGACTGCACCGTTCTGGCAGCACCTTGAGGTGTTCATTGCCAAGACGCAGTTGGCGGCCCGTCGCGAGTCCGCCGGCAACCGTGCCGGCATGCTGAGATGGCTGCGCCAGCGGTACCCGTTGCCGCAACAGTTGCAATTGATGCAGGAGCGTCTGGCTGCACCCGGTGCGCCTTCGGTTGCCGTGCTGGTGCTGGATCATGGTGACCCCGCCGCCTTGGCGCGTACTCTGGGCAGCCTCGACGATGTGCTGTACCAACGCATCCAGGTGTGTGTTCTGGGCGCGCAGGAACCCCGCCGGCCGAACGTACAGTGGCTCTCGGCTGACACCCGGGCGCCGCTACCCTCCATCCATAGCGCGCTCGAAAACAGCCCGTGCGAGTGGTGCATGGTAGTCGATGCTGGCGTGCAGTTTACCGCCAGCGGCCTGCTGGTGGTGGCGCTCGATCTGGCGCAGGCCCCGGAAACCTGCCTGGCGGTATTTGCCGATGAGGCCGTTCGTGGCGCCGGTGACACTGTCGAAGGGCGCCTGCGCCCGGACCTCAACCTGGATATGTTGCTCGCCCATCCAGCCGCCTTGTCGCGGCACTGGTTGTATGACACGCGTGCGCTGCTGCATCAGGGCGGGTTCGACCCGGCATCAGGGCGCGCATTCGAGCTGGCATACCAGTTGCGCCTGATTGCCGATCATGGCCTTGGGGTAGTAGGCCATGTCAGCGAGCCGCTGTTGATCGCCAACCTGGAACAGCCACTGACCTGCGATGACGAACGCTCGGTCATCCAGGCACACCTGCTGGAGCGTGGCTATCCGCACGCACAGGTCCGGCCGACCACGCAGGCGCCGAATCGCTATGAAATCGACTATGGGCACCAGCAGCCGACTTCGGTGAGCATCCTGATCTATATCGATGGCGACCTGTCGCGGTTGCAGCGCTGCGTGGAGCAGTTGCTAGCCTATACCACGGCTATCGAGCATGAAGTGCTGCTGGTCGAGCCGGGCAATGACGACCAGCTGATGCTGCAGTGGCTGGAAATGCTGTGCCAGGTAGGCCAGGGACGGATCCATGTGCTGCGTTTCATGGCCGGACAGACACGCGCCGCCATGTGCAACGCCGCAGCGCAAGAAGCACAGGGCGAATTCCTGGTCTGGCTGGATGCAGTCGCCATGGTCAGTGACGGTGACTGGTTGCAGGCCTTGCTCAACCATGCGCAGCGTCCTGAGGTTGGAGCCGTGGGCGGCTTGATGTCGAGCGTCGACGGTGTGGTCCGGCAGGCTGGCCTGGTGCTCGGTCAGGGCGGAAGCGTGGGCCCGGCCTACACCGGGCGGGCGACTGGCGAGGAGGGTGAGCTGGCGGCGCTGATGATCGAGCGCAACGGCGTAGCAGTGGGTGATCATTGCCTGATGGTTCGGCGCGCAACCTTCCTCGACCTGGGTGGCTTCACTGTCGATCCGTTGCTGGAACCGTGGGTTGCAGTCGATCTGTGCCTGCGTTTGCAGCAGGCCGGCTACCTCAATGTCTGGACGCCACGCGCCAGGCTGCAGCTGGAAGCGGCAGCAGCCGCTGTGGTAAGCGCCGAACAGGAGGAGGCACTCTACGCTCGCTGGTTGCCGCAACTGGCCAGTGATCCCTCCTACAATGCCAACCTGTCGCTCCTGGCCGGCCATAGTTATGCGCGACAGGATAATGGCCTGTGCTGGCGGCCGCTGCATGGTATCGTCCCGACGGTGCTGGCTTTTGCGGCGGACCAGCAAGCGGCCGGCCAGGCACGTGTGATACAGCCGCTCATGGCGTTGCGAAATACCGGCGCAATCGATGGCTCGGTGACCACTGGGGTGCTCACCCTGGTCGACATTCAGCGTTACGCGCCCTCGACCATCGTCCTGCAGCGCCCGCTGGCAGACGCTGGCCTGCTGACTTTGCGTCGTCTGCGCGCGTTCTCCGAGGCCTTCAAGGTGTATGACCTGGACGGCTATGTCGCAGAAATGGGGCTTGCTGCGGGCATGGGGGGCGAAGAGTTGCTGCAGCGCCTGAATTACGGCCTGATGCAGGCAGACAGGGTGGTCGTGGCCAGCCCGACGTTGGCAGAGATGCTGCTAGGGCAACATGACGACGTTCGCCTGCTCGAGAGTGCATTACCTGCCACCTGGGGGCAGCTGCAAGGCTTGCGTGGTGCGGCGACCAGGCCGCGTCTGGGCTGGATTGGCAACAAGGATGCGGGCCTGTTGGCCGAGGTCGTACCAGCCATGGCCCAGGAGGTCGACTGGGTGGTCCTGGGTGATTGCCCGCAGGCTTTGAGGCCGTATGTCAGCGAGCAGCATCCACCGGTCCCGTTCGAGCGCTTGGGCATTACGCTCGCCGCGCTGAATCTGGATTTGGCGCTGGTGCCCATGGCCGATACCCTGGGTAATGCGTGCTCGGCCGATCTGCGGGTGCTGCAGCACGCCGCTTGCGCTCATCCCGTCATCTGCAGTCGTGTGGCCGGTTTCGCTGGTGCAGGTAGCTTGCCGTTGTCGAAAGTGGATAACCAGCCGGCTGACTGGCTGCGCGCCATTCGTCTGCACCTGGAAGATCGTGACGCCTCGGCTGCGCTGGGTGATGCGCTGCAGAATGCCGTTCGCTCGAACTGGCTGCTCGAGGGGGAGCGCCTGGAAGCCTGGCGCCAGGCCTGGCTCGTCTGAGGTGCTGAGGTAAGGCCGGGAGCCCGCGCAATGTGGGTACCCGGCCGTGCTCGCGGGTCGCGGCTGCGCGCGAAGGCATTGATCTTGTCGAGCAATTGCCTGATCGTATACATAACCGTGACTTGGCAGTCGAAACGTGCATCTCTAAGCTATCGAGTCTGCGGGCAATCACGTCGTCTCGTCACGCGAGATCCTGACCCTGGCGCACAAGCCCGCGAATTTTCGCCATATCTATCGGGAAGCCACAATGATTGGCATCAAAAGCATCGCCAGTTTCGTACCTGTCGAAGGTGTCGACAATTACGCACAGGGCGCAAAATTTGGCAAAGATCAGGATTTTATCTTTGGCAAGATCGGTTCGACTTTCTTGCCGCGCAAGGGAACCACTCAGGAAACCTCTGATCTTTGCGTGGAAGCAGCGAAAAACTTGTTTGCTGCTAATCCTGAGCTCGATCCTGCATCCATTGATGCCGTGATAGTCGTCACCCAGAACGGTGACGGCGAAGGCTTGCCGCACACTGCTGCCATCGTTCAGCAAAAGCTCGGCCTGAGCACCCAGGTTGCAGCGTTTGATATCTCGCTGGGCTGCTCCGGCTACGTTTACGGTCTTTATGCCATGAAAGGCTTCATGGAGGCGACCGGGTTGAAAAACGGCCTGCTGATCACCGCCGACCCGTATTCGAAGATCGTCGATCCCGAAGATCGCAACACCACCATGCTGTTCGGCGACGCCGCCACCGCGACCTGGATGGGCGAGGATGCGGTCTGGCAGCTCGGCAAATCGCTGTTCGGCAGCGACGGTGCAGGTGCCGAGCACCTGCGCACGACCGACGGCAAGTTCTTCATGAATGGCCGTCAGGTCTACAACTTCGCCTTGGTCAAGGTGCCTGCGCACCTGCAACAATTGCTTGAGGCCAGCCAGCTGCGTGCCGAGGATATCGACCTGTACTGCCTGCATCAGGGCAGCGCGGCGATCGTCGATGCCGTGTCCGCGCGTTTTGACGAGGGAGCGCACAAGCAGAAATTCGTCAAGGACATGGTCGAGACCGGTAATACCGTGTCGTCGAGCATTCCGTTGCTGCTGGAAAAGCATGTGCTCAACTCGCAGCACCAACGCGTTGCACTCAGTGGCTTCGGCGTCGGCCTGTCCTGGGGCTCGGCGATCATCGAGCGCAACGGCTGACTGAGCGCCGGATGAACAAAGAAGCGCAGCCCGTCCCCGGGCTGCGCTTCTTTCATTTTTGGTGATGCTTTTCTGGCGTCAAACCCTTGATTTCATTGAGGTGGCCGGATGCCAGCAAAAAAAGTGAGAAATCACCCTAAAGCAAACTGCCCTGACGACGATAAATAGTACGAAGGTTCTCTGTGCCACACCCGGCGAATTGCCAAGGCCGGAAGCCGTAGTACCCAATCCAACGAGGAATTCGTCATGGCTTTGACTGTTAACACCAACACCACCTCTCTGGGCGTTCAGAAGAACCTGAACCGTGCTTCCGATGCACTGAGCACCTCGATGACCCGTCTGTCCTCCGGCCTGAAAATCAACAGCGCCAAAGACGACGCCGCCGGCCTGCAGATCGCTACCCGCATGACCTCGCAGATCCGTGGTCAGACCATGGCTATCAAAAACGCCAACGACGGTATCTCCATCGCCCAGACCGCTGAAGGCGCGATGCAAGAGCAGACCAACATCCTGCAGCGTATGCGTGAACTGGCCGTTCAGTCCCGAAACGACTCGAACAGCACCAACGACCGCGTCGCTCTGGACAAAGAATTCCAGTCGATGGCTTCGGAACTGACCCGTATTGCCAACAGCACCCAGCTGAACGGCAAAAACCTGCTGGACGGTTCGGCTTCGGTCATGACCTTCCAGGTTGGCTCCAACACCGGTTCCGCCAACCAGATCACCATCGACCTGAGCGCCAAGTTCACCGCTTCGGACCTGGGCGTTACTTCCTCGATCAACATCCAGGGTTCCGACACCACCACCGCCGAAGCCAACTTCAGCGCTGCTGTTTCGGCCATCGACGCCGCTCTGCAAACCATCAACAGCAACCGTGCTGACTTGGGTGCCGCGCAGAACCGTCTGACCAGCACCATCAACAACCTGCAAAACATCAACGAAAACGCCGAAGCTGCTCGTGGTCGTGTACAGGATACCGACTTCGCTGCTGAAACTGCCCAGCTGACCAAGCAGCAGACTCTGCAGCAAGCTTCCACCTCGGTTCTGGCTCAGGCCAACCAGCTGCCATCGGCAGTACTGAAGCTGCTGGGCTAATCTGCCTGGTTGCTGGCGGGGAAGTGCTGGTAAGGCACTTCCCCGCCTTTTCATTGCGAGGTGGTGGGCATGGACATGAGCGTCAAGCTGAACCTGTCTTATCCGGCCGCACGTCCGGCCGAGCAGGTTGCCGAAAAACCGGTAGCCCGGTCGACAGAAAACGTAAAGCCCGAAGACGACAAGAAAGACCCAAAGGCGGAGCACGATGCCGACAAGGTCAAACATGCCGTTTCGGAGATCGAAAAGTTCCTGAAGGCATCGCAGCGCAATCTGGAATTTTCCACGGATGAAGAATCCGGCAAGATCGTGGTCAAGGTCATCGCTACCGACAGTGGTGAACTGATTCGCCAGTTGCCCTCGGAAGAGGCCCTGCGGATCGCTCACAGCCTGAGCGATGTCAAAAGTGTTCTGTTCGACGCCAAGGTATGATCGGCGGCGAACACCAAATGAAGTGATGCATGTCGGTCCCGCAGGAGCGGGCTGACGCGTTGATGAGAGGGACTACAGCATGGCAAGCCCGATTACTTCCAGTACAGGCCTGGGTTCTGGTCTCAACATTACCGAGATCGTGACCGCATTGGTCAAAGCCGATACATCCGCCAAGCAGGCGCAGATCACTCGGCAAACCAGCAATAACACTGCGATGATTTCGGGTATTGGCTCGCTGCGCAGTGCCCTCACGGCATTCCAGGATGCCATGAAGGCGCTCAACGACAAGGATGCGCCGTCTTTCAACGCCTATGCAGCGACCTCGGCCAACGAGTCGGTGGTCAAGATCAAGTCGAGCAACTCAGCGGTAGCGGGTAGCTATGACATCGTGGTGGACAAGCTGGCCACCGGCTCGAAAGTGGCCAGCCAGCAGTTCAGTGGTGGTGCTACCAGCCCGATCACTGCTGGCCAGCTTACCATCAGCCAGAACGGCAAGACCTACAACCTGGACGTGCCCAGCGGCGCGACGCTGCAAAGTGTGCGCGACCAGATCAACAAGGAAATGAGTGCCAACGGCATTTCCGCCAACATCATCAACGAGGAAGGCGGCTCGCGCCTGGTGCTCGGCTCTACGACCACGGGGGCGGGGACTGACATCTCCCTGAGCGGTATCGCCGAGCTGGCAATCGATGGCACCACGCAGATGTCCGGTACCGGTGCAGGCTTCATCACTGCCAAGGCTCAGGACGCCGAATTGACCATCGACGGCTTGAAGGTCAAGAGTGCCTCCAATACGCTCGATAGCGCCATCAGTGGCATGACCCTGGAGTTGACCGGGGTCAGCCCCAAGGCCAGCGGCGCTCCCACTGGTACGCCGACGGCGGTCACCGTTGCGGCGGACAACGATGGTCTGAAGAAGTCGGTCCAGAGCTTCGTCGATGCCTACAATACGCTGCAGAAGGCGATCACGTCGCTGACGTCGACCAGTCGTGACAGCGATGACAAGCTGGTGCTCGGCCCGCTCACCAACGACCCGACCACCCGCTCTCTGCTGGGTGATATTCGCAAGGTGCTGAGTGAGGTGGGGGCCGGCGACCAGCTGACCACGCTGAGCCAGTTGGGTATCAACACCCAGAAAGATGGCACGCTCGAATTCAACAGCAGCAAGTTCAGCTCAGCGATGAATGACAAGAAGCTTGGCCCGGAGGTGCAGGAGCTGTTCACCGGCACCGACGGCATCTTCGAGCGCATGAACAATGCCATCGATCCTTACAACAAGACCGATGGCAGCCTTGCCACGCGCAAGTCCAACCTCGACAAGGCGGTCTCGGAACTGGCCAACCAGCAGGCCGCGCTTGATCGCCGCACCGAGTCCCTGACCGAATCGCTGACCAAGAAGTACGTGGCCCTTGACGCCGCCCTGGGCAAGATGAAAGCCCAGGCCGACCAGATTACCTCGATCTTCGAAGCGATCAACGCCCAGGCCAAGAAATCCTGATCGGCTGAACATGCCAAAAGCCCGGCGGCGTCCGCGAGACGCCCCGGGCTTTTTGTTTTTCCCCTAAAGTTTTTTGACGTACAGGCGATACAGCAGGTACAAGCAAATTTTTACCGCAGCAACGAGGCAGATCCATGAACCCGATGTTGGCCCTTCGGCAGTACCAGAAAGTCAACGGCGCAGCGCAGACCTCCGAAGCCAGCCCGCACCGCCTGGTGCAGATGCTCATGCAGGGCGGCCTTGATCGCATGGCGCAGGCCAAGGGTGCCATTGCTCGCAACGACATCGCGCAGAGGGGCATCCTCATCGGCAAGGCCATCGACATCATCGGCGGCCTGCGTGAAGGCCTGGACCTGGAAAACCATGCTGAAAGCCTGGCCGAGCTGGACAGCTTGTACATGTATATGAGCCGTCGCTTGATCGAGGCCAACGTCAAAGGCGACCCGACCATCATCGACGAGGTCGCGCGCCTTCTGATCACTGTGAAGGAAGGTTGGGATGCAATCGGCGATCAGTCGTCGGCTTCCTGATAAAGGAGCATGACATGAGCGAAGTAATCGCCCGAATCGAACAGACCCGGGACATGCTGCTGGCAGCGCTGGCTGACCGCGACTGGGAAGCGGTGGGGGAGTTGGACCTGGAATGTCGCTTGCGCATCGGTGACATGGTGTCCGAAGCCAAAGGCAATGAGGCGGATGTCAGTGCCAGTCTCGAGCAATTGATGGTCGTGTACCGCCAACTAATCGAGGTTGCAAGTGGTGAGCGTCAATCCTTGGTCGATGAAATGACGAAAATCCGTCAGGCGAAGAACGCGGCAAAGGTATACCATTTGTTCACCTGACCACCGTTGTTGCAAAAAGCCGTGCGCCATTAATTTGACTGATCGGTGTTTTTTGACTTTACTAGTGGCTGTTTTCGAATTTCAGACGTCCGAACACTGACCATTCAGTCGGAATGATGTCGAGCACGCCCCCGCAGGGCGCCGATATGACTAGGGAAGTTGCTATTGCATGTGGCGTGAAACCAAGATTCTGCTGATCGATGACGACAGCGCGCGCCGCCGCGACCTTGCGGTGGTGCTGAACTTCCTCGGCGAAGAAAACCTCGCATGTGCCAGCCATGACTGGCAGCAGGTTGTCGAGCCATTGTCCTCGAGCCGCGAAGTGCTGTGCGTGCTCATCGGCACCGTGAATGCTCCGGGCAATCTGCTTGGCTTGCTTAAGACAGTGGCTACCTGGGATGAGTTCCTTCCGGTTCTGCTTTTAGGTGAAATTTCTTCTGCGGAGTTCCCGGAAGACCTTCGCCGCCGGGTGCTTTCCAACCTGGAAATGCCGCCAAGCTACAGCCAGCTGCTGGATTCGCTGCACCGTGCCCAGGTCTACCGCGAAATGTATGACCAGGCACGCGAGCGCGGTCGCCAGCGCGAGCCCAATCTGTTCCGCAGCCTGGTCGGCACCAGTCGTGCCATCCAGCACGTACGGCAGATGATGCAGCAAGTGGCGGATACCGACGCCAGCGTGCTGATCCTGGGCGAGTCGGGTACCGGCAAGGAAGTGGTGGCCCGCAACCTGCACTACCATTCCAAACGTCGCGAAGCGCCGTTCGTGCCAGTCAATTGTGGTGCGATCCCGGCCGAGCTGCTGGAAAGCGAACTCTTCGGCCACGAGAAGGGGGCCTTTACCGGGGCCATCACCAGCCGTGCCGGGCGTTTCGAGCTGGCCAACGGCGGTACCCTGTTCCTCGACGAAATCGGCGACATGCCATTGCCAATGCAAGTCAAACTGCTGCGTGTGCTGCAGGAACGTACCTTCGAGCGTGTGGGTAGCAACAAGACCCAGAGCATCGACGTGCGCATCATCGCTGCGACGCACAAGAACCTCGAAAACATGATCGAGGACGGCACGTTCCGTGAAGACCTGTACTACCGCCTGAATGTGTTCCCCATCGAAATGGCACCGCTGCGTGAGCGCGTGGAAGACATCCCGTTGTTGATGAACGAGCTGATTTCGCGCATGGAGCACGAGAAGCGTGGTTCCATTCGCTTCAATTCCGCCTCGATCATGTCGCTGTGTCGTCATGGCTGGCCGGGCAACGTGCGCGAGCTGGCCAACCTGGTCGAGCGCATGGCGATCATGCACCCGTACGGGGTCATTGGCGTGTCGGAATTGCCAAAGAAATTCCGCTACGTCGATGACGAAGACGAGCAGATGGTCGACAGCCTGCGCAGCGACCTTGAAGAGCGCGTGGCGATCAATGGCCACACACCAAACTTCAGCAATCACGCCATGCTGCCGCCCGAAGGCCTGGACCTCAAGGACTACCTGGGTAGCCTGGAGCAGGGGCTGATCCAGCAGGCTCTGGACGATGCCAACGGTATCGTTGCGCGCGCGGCTGAACGTTTGCGTATTCGCCGTACCACCCTGGTCGAGAAAATGCGCAAGTACGGCATGAGCCGCCAGGGCGGTGAGGAACAGGCGGAAGATTGATGTTTGGGCGGGGTGTTTGTCTCGGGTTTTGCGTTTGGGCGCAGATCGAGCGCCGCCCGCGCGGCGCATCGCGAGCTGCGCTCGCTCCTACGTTTGTTTCGGGCCAGTAACGCCTGTGCCAGGCGCGCGCGGCCGCCTGGCCCGTACCACGCGAAATCGCGACATGCGCCAAGGCGTTCGCGCACAAATCCCACAGGAATGATTGGCCCGAAACAAGCGTAGGACCTCGCGATGCTTGTTTGTACAATGTGATATTGCGCCATGCGCCAAGGCGTTCGCGCGCAAATGGCACAGGAATGATTGGCCCGAAACAAACGTAGGAGCGAGCGCAGCTCGCGATGCGCCGCGCGGGCGGCGCTCGATCTCCCAGGCACAACCAATCTCAAGGCGAACACTTCTCAGCCTTGAAGCAATCCCACGTCAAACCCAAATCCCTATCTCCGGCACGGCTATTGCTACACCGCTGGCACCACACCGTTTTTATGACGGTCAGCCACGCGAGAGAGCAAGATGCCCCAGGCCGCCCACGTATCCCGAGCCCCCGATCAGCAGGGGCAAACCCCGGTCGCGCAGGACAGCGGCCAGGGTATCGCGCAAGCCTTTGCCCTGTTCAATCAGGTGTCCAGCCAGCTGAGCCAGTCCTACAGCCTGCTCGAAGCCCGGGTCAGTGAACTGAAGGGCGAGCTGGCGGTGGTCAGCGCCCAGCGCATCGAAGAACTGAGCGAAAAGGAACGCCTGGCCAACCGCCTGCAAAATCTGCTGGACTTGCTGCCCGGTGGGGTGATCGTGATCGACGGCCAAGGCCTGGTGCGCGAAGCCAACCCAGCCGCCTGTGAGTTGCTCGGCGAACCTCTGATCGGCCAATTGTGGCGCCAGGTGATCGCCCGTAGTTTTGCTCCGCGCAAGGACGACGGCCACGAAGTCTCGCTGCGCGACGGTCGCCGTCTGTCCATCGCCACCCGCTCGCTGGATGCCGAGCCTGGCCAGTTGGTGCTGCTCAACGACCTGACTGAAACCCGTCGCCTCCAGGATCAACTGGCTCGCCACGAGCGCCTGTCGTCCTTGGGGCGCATGGTTGCCTCGCTGGCCCACCAGATCCGCACACCGCTGTCGGCAGCCATGCTGTATGCCAGCCACCTGGCCGATAGCGAGCAAGCGCTGAGCGCGGAAACCCGCCTGCGTTTCGCAGCGACCTTGAAGGAACGCCTGCACGAACTGGAGCACCAGGTGCGCGACATGCTGGTGTTTGCCCGTGGCGAGTTGCCACTGGGGGATCGGGCGACCCCTAAAGCGCTGTTCCAGGCCCTGCAGCAGGCGGCCCAGGCGCATGTGCAGGGGCACGCCGTGCGCTGGCAGTGCGACAGCCATCTGGGTGAATTGCTGTGCAACCGCGACACCTTGGTCGGCGCTTTGCTCAACCTGATTGAAAATGCCCTGCAGGCCAGCGATGGCCCGGCACGGCTGAAGGTGCACCTGTACCGCCGCGAACGTAGCTTGCACCTGTGCATCAGCGATGCCGGCAGCGGCATAGATGCAGGCTTGCTCGGCCGTTTGGGCGAGCCGTTCCTCACCACCAAAGCCACCGGTACCGGCCTGGGCCTGGCCGTGGTCAAGGCGGTGGTGCGTGCGCATCAGGGTACGATCAACCTGCGCTCGAAAGTCGGCCGTGGTACCTGCGTGCGGGTAGAGTTGCCATTGATCGACGGGCAATTGGCGGAGGGGGTGTAATGGCAATCAAGGTGCTGCTGGTCGAGGATGACCGCGTATTGCGCCAGGCGCTGGGCGATACCCTGGAAATCGGCGGTTTCGCCTATCAGGCGGTGGGCAGTGCCGAAGAAGCGCTGGAGGCCGTGGTGGACGACGCTTTCAGTCTGGTGGTCAGTGACGTCAACATGCCCGGCATGGACGGGCACCAGTTGCTCAGCCAGCTGCGCCGCCAGCAACCACAGTTGCCGGTGCTGTTGATGACGGCGCATGCCGCTGTCGAACGTGCGGTCGAGGCCATGCGCCAAGGCGCCGCTGACTACCTGGTCAAGCCGTTCGAGCCCAAGGCGCTGCTCAGCCTCGTGGAGCGGCATGCCGCCGGGCGGGTCACCGGCGATGAGGGGCCGGTGGCCTGCGAGCCGGCCAGTCGCCAGTTGCTGGAACTGGCGGCCCGTGTGGCGCGCAGTGACTCGACCGTGCTGATTTCCGGCGAGTCCGGTACTGGCAAGGAAGTGCTGGCGCGCTACATTCACCAGCAGTCGCAGCGTGCCACGCAACCCTTCGTGGCCATCAACTGCGCGGCGATCCCCGACAACATGCTTGAGGCCACCCTGTTCGGCCACGAGAAGGGCGCCTTCACCGGCGCTATCGCTGCTCAGGCTGGCAAGTTCGAGCAGGCCGAAGGCGGTACTCTGCTGCTCGACGAAATCTCGGAAATGCCCATGGCCTTGCAGGCCAAGCTGCTGCGTGTGCTGCAGGAGCGCGAGGTGGAGCGGGTAGGCGGGCGCAAGCCGATCAGCCTGGACATTCGGGTGCTGGCCACCACCAACCGCGACCTGGCCGGCGAAGTGGCGGCGGGGCGCTTCCGCGAAGACCTGTACTACCGCCTGTCAGTGTTTCCGCTGGCCTGGCGCCCGCTGCGTGAGCGGCCGGGCGATATCCTGCAGCTGGCTGAGCGCCTGCTGGCGCGGCATGTGGTCAAGATGAAGCATGCCCCGGTGCGTCTGTCGCCGCAGGCGCGGGCCTGCCTGCAGGCCTATGCCTGGCCGGGCAACGTTCGCGAGCTGGACAACGCTTTGCAGCGGGCGCTGATCCTGCAGCAGGGTGGAGTGATCGAGGCGGCGGATTTTTGTCTGGCGGGCGCCATTCCATTGTCAGATGGCATCGAGCCATCACCTGACGTGGCGGCCGAAGCCGGCGGGCTGGGCGATGACATGCGTCGGCACGAGTATCAGATGATCATCGACACCCTGCGTGCTGAGCGCGGCCGCCGCAAAGAGGCGGCCGAACGCTTGGGCATCAGCCCGCGGACGTTGCGCTACAAGCTGGCACAGATGCGCGATGCCGGGTTTGACGTCGAGGCCAGTCTGTTCGGCTGACTGGCACCCAACTGAATGGTTGAGCACCACTGGGCCTCTATTGGAGCGGCAGGCCCGCGAAGAATCCGGCGCGGTGGCTGGCACCGGCTGCGCCGGTGTTCGCGGGCGTGCCCGCTCCCACGGCGCACGTTTCACATGGGATTTGATTGGCAAGGCTGGCACCTTTGTTGCTTTACGTAGGTCATTCGCCGCATGACTGTCAAAAAAATGCGGCCGCAGGAGAGAGAAGGGTCATGAGCCAAGGTGTTGAATTCAATCGTCTGATGTTGGACATGCGGGCCATGCAGGCCGATGCCATGTCGCTGCCCAAGGCAACCGCCGCCCCCGAGCTGGCGCCAGGGCAAAGTACCTTCGCCGACATGCTCGGCCAGGCCATCGGCAAGGTGCATGAGACGCAGCAGGCTTCGACCCAGCTGGCCAACGCGTTCGAAATCGGCAAGAGCGGCGTCGACCTGACTGACGTGATGATCGCTTCGCAAAAGGCCAGCGTGTCGATGCAAGCCTTGACCCAGGTACGCAACAAGCTGGTCCAGGCGTATCAGGACATCATGCAGATGCCGGTTTGAGGACGGATGTAACCCATGGCTGAAGCAGTCGTCGAAAACGCCCCCGCCAAGGCTGGCTCGCCAGCGGCCAAGCCGCCGCTGTTTGGCATGGCGTTTCTGGAAAATATCTCGCAGATGCCCATGCTGCGCCAGATCGGCCTCTTGGTCGGCCTGGCGGCCAGCGTGGCCATCGGCTTTGCCGTGGTGTTGTGGTCGCAACAGCCCGATTACCGTCCGTTGTACGGCAGCCTGTCGGGCATGGACACCAAGCAGGTCATGGACACCCTGGCCGCTGCTGACATCCCCTATAACGTGGAGCCCAACTCGGGGGCCCTGCTGGTCAAGGCCGACGACCTCTCCCGTGCGCGCCTGAAACTGGCAGCCGCCGGCGTGGCGCCGAGCGACGGCAATGTCGGCTTCGAGCTGCTCGACAAGGAGCAGGGCCTGGGCACCAGCCAGTTCATGGAAGCCACCCGTTACCGCCGCAGCCTGGAAGGCGAACTGGCCCGTACCATTTCCAGCCTCAACAACGTCAAGGGCGCGCGCGTGCACCTGGCCATTCCGAAAAGCTCGGTGTTCGTGCGTGATGAACGCAAGCCCAGCGCCTCGGTACTGGTCGAGCTGTACCCAGGCCGCGCGCTGGAAGCCGGGCAGGTGATGGCGATTGTCAACCTGGTCGCCACCAGCGTGCCGGAACTGGACAAATCCCAGGTCACCGTCGTCGACCAGAAGGGCAACCTGCTGTCCGATCAGATTCAGGATTCCGCGCTGACCCAGGCCGGGAAGCAGTTCGACTACAGCCGCCGGGTGGAAAGCATGCTCACCCAGCGCGTGCACAATATTCTGCAGCCGGTGCTGGGCAACGACCGCTACAAGGCTGAAGTGTCCGCCGACCTTGACTTCAGCGCGGTCGAGTCCACCTCCGAACAGTTCAATCCCGACCAGCCGGCGTTGCGCAGCGAGCAGTCGGTTGACGAGCAACGTGCCAGCAGCCAAGGTCCGCAAGGCGTGCCTGGCGCACTGAGCAACCAGCCGCCAGGCGCCGCTTCGGCACCGCAGACCACCGGTGGCGCGGCTACCCCGGCTGCTGCCATTCAGCCTGGCCAGCCGCTGGTGGATGCCAATGGCCAGCAGATCATGGACCCGGCCACCGGCCAGCCGATGCTCGCGCCATACCCGTCAGATAAACGTCAGCAAAGCACCAAGAACTTCGAGCTGGACCGTTCCATCAGCCACACTCGCCAGCAGCAGGGGCGCATGACCCGCCTGTCGGTAGCGGTGGTGGTGGACGACCAGGTCAAGGTCGACCCGGCCACTGGCGATGCCACTCGAGCGCCATGGGGCGCGGAGGACTTGGCGCGCTTTACTCGCCTGGTGCAGGACGCCGTCGGCTTCGATGCCAGCCGGGGCGACAGCGTGACGGTGATCAACGTGCCGTTCGCCGCCGACCGTGGCGAGGAAATCGCCGACATCGCCTTCTACCAGCAGCCGTGGTTCTGGGATATCGTCAAGCAGGTGCTGGGCGTGGTGTTCATCCTGGTGCTGGTGTTCGGTGTGCTGCGACCGGTGCTGAACAACATTACCGGGGGCGGCAAGCAGGCTGCCCCGGACAGCGACATGGAGCTGGGCGGCATGATGGGTCTGGATGGCGAACTGGCCAACGACCGCGTCAGTCTGGGTGGCCCGACAAGCATTCTGCTGCCTAGCCCGAGCGAGGGTTACGAGGCACAGCTCAACGCAATCAAAGGCCTGGTGGCCGAAGACCCGGGCCGCGTTGCCCAGGTCGTGAAAGAGTGGATCAACGCCGATGAGTGATAACCGAGCCGTTACCGCCAAGCTGAGCCGCGTCGACAAGGCGGCGATCCTCCTGCTTTCGCTGGGCGAGACCGACGCCGCCCAGGTGCTGCGGCACATGGGGCCCAAGGAAGTGCAACGGGTGGGTGTGGCCATGGCGCAGATGGGCAATGTGCACCGTGACCAGGTCGAACAGGTGATGAGCGAGTTCGTCGAAATCGTCGGCGACCAAACCAGCCTGGGCGTGGGCTCCGATGCCTATATCCGCAAGATGCTCAACCAGGCCCTGGGCGAGGACAAGGCCAACGGCCTGGTCGACCGCATCCTGCTCGGTGGCAACACCAGCGGCCTGGACAGCCTCAAGTGGATGGAGCCGCGCGCCGTTGCCGACGTAATCCGCTACGAGCACCCGCAGATCCAGGCCATCGTCGTCGCCTACCTCGACCCCGACCAGGCCGGTGAAGTGCTGAGCAATTTCGACCACAAGGTGCGCCTTGACATCGTCTTGCGCGTGTCATCGCTGAACACCGTACAGCCGGCGGCGCTGAAGGAGCTGAACCAGATCCTCGAGAAGCAGTTCTCGGGCAACTCCAATGCCGCGCGCACCACCTTGGGTGGTATCAAGCGTGCTGCCGACATCATGAACTTCCTCGACAGCTCGGTGGAAGGTGCACTGATGGACGCGATCCGCGAAATCGACAGCGACCTGTCGGAGCAGATCGAAGACTTGATGTTCGTCTTCAACAACCTGGCCGATGTCGACGACCGGGGCATCCAGGCGCTGTTGCGCGAAGTGTCCTCCGACGTGTTGGTGGTGTCGCTCAAGGGCGCCGACGAGCGGGTCAAGGACAAGATCTTCAAGAACATGTCCAAACGTGCTTCGGAGCTGCTGCGCGACGACCTGGAGGCCAAAGGGCCGGTACGGGTCAGCGACGTGGAAACCGCGCAGAAAGAAATCCTCACCATTGCCCGGCGTATGGCCGAGGCCGGCGAGATCGTCCTCGGCGGCAAGGGCGCCGAGGAAATGATCTAAGGTATTCGCGATCCCATAGCCGACGCCGCCTTATGTAGGAGCGGGTTTACCCGCGAAGGCGTCGGCCCTGGCAATCGAGGTTGTCGCTGCCGACGCATTCGCGGGTGAACCCGCTCCTACAAGGGACCGTGTCGGCCAGACATGGTTTGAGAACATGACAGCATGCCCACCAAAGAACACCACCCCAGCGACCTGATCCGCGCCCGCGACCTTGAGGGCGTGGACGTGTGGACGCTGCCAAGCTTCGACCCGGAACCCGAGCCAGAGCCCGAGCCAGAGGCGGAGCCCGAGGTCATCGCGGAAGAAGTCGAGGAAGTGCCGCTGGAAGAAGTCCAGCCACTGACTCTGGAAGAGCTCGAAGCCATCCGTCAGGAGGCCTACAACGAGGGCTTCGCCACTGGTGAGCGCGAGGGCTTCCACAGCACCCAGCTCAAGGTTCGCCAGGAGGCCGAAGAGGCCCTGAAGGCCAAGCTGGACAGCCTCGAACTGCTGATGGCCAACCTGATGGAGCCGATCGCCGAGCAGGACACGCAGATCGAGAAAAGCCTGGTGCACCTGGTGGCGCACATGGCTCGCCAGGTGATTGGCCGCGAGCTGCGCAACGATTCCAGCCAGATCACTCAGGTGCTGCGCGAAGCGCTCAAGCTGCTGCCCATGGGCGCGGACAATATCCGCATCCACCTCAACCCGCAGGATTTCGAGCTGGCCAAGGCCCTGCGCGAGCGCCATGAGGAGAACTGGCGGCTGCTGGAAGACAGCGCATTGCTGCCGGGTGGTTGCCGCATCGAGACGGCCCACAGCCGTATCGATGCCACCATGGAAACGCGTATTGAAAAAGCGGTGGCGCAGTTGTTCGACCAGTTGCACGACCATTCCCTGCACCCGGCGGTGCCAGACATGGCGATAGATCTGGGCGCGCCGGTCGAGCGTGCCGTGGACAACCCCGATGCACCTTGAACGCACCAGCTTCGGCAAGCGCCTGGGCACCTACGCCGAGGCCATCGCGCTGCCGTCCCAGCCCATCGTCGAAGGCCGCTTGCTGCGTATGGTCGGCCTCACCCTGGAAGCCGAAGGCCTGCGCGCTGCAGTGGGCAGCCGCTGCCTGGTGATCAACGATGACAGTTATCACCCGGTGCAGGTTGAGGCCGAAGTCATGGGCTTTGCCGGGCCCAAGGTGTTTCTGATGCCGGTGGGCAGCATCGTCGGTATTGCTCCGGGGGCACGCGTAGTTCCGCTGGATGACAGCGGCCGCTTGCCGATGGGTATGAGCATGCTGGGCCGGGTGCTCGACGGCGCCGGCCGTGCGCTAGATGGCAAGGGCGGGATGAAGGCCGAGGACTGGGTGCCGATGGATGGTCCGGTGATCAACCCGCTCAACCGCGACCCTATCAGCAAGCCGTTGGATGTGGGCATTCGCAGTATCAACGGCCTGCTTACCGTCGGCCGGGGCCAGCGGCTAGGCCTGTTTGCCGGTACCGGGGTGGGTAAATCGGTGCTGCTGGGCATGATGACCCGCTTCACCGAAGCCGAAATCATCGTGGTCGGTCTGATCGGTGAGCGGGGGCGCGAGGTGAAGGAGTTCATTGAGCACATCCTCGGTGAAGAGGGCCTCAAGCGCTCGGTGGTGGTGGCGTCGCCGGCAGACGACGCGCCGCTGATGCGCCTGCGTGCCGCCATGTATTGCACTCGCATTGCCGAGTACTTCCGCGACAAAGGCAAGAATGTGCTCTTGCTGATGGACTCCTTGACCCGCTTCGCCCAGGCTCAGCGGGAGATTGCCCTGGCCATCGGCGAGCCGCCAGCCACCCGGGGCTACCCGCCATCGGTGTTTGCCAAACTGCCCAAACTGGTGGAGCGGGCAGGCAATGGCGAACCCGGCGGTGGTTCGATCACTGCGTTCTATACCGTGTTGTCCGAAGGCGACGACCAGCAAGACCCGATCGCCGACTCGGCGCGGGGCGTGCTCGACGGCCACTTTGTGCTGTCGCGTCGGCTGGCTGAGGAAGGCCATTACCCGGCCATCGACATCGAAGCCTCGATCAGCCGGGTCATGCCCCAAGTGGTCGATGCCGACCACTTGCGCCAGGCGCAGAAGTTCAAGCAACTGTGGTCGCGTCTGTCACAAAGCCGCGACCTGATCAGCGTGGGTGCCTATGTGGCCGGCGGTGATCCGGAGACCGACCTGGCCATTGCGTTGCAATCGAAGCTGGTTGAGTTCCTGCGTCAGGGCCTGCGCGAGGACGTGGGCATGGCGCAGAGCCGCGAGCAGCTGGGGGCGATTTTCACGCCCCCGGCAGGTTGATAAGCCATGGCGCAGCCCGGACGTGCCGCGCGCCTGGCGCCGGTGGTGGACATGGCCGAAGAGGCCGAGCGCAAGGCCGCTCAGCGTCTTGGCCATTTTCAGCAGCAGGTGGCCACGGCCCAGGCCAAGTTGGCCGAGCTGGAGCGCTTTCGCGAGGATTACCAGCTGCAGTGGATCAACCGCGGCGGGCAAGGGGTCAATGGTAGCTGGCTGGTCAATTACCAGCGTTTTCTCGGGCAGCTGGAAACGGCCATGACCCAGCAGCGTCAGAGCCTGGTCTGGCACCAGAACAACCTCAACAACGCACGTGGTACCTGGCAGCAGGCCTATGCCCGGGTGGAGGGTTTGCGCAAGCTGGTGCAGCGCTACCAGGACGAGGCCCGGCGTGCTGAAGACAAGCGTGAGCAGCACTTGCTGGATGAGCTGTCGCAGCGTTTGCCGCGGCAGAGCCATTTTTAGGTGTTTGTCGTAGCGTTTGCCGCGGCAAGAGCCATTTGTAAGTGTTTGTCGCAGGTCTTGCAGTGTCTGTGAGATCGAGCGCCGCCCGCGCGGCGCATCGCGAGCTGCGCTCGCTCCTACGTTTGTTTCGGGCCAGTCACGCCTGTTGCAGGCGCGCGCGACCGCCTTGTTTGTACGACGTGATAATGCGCCATGCGCCAAGGCGTTCGCGCGCAAATCCCATAGGAATAACTGGCCCGAAACAAACGTAGGAGCGAGCGCAGCTCGCGATGCGCCGCGCGGGCGGCGCTCGATCTCATGAGCACCGCAGGCCCCATGCTGAACACTTGCCACCCCTACCATCGCCTGCTAAACCTTAAACAGTTGCATCCGCCATCATCGAAGGAATCGCTAGCATGGCAGTCGAGACTGATTTTTCGCAGGACGGGAAAAAGCTGACCATCAAGATCAAAGGGCGCTTCGATTTCGGCAAGCACCAAGAGTTCCGCGACGCCTACGAGCGCCAGCCCAAGCGGCCGGATTCGGTCGTCGTCGACCTGAAGGACACCACCTACCTCGACAGCTCTGCGCTTGGCATGCTGCTGTTGCTGCGCGACCACGCGGGCGGTGACGAGTCGGATGTGCGGGTAGTGCATGCCAGCTCCGACGTGCGCAAGATTCTCGCCATCTCCAATTTCGAAAAACTCTTCGATATCAGTAGTTGAGCGCCGACATGCCGGCCGAACAGGCGCTGACCGTGCTGGTCGCCGAAGACAGTGCTGTCGATCGCCTTCTGCTTGCGCAGATCGTGCGCCGCCAGGGTCATCAGGTATTCACCGCAGAGAACGGCGAGCAAGCGGTAGCGCTGTTCATCGAGCGGCGCCCTCAGCTGGTGCTGCTGGACGCCCTGATGCCGGTCATGGATGGCTTCGAGGCGGCGCGGCAGATCAAGGCATTGGCTGGCGAAGCGCTGGTGCCGATCATTTTCCTGACGTCGCTGAATGAAGAAGAAGGCCTGGTGCGTTGCCTTGAGGCGGGTGGCGATGATTTCATGGCCAAGCCCTACAGCGCGGTGATCCTCGCTGCCAAGATTCGCGCCATGGACCGTCTGCGCCGGTTGCAGGCTACCGTGTTGGCGCAGCGCGATCAGATCACACGGCATCACCATCATCTGCTTAACGAGCAGCGGGTGGCCAAGGCGGTGTTCGACAAAGTGGCCCACTCTGGATGCCTTTCTGCGCCCAACATTCGCTACCTGCAATCGCCTTACGCGCTGTTCAATGGCGACCTGATGCTGGCGGCATTTACCCCGGCCGGCGACATGCGTGTGCTGCTCGGCGATTTTACCGGTCACGGCCTGCCTGCAGCGGTCGGCGCCATGCCGATGGCTGAGGTGTTCTACGGCATGACCGCCAAGGGCTGCAGCATGACGCAGATCCTGCGCGAGATGAATGCCAAGCTCAAGCGCATCCTGCCGGTAGACATGTTCTGCTGTGCGCTGCTGCTCAACCTCAGCATGCAGCGCGGCTTGGTGGAGGTATGGAATGGCGGTATGCCCGATGGCTATCGCCTGTCGGTGGATGGCCAGGTGCTGTCGGCACTGAGTTCGCGGCACCTGCCGCTGGGCATCCTGGCCGCTGAGCGTTTCGATGACAGCACTGAGGTGTTGCCGCTGGCGCCGGGCGAGCGCCTGTTGCTGCTGTCAGACGGTGTGCTCGATACTGCCGACGAACACGAACGCCTGTTTGGCGTGCATCGCCTGCGTGCCGTGCTGGCCGAAAACCGCGACCCTGTGCAGTTGTTCGATGAACTGATGTTGGCCCTGGAACGTTTTGGTGGGCAGCCACGAGATGACATCAGCTTGTGCGATATTCGCATGTTCACTGCCGATGAGCGGGTGCCGGCACCGATGATCTACTCTGACAGTGGCCGCTCCAGCCCGCTGGACTGGTCGCTGGGCTTCGAGGTGCGCGGCGAAAGCCTGAAGCGCTTCAACCCTGTGCCGTACCTGGTGCAGTTGTTGCAGGAAATTCACAGCCTGCGCGCGCGTATCGGCAACCTGCACAGTGTGCTTAGCGAGTTGTATTCCAATGCGCTGGAGCATGGTGTGCTGGGCCTGGACTCACAGCTCAAGCGCGATGTGCAAGGCTTTACCGACTACTATCAGGAGCGCGCCCGGCGCCTGGGCTCGCTGACCGAAGGCTTTGTAAGCATTGATTTCAAGGTTGAACCGCATGACGGCGGTGGGCGCCTGATAATTGAGGTGCGCGACAGCGGTGCCGGCTTCGACGTGCAGCGGGTACTTGCGCGGCCTTCGCTGGGTCAGGGGCTGAGCGGTCGCGGTCTGAATCTGGTTCGGCAGCTGGCCAGTGAGGCGCGCTGGAGTGAGGGCGGGCGTTGCGCGCATGTGGAGTTCGTATGGTGACCCACTGGTTGGCTCGGGCATAATCTGGCTTGATCAAGGAGTGAACAAGTGACTGACATGCATATTGACCACAAGGTACTCAGTGACCTGCGTGAGGTCATGGAAGATGGCTACCTGCAGTTGGTGCAGACTTTTCTCGATGACTCAGAACGGCGTCTTGGGCAGTTGCACGCGGCCAAAAGCGCCGAGGAGCTTGGTGCAGCGGCTCATAGTTTCAAGGGTAGCAGCAGCAACATGGGCGCTGTGGCCTTGGCCAGCCTGTGTCAGCAGCTCGAAGAGCGCGCGCGGCGGCCCCCTTTGTACGGTATTGAAGACTTGATCAGCCGCATCGACATGGAATTCGTCGTGGTGCAGCACTTTTACCGTGGTGAGCAGCAGCGTATTTCCGCAGGCTGATAGGCGAGTTGGCGCGAGTCTTGCGTGTCTCTGCCAGGATGATTTCTGTTTCTGGCGCGGAGACCGCTCGATGCCTGTCGCACCCAACCCTTTGTTGCAAGCCAATGCCATTGCCAAAACCTCGCGTTCGGCCACCGTGCAGGCGGACAAACCGCTTCAGGCGCTGGGCGACAAGGGCGATGCTTTTGGCCAGATGATGGCCAGGCAGGGTCGCGACAAGGTTGCCGGGCAGGATGACAAGGGCGTTCAGGCCAAGCCCAAGGACAAGCCTGATGCGGCAACGGGCGGCAAGAAAGACCCGGCTGGCAACGCTGCAGTTGCCGAGGACGGCAAAAAGTTGCCAGAGGATGATTCGGCCCAGGCCGATACGAGTGTGCATGATGCCAGCCTGGTGGCCGGTCAGGTCACTGATGCCCAGCCCGGCGCGCAACTGATCCAGGCGCAGGCCGAGGCGGTGGCGCCAGTGCTGCAGGCGGCCACGGCGCAAACCCAGGTTGCCGCCGCACTGCCTGAAGAGGCATCTGCCGAGGAGGCCTTCGACCCGGATGCCGACCCCCTGGCCAACCTGCCGACCTTGCGCCTGGCGCTGGAGCACAGTGCCCAGGCCAAGGGTGGCACCTCGGCTCATGCCCTTGATGCTGCCCAGGCTCAGGCCGAGGATGGGCGGGCAGCCGTCAATACCTTGGCGAATCTGGTCGAGAATACCGAGGGCGAAAGCGCCGAATCCGGTGACAGGGCCTTTGGCGCCTTGCTTGAAGACGGCCTGAAGGACACCAAGAGCGCCAGCAGCGACACCCGGATCGATGATTTTGCCAACCGCCTGGCCAGCCTGACCCAGGCGGCCACCGCCAAGACCGCCAACGCCGTCCCGGCCAATGCGAGTCCGCTACACCAGCCATTGCCAATGAACCAGAATGCTTGGGCCGAGGGCCTGGTCAACCGGGTCATGTACTTGTCCAGCCAGAACCTCAAGTCGGCTGATATCCAGCTGGAGCCGGCAGAGCTCGGTCGCCTCGATATTCGCGTCAATGTTGCGGCGGACCAGGCTACCCAGGTCACCTTCATCAGCGGCCACGCCGGCGTACGTGATGCCCTCGACAGCCAGTTGCACCGCCTGCGCGAACTGTTTGCCCAGCAGGGGCTGGCGCAGCCGGATGTCAACGTGGCTGACCAGTCGCGCGGGCAGCAACAGCAGCAGCAGGGGCAGGCGCAGGGCAGCAGCCTGTCCGGAGTGGCGGCGCGCCGTGCCGAGCAGGGCGGAACCGAGGCGGTCGATAGCACCCGGCCTTTGGAGCAGCAGGTGGTTGTCGGCGACAGTGCGGTCGATTATTACGCCTGATGTCTGGTGCGTGGCGTTGTTTTTGGGGGGGCAGTGAGATCGAGCGCCGCCCGCGCGGCGCATCGCGAGCTGCGCTCGCTCCTACGTTTGTTTCAGGCCAGTCATGCCTGTGACAGGCGCGCGCGACCGCCTTGTTGATACGACGTGATATCTCGGCCTGCGCCAAGGCGTTCGCGCGCAGATCCCATAGGAATAATTGGCCCGAAACAAACGTAGGAGCGAGCGCAGCTCGCGATGCGCCGCGCGGGCGGCGCTCGATCTCGCAAGCGCAAAATCTCTCAAGCCAAATTCTGGCATAACACTTGCTCAAGCCAAGCCATCCTCCCTTGAACCCCCGATGGACGACGGATTATTGGCATGGCGAAGAGCGAAGCAGTCAAAGACCCCGCCACTAAAGGCAAACTCAAACTGATCCTGCTGGCCGTCGTAGGCCTGTTGCTGGCGATCGGCCTTTCGGTGGGCGCTACCTGGTTCATCATGCACAAGAGCGAGCCGGCTCCTGCTATCGAGGCAGCGGCCAGCAACGTCAAGCCAGCGGCGATCTACGAAGCGCTGACCCCGGCCTTCGTGGTCAACTTCAACCAGAACGGCCGTCAGCGCTACATGCAGTTGAGCATCACCCTGCAGGCGCGTAACCAGGCCGACCTGGATGCGCTCAAGGTGCACATGCCGGTGATCCGCAACAACCTGGTGATGATGTTCTCCGGGCAAGGGTTCGACACCCTTGCCAGCAGCCCGGTAGGGCAGGAGATGTTGCGCCAGAAGGCCACCGCAGTGGTCCAGGAAGTGGCGCAGAAGGAAGTCGGCAAGCCGGTCGTTGACCAGTTGCTGTTCACCAATTTCGTATTGCAGTAGGAGTCCGCAATGGCCGTACAGGACCTGCTGTCCCAGGATGAAATTGATGCCCTGTTGCACGGCGTCGACGACGGTCTGGTGCAGACCGAGAGTGCATCCGAGCCTGGCAGCATCAAGAGCTACGACCTGACCAGCCAGGATCGGATCGTACGGGGTCGCATGCCGACCCTGGAAATGATCAACGAGCGCTTCGCCCGCTACACCCGTATCAGCATGTTCAACCTGCTACGCCGCTCCGCAGACGTGGCCGTGGGTGGCGTGCAGGTAATGAAGTTTGGCGAATACGTGCATTCACTGTACGTGCCAACCAGCCTCAACCTGGTCAAGATCAAGCCGCTACGCGGCACCTCGCTGTTCATCCTTGACGCCAAGCTGGTGTTCAAGCTGGTGGACAACTTCTTTGGCGGCGATGGCCGCCACGCCAAGATCGAGGGGCGTGAGTTCACCCCGACCGAACTGCGCGTGGTGCGCATGGTGCTGGACCAGTGTTTCGTCGACCTCAAGGAAGCCTGGCAGGCGATCATGCCGGTCACCTTCGAGTACATGAACTCCGAGGTCAACCCGGCCATGGCCAACATTGTCGGCCCCAGCGAGGCGGTGGTGGTGTCCACCTTCCACATCGAACTGGACGGCGGTGGCGGCGATCTGCACGTGACCATGCCGTACTCGATGATCGAGCCGGTGCGGGAAATGCTCGATGCCGGTTTCCAGTCGGACCTGGACGACCAGGACGAGCGCTGGGTCAAGGCCCTGCGCGAGGACGTGCTTGACGTGGCCGTGCCAATGAGCGCAACGGTCGCCCGGCGCCAGCTGAAGCTGCGCGACATCTTGCACATGCAGCCGGGTGACGTGATCCCGGTCGAGCTGCCCGAGCACCTGGTGCTGCGCGCTAACGGGGTGCCCGCGTTCAAGGCGCGGCTGGGCTCGCACAAGGGCAACCTTGCCCTGCAGATCATCGACCCGATCGAACGCCGCTGACGGTGTGCCGGTCGCTTACAACGAATTGAATGCCTGTCGAGGAAATCATGGCTAACGAAAACGAGATCACCTCCCCAGAGGACCAGGCACTGGCCGATGAGTGGGCCGCAGCGTTGGAAGAAACCGGTTCAGCCGGGCAGGCCGACATCGATGCACTGCTGGGCGGGGACACCGGCAGCAGCGGCCCTGGCCGCCTGCCGATGGAAGAATTCGCCAGCTCGCCGAAGCCGAACGAAAATGTCAGCCTCGAAGGCCCGAACCTGGACGTGATCCTGGACATCCCGGTGAACATTTCCATGGAGGTGGGCAGCACCGAGATCAACATCCGCAACTTGCTGCAGCTCAACCAAGGCTCGGTGATCGAGCTCGACCGCCTGGCCGGCGAGCCGCTCGACGTGCTGGTCAACGGCACGCTGATCGCCCATGGCGAAGTGGTTGTGGTCAACGAAAAGTTCGGCATCCGCCTGACCGACGTGATCAGCCCCAGCGAACGTATCAAGAAGCTGCGCTGAGTGAAGGGCACGATGCGCGCCATCGCCGCAGTTGCGGCGCTGTTCGCCAGCCACGTCTGCATGGCCGCGGCCACGCCAGCGGCCACCCCGGCGGCTCAACCTGGCAGTCTCGGCGGGCAGCTGGCGCAGATGGTCCTGGGCCTGCTGCTGGTGGTGGGCCTGATCTTCTTCCTGGCCTGGCTGCTGCGGCGCCTGCAGAGCACCGCAGTGAAGGGTGGGCAGGTGATCGAGATCGTCGGCAGCCGTGCCATCGGCCCGCGTGACCGCCTGCTGCTGGTGCAGGTGGGCAAGGAGCAGATCCTGATCGGCCATACCCCCGGCAGTATCGAGGCGCTGCACGTACTGGCCGAACCCGTGGAAGTGCCGGCAAGCGTCCGTCAGGCGACGCCGGAGTTTGCCCAGCGGCTGATGGAGCTGATGGGCAAGGACCCTAAGGACAACAAGTGATGAGCGGCGCGCTGCGTACGTTGTTGACTCTGGCGCTGCTGCTGGCAGCGCCGCTGGCCCTGGCGGCCGACCCGCTGTCGATTCCGGCCATTACCCTGTCCAACACCCCGGACGGGCAGCAGGAATATTCGGTCAGCCTGCAAATCCTGCTGATCATGACCGCGCTGAGCTTCATCCCGGCGTTCGTCATCCTGATGACCAGCTTTACCCGCATCATCATCGTGTTCTCGATCCTGCGCCAGGCCCTGGGCCTGCAGCAGACACCGTCCAACCAGCTGTTGACCGGCATGGCGCTGTTCCTGACCATGTTCATCATGGCCCCGGTGTTCGATCGGGTGAACCAGGACGCGCTGCAGCCGTACCTGAAGGAGCAGATGACTGCCCAGCAGGCTATCGACAAGGCCCAGGGGCCGCTCAAGGACTTCATGTTGGCGCAAACCCGGCAAAGCGACCTTGACCTGTTCATGCGCTTGTCCAAGCGTACCGACATCGCTGGCCCCGACCAGGTGCCGCTGACCATCCTGGTGCCGGCGTTCGTCACCTCCGAGCTGAAGACCGCGTTCCAGATCGGTTTCATGATCTTTATCCCGTTCCTGATCATCGACATGGTCGTGGCCAGTGTGCTGATGGCCATGGGTATGATGATGCTGTCGCCGCTGATCATCTCGCTGCCGTTCAAGATCATGCTGTTCGTGCTGGTGGATGGTTGGGCGCTGATCATGGGCACCCTGGCCAGCAGTTTCGGCGGCGTCTGACGCCGTCAAGGAGAGCCGCCGATGACACCTGAAGTCGCTGTCGACCTGTTTCGTGATGCGTTATGGCTGACCACCCTGATGGTCGCCATACTGGTAGTGCCGAGCCTGCTGGTGGGTTTGGTGGTGGCGATGTTCCAGGCCGCCACGCAGATCAACGAACAGACGCTGAGCTTTTTGCCGCGCCTGCTGGTGATGCTGGTCACACTGATCGTCGCCGGGCCGTGGCTGGTGCAGAAGTTCATGGAGTACTTCGTCAGCCTCTACACCAGCATCCCGCAGTTGATCGGTTGACGCGCCGATGCTGGAGCTGACCGATACGCAGATCGGCACTTGGGTCGCCACCTTCATCTTGCCGTTGTTCCGGGTGACGGCGGTGCTGATGACTATGCCGATCTTTGGCACCCGCATGCTGCCGGCGCGGGTGCGATTGTATGTGGCGGTGGCTATCACCGTGGTGATCGTCCCGGCTCTGCCACCCTTGCCCGAGTTCGACCCGTTGAGCCTGCGCGGCCTGCTGCTGTGTGCCGAGCAGGTCATCGTCGGGGCCTTGTTCGGATTGTCATTGCAGTTGTTGTTCCAGGCTTTCGTGATCGCTGGCCAGGTCGTCGCGGTGCAGATGGGCATGGCGTTCGCATCGATGGTCGACCCGGCCAACGGCGTCAACGTCGCGGTTATCAGCCAGTTCATGACCATGCTGGTAAGCGTGTTGTTCCTGCTGATGAACGGCCATCTGGTAGCGTTCGAGGTGCTGACCGAAAGCTTCACCACCTTGCCGGTGGGCAATGCGTTGGTGGTCAATCAGTTCTGGGAGCTGGCGGGGCGCCTCGGCTGGGTGTTCGGTGCCGGTCTCCTGCTGATCCTGCCGGCAATTGCCGCACTGCTGGTGGTGAATATCGCCTTTGGCGTAATGACGCGTGCCGCGCCGCAGCTGAACATTTTCTCCATTGGTTTTCCGCTGACCCTGGTCATGGGCATGTTCATTTTTTGGGTCGGGCTTGCCGATATACTTTCCCATTACCAGGCATTGGCCAGCGAAGCGCTGCAATGGCTGCGTGAACTGGCGAGGGCGCGCTGAACATGGCGGAAAGCGAAAGCGGTCAGGACAAGACAGAGGAGCCCACCGACAAGCGCAAGCGCGATGCTCGCGAGAAAGGCGAGATCGCGCGTTCCAAGGAGCTGAACACGGTGGCGGTGACCTTGGCCGGTGCCGGTGGCCTGTTGGCGTTTGGCGGCCACCTGGCCGAGACGCTGCTGGCGATCATGCGCATGAACTTCAGCCTGACCCGCGACTTCATCGTCGATGAGCGCGCCATGGGGGCTTTCCTGCTGGCCTCGGGCAAGATGGCCATCTGGGCGGTGCAGCCGATATTGATCCTGTTGTTCGTGATTTCCTTCGTCGCGCCGATAGTCCTGGGCGGTTTCCTGTTTTCCGGCAGCCTGCTGCAGCCCAAATTCAGCCGCATGAATCCCTTGTCGGGGATCAAGCGCATGTTCTCAATGAATGCCCTGACCGAACTCTTGAAAGCATTCGCGAAATTTCTCGTGATTCTGGTCGTGGCGGTAGTGGTGCTGGTCAATGACCGCCAGGCGCTTCTCGCCATCGCCAATGAGCCGTTGGAGCAGGCGATCATCCATAGCCTGCAGGTGGTGGGCTGGAGTGCGTTGTGGATGTCGGCCGGGCTGCTGTTGATTGCGGCGGCCGACGTGCCGTTCCAGTTGTGGCAGGCGCACAACAAGCTGAAGATGACCAAGCAGGAGGTGCGTGACGAGTACAAGGACACCGAAGGTAAACCCGAGGTCAAGCAGCGTATCCGCCAACTGCAGCGCGAGGTTTCGCAGCGGCGCATGATGGCGGCGGTGCCGGATGCCGACGTGATCATCACCAACCCGACGCATTATGCGGTGGCTTTGCAGTACGACCCGGAGAAGGGTGGGGTGGCCCCACTGTTGCTGGCCAAGGGGACTGACTTCATTGCCTTGAAGATCCGCGAGATTGGCGTGGAGCACAAGATCCAGATCCTCGAATCGCCAGCGCTGGCGCGGGCGATTTATTACTCCACCGAAATTGAGCAGGAAATCCCTGCTGGCTTGTACCTGGCGGTGGCCCAGGTGTTGGCGTATGTGTTCCAGATTCGGCAGTACCGGGCTGGCAAGGGCAAGCGGCCAGAGCCGCTGAAGGACGACCTGCCGATCCCGCCGGATTTGCGGCGTGACAGTTGATGTGTCCGGCGTAGGTTTTTTGGTGCCGGTGAGATAGAGCGCCGCCCGCGCGGCGCATCGCGAGCTGCGCTCGCTCCTACGTTTGTTTCAGGCCAGTCATGCCTGTGACAGGCGCGCGCGACCGCCTTGTTGGTACGACGTAATATCTCGGCATACGCCAAGGCGTTCGTGCGCGAATCCCACAGAAATAATTGGCCCGAAACAAACGTAGGAGCGAGCGCAGCTCGCGATGCGCCGCGCGGGCGGCGCTCTATCTCACCGACACCAAAAAACCACGGCGAACGCCCAAACCAAAAAGTTGGAAGGCTTCTTGCAGAGCCACGCCCAGGCGCCCCCTGGGCGTCAAAGTTTTGCATCAAGAGGACTCGCGGTGGATCGCACTCAGTTAATCAGCAACGCCCGTAACAACCTGGCCGGGCTCGGCCGGGGCAACCTGGGTGTGCCGCTGTTGCTGCTGGTGATGTTGGCAATGATGATGTTGCCGATACCGCCGTTCCTGCTCGACGTGTTCTTCACCTTCAACATCGCCCTGTCGATCGTGGTGCTGCTGGTGTGTGTATACGCCCTGCGCCCGCTCGACTTTGCCGCGTTCCCCACCATCCTGCTGGTGGCCACTTTGTTGCGCCTGGCCCTGAACGTGGCGTCCACCCGTGTGGTCATGCTGCATGGCCAGGAGGGCCACGGCGCTGCCGGTAAAGTGATCCAGGCCTTCGGTGAGGTGGTGATCGGCGGTAACTACGTGGTCGGTGCCGTCGTGTTCGCCATCCTCATGATCATCAACTTCGTGGTGGTGACCAAGGGGGCCGGGCGTATCTCGGAAGTGAGTGCGCGTTTCACCCTTGACGCCATGCCCGGCAAGCAGATGGCCATCGACGCCGACCTCAATGCCGGCCTGATCGATCAGGCCCAGGCCAAGCACCGCCGTGCCGAGGTGGCGCAGGAGGCCGAGTTCTACGGTTCGATGGACGGTGCCAGCAAGTTCGTGCGCGGTGATGCCATCGCCGGCTTGCTGATCCTGTTCATCAACCTGATCGGCGGCATATTGATCGGCATGATGCAGCACGGCATGAGTTTCACGGAGGCCGGCAAGGTGTACGCCTTGCTGACCATCGGTGACGGTTTGGTGGCGCAATTGCCATCACTGCTGCTGTCCACCGCCGCCGCGATCATGGTAACCCGCGCGTCGGGCTCCGAGGACATGGGCAAGCTGATCAATCGGCAGATGTTCGATTCGCCCAAGGCCCTGGCTGTGTCTGGCGGGTTGATGATCGTCATGGGACTGGTGCCGGGCATGCCGCACGTGGCGTTCCTCAGTCTCGGCCTGCTGGCCGGTGGGGGCGCCTACCTGGTGTGGAAGAAACAGCAGCAGGCCAAGGTCAAAGCCCTGGAAGAGGCGCAGCGCCAGCAGGACCTGCTGCCCTCGCCACAACGCGCGCTGGAAACCAAGGAACTGGGTTGGGATGACGTCACCCCCATCGACATGATCGGCCTGGAGGTTGGCTATCGGCTGATCCCGCTGGTCGATCGCAACCAGGGTGGCCAGTTGCTGGCGCGGATCAAGGGCGTGCGCAAGAAGCTGTCGCAGGACCTGGGTTTCCTGATGCCCACCGTGCACATTCGTGACAACCTCGACCTGCAACCCAGCGCCTATCGCCTGACCCTGATGGGGGTGATTCTGGCCGAGGCGGAGATCTATCCGGACCGCGAGCTGGCGATCAACCCGGGGCAGGTGTTCGGCACCCTCAATGGTATTGCCGCGCGCGACCCGGCGTTTGGCCTGGAGGCGGTGTGGATCGACGTTGGCCAGCGCTCGCAGGCGCAGTCGCTGGGCTACACCGTGGTCGATGCAAGCACCGTGGTGGCCACCCACCTCAACCAGATCCTGCAGAAACATTGCCACGAGCTGATCGGTCACGAAGAGGTTCAGCAACTGCTGCAAGTACTTGCCAAGGCATCGCCTAAACTTGCAGAAGAGCTGGTGCCGGGTGTCATTTCCTTGTCGGGGCTGCTCAAGGTGCTGCAAGCACTGTTGTCTGAACAGGTGCCAGTGCGCGATATTCGCAGTATTGCCGAGGCCATCGCGAACAACGCCGGCAAGAGTCAAGATACCGCCGCACTGGTGGCGGCAGTGCGCGTCGGATTGTGTCGTGCCATCGTGCAAAGCATTGTCGGCGTTGAGTCGGAGCTGCCAGTGATTACCCTGGAGCCAAGGTTGGAACAGATTTTGCTGAATAGTCTGCAAAGGGCCGGGCAGGGTCAGGAAGATGGTGTTCTTCTGGAACCTAGCATGGCCGAGAAGCTGCAACGTTCGCTGATCGAGGCGGCCCAGCGCCAGGAAATGCAGGGTCAGCCGGCCATCCTGTTGGTCGCCGGCCCGATCCGCGCCATGTTGTCGCGTTTCGGTCGCCTGGCTGTACCGAATTTGCATGTTCTGGCGTATCAGGAAATACCTGACAACAAGCAAGTCACCATCGTTGCCACAGTGGGCCCTAACGGCTGAGGTAGGGGATAATGCAAGTTAAGCGATTTTTCGCCGCCGATATGCGTCAGGCCATGAAGCTGGTCCGTGACGAGCTGGGCGCCGATGCCGCGATCATTGGCAACCGCCGCATTGCCGGTGGTGTCGAACTGACGGCCGCGCTGGACTACAAGCTGTCCGCCCTGGCCCCGCGTGTGCCCAACGCCGAGCTGGAAGAAGAACTGCGCAAGACCCATACGCGCATTGCCAGTGCCCAGGCCGAGCTGGACCACCGTCAGGACAGCAGCGACAACAACCGCCAATTGTTCGCCGGGCAATCTTTGACCGCTGCCGAACCGTTGATCGAGCCGCATGTCGAGGCCCCCGAGGCTGCTGCCGCACCGGCTGCTGCACCGGTTGATCCGCGCCTGTTCGATGCCATGCGTTCCGAGCTGTCGGGCCTGCGCGAGTTGCTGGAAGTGCAACTCGGTTCGCTGGCCTGGAATCAGCTGCAGGGCAGCAAGCCGCAGCAGGCCAACCTTTGGCGCCGCCTGCAACGCATCGGCCTGTCGGGGCCGATCGCCCGCGAGCTGCTGGACCTGACCGCCGAGATCGAAGAGCCGCGCCAGGCCTGGCGCATGCTGCTGGCTCACTTGGCGCGGATGATCGAAATACCTGAAATCGAGCCGATCGAAGAGGGCGGCGTGATCGCCGTGGTCGGCCCGGCGGGTATGGGCAAGACCACCACCCTGGCCAAGCTGGCCGCGCGCTACGTGCTCAAGTACGGCGCGCAGAATCTGGCGCTGGTGAGCATGGACAGCTTCCGTATCGGCGCCCAGGAGCAGCTCAAGACCCTGGGCCGCATCCTCAACGTGCCGGTGACGTACGTCGACCCGGGCCAGTCGCTGGCAGCAGCGCTGGAGCCTCTGCTGCGCAAGCGCGTGGTGCTGATCGATACTGCCGGCCTGCAGGCCAGCGACCCTGCGCTGCGCATGCAACTGGAAACCTTGGCCGGGCGTGGCATTGCCGCGAAGAACTATCTGGTGTTGGCCACCACCAGCCAGAAGCAGGTGCTGACCGCCGCCTACCACAGTTACAAACGCTGTGGCCTGGCCGGCTGCATCCTGACCAAGCTCGATGAAACGGCAAGCCTTGGCGATGTGTTGAGTCTTGCCATCAGTCATGAACTGCCAGTGGCCTATCTTACCGATGGGCCACGCATTCCTGACGACTTGCACTTGCCGCGGGGCCACCAGTTGGTCTCGCGCGCGGTGAATGTGCAGCAGCAGGACGAGCCCAGCGAAGAGGCCATGGCCGACATGTTCGCTGATCTCTATCACAACCCACGGCGAGCGGGTTGACCATGAAGCGTGTGCAAAGTAGCTATGCCAAGGGGCACGCAGAATTGCCCTACGTGTGGCCTGAGTCCCAGCGAGACAAGGTAAAGAACAGACATGGGTAGCATGCATCCCGTACAGGTGATCGCCGTGACCGGCGGCAAAGGTGGCGTCGGCAAGACTAACGTTTCAGTGAACTTGTCCCTGGCGCTGGCCGAGCTTGGCCGCAGGGTCATGCTGCTGGACGCCGACCTGGGCCTGGCCAATGTCGACGTGTTGCTGGGCCTTGCCCCCAAACGTACTCTCGCCGATGTCATTGAAGGGCGTTGCGAACTGCGTGACGTGATGCTGCAGGGCCCTGGCGGTGTGCGCATCGTGCCGGCAGCCTCGGGCACCCAGAGCATGGTGCACCTGGCCCCAGCCCAGCACGCCGGGCTGATCCAGGCGTTCAGCGAAATCGGCGACAACCTCGATGTGTTGGTGATCGATACCGCTGCGGGTATCGGTGACTCGGTGGTCAGCTTCGTTCGCGCCGCCCAGGAAGTGCTGTTGGTGGTGTGTGATGAACCTACTTCGATTACTGATGCCTACGCGTTGATCAAGCTGCTCAATCGTGACTACGGCATGAACCGTTTCCGTGTGTTGGCCAACATGGCGCAGAGCCCGCAGGAAGGGCGCAACCTGTTTGCCAAGCTGACCAAGGTCACCGACCGCTTCCTTGACGTTGCCCTGCAGTACGTGGGTGCCGTGCCGTACGACGAATGCGTGCGCAAGGCGGTACAGAAGCAGCGTGCCGTCTACGAAGCCTTCCCTCGCTCCAAGTGTGCGCTGGCTTTCAAGGCGATTGCCCAGAAGGTCGATAGCTGGCCGCTACCGGCCAACCCGCGCGGCCATCTGGAGTTCTTTGTCGAGCGCTTGGTGCAACCCACCAGCGCGGGGCCCGTGCTATGAACGCCAGCGGTTTCAAGATGTACAGCCGGGCGTCGAAGGACGCCCAGTACGAGCTGATCGAACGCTACGCCCCGCTGGTCAAGCGCATCGCCTACCACCTGCTGGCGCGCTTGCCGGCCAACGTGCAGGTCGAAGACCTGATCCAGGCCGGCATGATCGGGCTGCTGGAAGTGGCTAACAAATACGACGCCAGCAAGGGCGCCAGCTTTGAAACCTATGCTGGCATCCGCATCCGCGGGGCCATGCTGGACGAAGTACGCAAAGGTGACTGGGCGCCGCGTTCGGTACACCGAAACACCCGTATGGTCAGTGACGCGATGCGTGCGGTTGAAGCCAGAACAGGCCGTGACGCTAAAGATCATGAAGTTGCTGCCGAACTCCAATTGAGTCTCGATGATTACTACGGGATTTTGAACGATACCCTGGGCAGCCGCCTGTTCAGCTTCGACGACCTGTTGCAGGACGGTGAGCACGAAGGGCTGCATGAGGATGGCGCCAGTGGCCAGGTCGAACCTGCGCGGGGGCTGGAAGAGGACCGCTTCCAGGCTGCCCTGACCGAGGCTATCGCCAACCTGCCGGAGCGTGAGCGCCTGGTGCTGGCGCTGTACTACGACGAAGAGCTGAATCTCAAGGAAATCGGTGAGGTGCTGGGTGTCAGCGAGTCGCGGGTCAGCCAGTTGCACAGCCAGTGTGCCGCGCGCCTGCGTAGCCGCCTGGGGGAATGGCGGGCGCGTTGAGCCCGCTGTCGTTGCAGTCGTTTTCCACGTTGTACCGAATTGAATGAGTGCGTGCTCGGTAGGCCGAGCGCGTTTGAGACTGCTTGGAGGTCTAATTGGACAAGAACATGAAAATCCTCATCGTTGACGACTTTTCGACGATGCGGCGGATCATCAAGAACCTGTTGCGTGACCTGGGTTTCACCAACACCGAGGAAGCCGATGACGGCACCACGGCGTTGCCAATGCTGGAGAACGGTCACTACGACTTCCTGGTAACCGACTGGAACATGCCGGGCATGTCCGGCATCGACCTGCTGCGTAAAGTGCGTGCCAGTGACAAGCTGAAAAGCATGCCGGTACTGATGGTGACTGCTGAAGCCAAGCGCGACCAGATCATTGAAGCGGCCCAGGCCGGCGTCAATGGTTATGTGGTCAAGCCGTTCACCGCTCAGGTGCTCAAAGAGAAGATCGAGAAGATCTTCGAACGCGTCAACGGCTGAGTCACGTTACGGGGGGCGCGTCATGGATTCATCACAAACGTCTTTGGGCGAGTTCGAATCGACCCTGAAGAAGCATGCCCAGGAGTTGGTCGAAAGCCTGGAACGGGGCCGTTTCGGCGAGGCGGTGCAGCTGATTCACGAGCTGAACCAGACCCGCGACCGCGGCCTGTATCAGGAAGTCGGCAAGCTGACTCGCGAGCTGCACAGTGCCATCGTCAGTTTCCAGATCGACCCCACCATGCCGCAGGCAGAAGAGGTGTCGCAGATTACCGACGCCACCGAGCGCCTGTCCTATGTGGTCAAGCTCACCGAGGGCGCGGCCAACCGCACCATGGATCTGGTCGAGGAAAGCACGCCGGTGCTCAATGAACTGGCCAGCGAGGCCAAGGCCCTGAGTACCGACTGGCAGCGTTTCATGCGCCGCGAAGTGGCTGCGCCGGAATTTCGTGATCTGGTCAAGCGAGTCGACAGTTTCCTGACGCACAGCGCCGAGGGTAACCGAAAGGTTGCCGGGCACCTCAATGACATTTTGCTGGCCCAGGACTATCAGGACCTGACCGGCCAGGTGATCAAACGCGTCACCACACTGGTGACCGAGGTGGAGAGCAATCTGCTCAAGCTGGTGCTGATGGCCAGCCAGGTCGACCGCTTTGCCGGTATAAACCATGATCACGATCAATTGCGTGCAGAAAAAGATCGAGAAAAACATCCGACTCGGGGTGAAGGTCCGCAGATTCATGCCGATAAGCGTGAAGACGTCGTGTCCGGTCAGGACGATGTCGATGATCTGCTGTCCAGCCTTGGTTTTTAAGGAGCACGTTTGATGAGCTTCGGCGCCGATGAAGAAATCCTCCAGGATTTCCTGGTAGAAGCCGGCGAAATTCTTGAGCAATTGTCCGAGCAACTGGTCGAGCTGGAAAGCCGACCTGACGATGCCGACCTGCTCAATGCGATCTTTCGCGGTTTCCACACTGTAAAAGGGGGCGCCGGCTTCCTTCAGCTGAACGAGCTGGTGGAGTGCTGCCATATCGCCGAGAACGTGTTCGACGTCCTGCGCAAAGGTGAGCGCCGGGTCGATGCGGAACTGATGGATGTGGTGCTCGAGGCACTGGATACAGTGAACAGCATGTTTGGCCAGGTGCGCGAGCGTTCCGAAGTGACGCCGGCCACCCCCGAGCTGCTGGCGGCGTTGGCGCGCCTGGCCGAACCTGGCGGAGCCGAAGCTGTTGCAGCGCCGGCACCGGTTGCCGACGTGGCGGTTGCGGCATCGGCCGATGCCGACGAGCAGCACCAGGACATCACTGACAGCGAGTTCGAGCAGTTGCTCGATTCGCTCGATGCGGTCAAGGCGCAAGCAGCGGCCGACGAGCAGATGCAGGGCGAGACCGTCAGCGGTGCTGGTGATGAAATCACCGACGCCGAGTTCGAGTCGCTGCTCGACCAGTTGCACGGCAAGGGCCAGTTCAGTGTCGAGGTTGCGGCGCCGCCGGTTGCCGTCAGCAGCGAAGCGACCAGTGATGAAATCACCGACGCCGAATTCGAATCGCTGCTCGACCAACTGCATGGCAAGGGCACCTTCCAGGTCGATGCCTTGCCAGCCACCCAGGCACCAGCGCCTGCCGTGCCAGACAGCAGCGCAGCCAGTGATGAAATCAGCGAGCACGAATTCGAAGCCCTGCTGGACCAGTTGCACGGCAAGGGCAAGTTCGGTGGCGATGTTGCCGCTGTAGAAGCCCCGGCTGCTGTCCAGGCGCAAGCGCCGGCTGCCGCCAAGGCCGAAAGCCAGCCGGTGGCCAAGCCAGCCGCTGCACCAGCGCCTTCGCCGGCCAGCAAACCTGCCGCGGCGCCTCGCGCGCCGGCCCCGGCCGCCGAAAAGCATGCTGCCAGCGAAGCAGAAACTACGGTGCGCGTCGATACCGCGCGCCTGGACGAGATCATGAACATGGTCGGCGAACTGGTGCTGGTGCGTAACCGCCTGGTGCGCCTGGGCCTGAACAGCGGCGATGAGGCCATGTCCAAGGCCGTGTCCAACCTCGACGTGGTCACCGCTGACCTGCAGACCGCGGTGATGAAAACCCGCATGCAGCCGATCAAGAAAGTCTTCGGCCGCTTCCCGCGCCTGGTCCGTGACCTGGCGCGCCAGCTGAAGAAAGAGATCAACCTGGAGCTGGTCGGCGAAGAGACCGACCTTGACAAGAACCTCGTAGAAGCCTTGGCCGACCCGTTGGTGCACTTGGTGCGCAATGCTGTCGACCACGGTATCGAGATGCCCGACGAGCGTGAAGCTTCTGGCAAGGCGCGTACCGGCCGCGTAGTACTGTCGGCCGAACAGGAAGGTGACCACATCCTGCTGTCGATCTCGGACGACGGCAAGGGCATGGACCCCAACATCCTGCGCGCCAAGGCGGTGGAAAAGGGCCTGATGGACAAGGACGCTGCCGAGCGCCTGAGCGAGTCGGACTGCTACAACCTGATCTTCGCCCCGGGCTTCTCGACCAAGACCGAGATTTCCGATGTGTCCGGGCGTGGCGTGGGCATGGACGTGGTGAAAACCAAGATCTCCCAGCTCAACGGCTCGATCAACATTTTCTCGGCCAAGGGCCAGGGCTCAAAGATCGTCATCAAGGTGCCGCTGACCCTGGCAATCATGCCCACCCTGATGGTGATGCTGGGCAACCAGGCGTTTGCCTTCCCGCTGGTCAACGTCAACGAGATCTTCCACCTCGACCTGTCGCGCACCAACGTGGTCGACGGGCAGGAAGTGGTGATCGTGCGCGACAAGGCGCTGCCGCTGTTCTACCTCAAGCGCTGGCTGGTCCAGGGCCAGGTGCACGAAGAGCAGCACGAGGGCCACGTGGTGATTCTGTCGGTCGGCACCCAGCGCATCGGCTTTGTCGTCGACCAACTGGTTGGCCAGGAAGAAGTGGTCATCAAGCCGCTGGGCAAGATGCTGCAGGGCACCCCGGGCATGTCCGGGGCCACCATCACTGGCGACGGTCGCATCGCGTTGATTCTCGACGTCCCGAGCATGCTCAAGCGTTACGCCGCGCGGCGTATTTGATTTCGGTGGCGCGCCCTGGCGGGTTGCGCCGCCTAATGGAGTGTTTATGGCAGTCAAGGTCCTGGTGGTGGATGATTCTGGTTTCTTCCGCCGCCGTGTCTCGGAAATCCTCTCGGCGGATCCAACGATCCAGGTCGTGGGGACCGCGACCAACGGCAAGGAAGCAATCGACCAGGCGCTGGCGCTCAAGCCCGATGTGATCACCATGGACTACGAAATGCCCATGATGGATGGCATCACCGCAGTGCGGCACATCATGCAGCGCTGCCCGACGCCCGTGTTGATGTTCTCGTCACTTACCCATGAAGGCGCCCGTGTCACCCTCGACGCGCTGGATGCCGGCGCCGTGGACTACCTGCCGAAAAACTTCGAGGACATCTCGCGCAACCCTGACAAGGTCAAGCAGCTGCTGTGCGAGAAGGTACACACCATTTCGCGCAGCAACCGCCGGATCGGCAGCTATGCCAGAACGGCGCCGGTCGCCGCGCCAGCGCCCGCCAGCACCTTCACCAGCCAGGCGCAGGCACGCCCGGCTGCGCCTGCCCGTGCAGCGGCCCCGACAGCGGCAGCCTCGCAGTCGCCGGCACCCAAGCGCAAACCCTACAAACTGGTGGCCATCGGTACCTCCACGGGGGGGCCGGTGGCACTGCAGCGGGTACTGACCCAACTGCCGGCCAATTTCCCGGCGCCGATCGTGTTGATCCAGCACATGCCGGCGGCCTTCACCAAAGCGTTTGCCGAACGCCTGGACAAGCTGTGCCGCATCAGCGTCAAGGAGGCCGAGGACGGCGACATGCTGCGCCCGGGCCTGGCCCTGCTGGCCCCCGGCGGCAAGCAGATGATGATCGATGGCCGTGGTACGGTGAAGATCCTGCCCGGCGACGAGCGCCTGAACTACAAACCCTGCGTGGACATCACCTTCGGTTCGGCGGCCAAGTCTTATGGTGACAAGGTGTTGTCGGTAGTGCTTACCGGCATGGGCGCCGATGGCCGTGAAGGCGCGCGCCTGCTCAAGCAGGGTGGCAGCACGGTGTGGGCCCAGGATGAAGCCAGCTGCGTGATTTATGGCATGCCCATGGCCATCGTCAAGGCCAACCTGGCTGATGCCGTGTACAGCCTGGACGAAATTGGCAAGCACCTGGTGGAGGCGTGCGTCTGATGGACGTCCTCAGCCTGATCGGTTTGATCCTGGCTTTCGTTGCCATCGTCGGTGGCAACTTTCTTGAAGGCGGTCATGTCGGTGCTCTGGTCAATGGCCCGGCGGCTCTGATCGTGCTGGGTGGTACCCTGGCGGCGGCGTTGTTGCAGTCGCCGCTGTCGTCGTTCAAGCGCGCCTTGCAGATTTTACGTTGGATCCTGTTTCCACCGCGGGTCGACCTGGCGGGCGGTATCGACCGCGTGGTGAACTGGAGCCTGACCGCTCGCAAAGAAGGCTTGCTGGGCCTGGAAGGGGTAGCTGACAGCGAGCCCGACCCGTATGCGCGCAAGGGCCTGCAACTGCTGGTGGACGGTGCAGAGCCGGAAGCCATCCGCAGCATCCTCGAGGTCGACTTCCTTACCCAGGAAGGCCGTGACATCCAGGCAGCCAAGGTATTCGAAAGCATGGGCGGCTATGCGCCGACCATCGGCATCATCGGTGCGGTCATGGGCCTTATCCACGTGATGGGCAATCTGGCCGACCCGTCGCAACTGGGCAATGGCATTGCCGTGGCCTTTGTCGCCACCATTTACGGTGTGGCCAGTGCCAACCTTGTGCTATTGCCGGTTGCCAGCAAGCTCAAGGCCATCGTCATGCGCCAGTCGCGCTACCGCGAAATGCTGCTCGAAGGCCTGCTGTCGATTGCCGAAGGTGAAAACCCGCGCTCGATCGAGTTGAAGCTGCAAGGCTTCATGGAGTAACCCATGCGTCGCCGTCGTCATACCGAGGAACACGAAAACCACGAGCGCTGGCTGGTGTCGTACGCCGACTTCATCACGTTGCTGTTCGCCTTTTTCGTCGTGATGTATTCGATTTCCTCGATCAACGAGGGCAAGTACAAAGTTATTTCCCAGGCCTTGCTCGGGGTATTCAACGACCCCGAGCGCAGCATGAAGCCGATCCCGATTGGCGATGAGCAGCCGCTGAGCGTGCGCCCGGCCGAACCGCTGGTCAAAGACAGCGAGCAGACCGAAGCGGGCCTGGCGGCGACCAATGCCGACCCGTTGAAAACCATCAGCAATGACGTGCGCGATGCCTTTGGCGACCTGATCAAAAGCGACCAGATGACTGTGCGCGGCAACGAACTGTGGATCGAGATCGAGCTCAATTCGTCGCTGCTGTTTGGCAGTGGTGATGCGATGCCCAGTGACAAGGCATTTGCGATCATCGAGAAGGTGGCCAACATCCTCAAGCCGTTCGCCAACCCGGTGCACGTCGAAGGCTTCACCGACAACCTGCCGATCCGCACCGCGCAGTACCCCACCAACTGGGAGTTGTCCTCGGCGCGCGCGGCCAGCATCGTGCGCCTGCTGGCCATGGAGGGTGTCAACCCGGCACGCATGGCCTCGGTGGGTTACGGCGAGTACCAGCCGGTGGCCAGCAACGATACCGCCGAAGGGCGCGCACGCAACCGTCGGGTTGTGCTGGTGATTTCCCGTAACCTGGAAGTGCGCCGCAGCCTGACAGGCTCGGGCAGTGCCAATGCCACACCGGATGCCGCGTTGCGCCGGGCTGGCACACAAAGTGCACCAGCAACGCCAGCAACGGTGGCGGGGCAGTGATTCGTCAATTCCCCGTCGCTGATATGAACACGATTTTGAATGTGCCGCCGTACCCTGTGGGAGCGGGCATGCCCGCGAAGCCAGCGACTCGGTGAATGGCACCGGCTGCGCCGGTGTTCGCGGTCCTGCACGCTCACACTGAGGGGCGTGCAAGCTTTGAAGTTTTGCGCATGACAGTTGTATCTACAGTGTCCCTGCCAAATCAATAGATAGAGTTTGCTTGATGAGAGTCTGGGCAGTAGCCAATCAAAAAGGTGGCGTCGGCAAGACCACCACTACCATTGCCCTGGCCGGCCTGCTGGCCGAGGCCGGCAAGCGCGTGGTCGTCGTCGACCTCGACCCGCACGGCTCGATGACCAGCTACTTCGGGCACAACCCGGATGCCTTGGAGCACAGCTGCTACGACCTGTTCCTGCACAAGGGTGCGGTGCCCGAAGGCTTGCCCGGGCAACTGCTGCTGCCCACCAGCGATGAGCGCATTTCGCTGCTGCCGTCGAGTACCGCGCTGGCGGTGCTGGAGCGCCAGTCACCAGGACAGAATGGCCTGGGCCTGGTAATCGCCAAGAGTCTGGCGCAGCTGTGGCAGGATTTCGACTATGCCCTGATCGACAGCCCACCCTTGCTGGGGGTGCTGATGGTCAATGCCCTGGCCGCCAGCCAGCAGCTGGTGATCCCGGTGCAAACCGAATTCCTCGCGGTGAAGGGCCTGGAGCGCATGGTTGGCACCTTGGCCATGGTCAACCGCTCGCGCAAGCAGGCGCTGCCGTACCAGATCGTGCCGACCCTGTTCGATCGTCGTACCCAGGCGTCGCTGGGCACCCTCAAGCTGCTGCGTGATGCCTATGGGCAGCATGTATGGCAGGGCTACATCCCGGTGGATACGCGCTTGCGCGATGCCAGTCGCAAGGGCGTCACGCCCTCGCAGTTCGACAGCAAGAGCCGCGGGTTGATCGCCTACAGGGCGCTGCTCAAGCACCTGCTCACCTACAAGAACGCAGTGCAGGTGGCCTGATGACTCAAACTCGGCAAACCAGCACCCGGCCCCAGATGGCCCTGCAATCGTACCTGGACGGCTTGCTGCAGGAGGCCACCGAGGCCGAAGACCTGAGCGAGCCGCCGGCAGTGACGGATGAATTCGCCGAGGCGGTGCGTGAGGAGCAGGCACGCGATGCCCGGCAATCGGCCCGGCCTGAGCCCGCCGTGGCTGCCGCCAGCCTGGCCCCGCGGCCGTTCGCCGAGCCCCGCCTGGCGGTACTGCCGAGCCTGATGCCGGTGGAAGCCCCGGTGGTGACGGTGGTCGAGCAGGAGATCGTGGCCGAAGCCAGCATTCCGGTACTGGTCGAAGAGCAAACCGTGGAACCGGCTGTGCCGCTGGTCGATGTGCATCTGCCGGCGCCCAACCTGCCCGTACCGCCGGCCACTGTCGACGGTCGTCCGGCATGGGCGGCCGAGCCATTCGAATGCCTGCTGTTCGACGTTGCCGGCTTGACCCTGGCGGTGCCGTTGGTGTGCCTGGGCTCGATCTACACCCTGGCTGGCCAGGAGCTGACGCCACTGTTCGGGCAGCCCGACTGGTTCCTCGGCATCCTGACCTGCCAGGCTGGCAACCTGAAGGTGCTGGACACTGCGCGTTGGGTAATGCCTGACCGCTACCGCGATGATTTTCGCCAGGGCCTGCAATACGTGATTTCGGTGCAGGGCTACGAATGGGGGCTGGCGGTGCATCAGGTCAGCCGCTCGCTGCGCCTGGACCCGTCGGAGATCAAGTGGCGCAGCCAGCGTGGCCAGCGCCCGTGGCTGGCCGGCACGGTAATCGAACACATGTGTGCACTGCTCGACGTCGCCGCACTGGCCGAGCTGATCGCCAGCGGCGCGGTCAAGCAGATGCACGCGAAACAGAAATGACACAGAACATACCGCCAACGGCGGATTTTGAGGGTAGGGGAATGAAAAAGTCGTCTGCACAAGGTTCCGAAGATCCGATCCTGCAGTGGGTTACCTTCCGTCTGGACAACGAGTCCTACGGCATCAATGTGATGCAGGTGCAGGAAGTACTGCGCTACACCGAGATCGCCCCGGTGCCGGGTGCGCCGAGCTACGTGCTGGGCATCATCAACTTGCGCGGTAACGTGGTGACGGTGATCGACACGCGTCAGCGTTTTGGCCTGATGCCGACCGAAGTAACCGACAACACCCGTATCGTCATCATCGAAGCCGACAAGCAAGTGGTCGGCATTCTGGTCGACAGCGTGGCCGAAGTGGTTTACCTGCGCCAGTCCGAAATCGAGACCGCGCCGAACGTGGGTAACGAAGAGTCGGCCAAGTTCATTCAGGGCGTGTGCAACAAGAATGGCGAGCTGCTGATCCTGGTCGAACTGGACAAGATGATGACCGAGGAAGAGTGGTCCGAGCTGGAGAACATCTGAGTTGATCCTGCAGGTTGCTGTCATCTTCCTGGTACTGGCATGGGCGCTGAGCCTGTGGTTTTTCCTCAACTACAGCAAGCGCCAGCGCGAGCTGGCTGCGCAGCAGGCGGAGGGCGATGCGCTGCGTGACCAGCGTATCAAGGACTTGGCCAAGCGTCTGGATGACTACCAGAACGTTACCGTACGTATGGGTGAGGCCATCCATGAGCTGCGTGAGGCGGTGGCCACCCTGCCAGACCGGCTGGAGCGCCTGGAACAGCGCGACCCGAGCAACGTTACCTTTAGCCAGGCGGCCAAGCTGGTGGGGATGGGGGCGAGTATCGATGAGTTGACCCAAAGCTGCGGCCTGACCCAGGCCGAGGCGGAGTTGATGAGCAAGGTTTACCGGGCTCCTTGACTGGGGCTGGCAGGTAGCCTCGGCAGCAGGTTCGTCGCCTGGGAAACCGAGCGTCGCCCACGCGCCGCTCGATCTGAAGGTGCCGCCGGGCCCGCTCAGTACCCGCTGTTCATTTCAGTTGCGAACCCAGGAATGGTTGCCGCCGACGCTGGCGAATCGGTTCAGGGGCAGCAGTTGCCTCAGGGCTGTATTGGCTTGCGAAGGGTTGATGAATGGATAGCTGTTGACGCGTGGCATGGTGTGCAGGTTTATGATCTGGCGCAGGGTCCGCAACCCGGGTAGATGGCGATCGACCACTTCGGTGAGCAGTGCCGGCCCGGTGAGGTAGCTGAGCGTATTGGCATAGCGGTAGAAACCGCTCGGGTCCTGTTCCAGGCTCGGCCGGCTATCGTAGAAGTCTGCATGGGTCTGGTAACGTGCGAGCATTTCATCAGAGATCGCATCCAGCAGCGGGTTGCCGGGGTGGCTACCAATGAGGCTGGTGTTGTACAGGCAATTCATGCTCATTTTCTCGTTGGACATTGGCGGTGGCAGCAGCAGCCCATCGGGTGGGGTGCGCAGTTCGACCTGATCGATCGTTTCGCCCTTGCCGTCCGGCAGCAGGAAATCGTCTACGTCCATGTATAGCCCACCCTCATGGTGCAGCATTCGGTAGCGCAGCACATCCGTCGCCGACGCGTAATTGGTGGCGATGCCACCGTTGCCATCCAGTGCTGCATCGTACTGTGCGTAATAGCGGCTTTGGCGGAAGGCCCGGAAGAAACCTTGCTCTTCAAGCGGCAATACCCGCAGCCCTGGCGCCCGGGCTGCCAACAGGCTTGCGTTCTGTTCGTAGGCGGTAGGTGAAGCCTTCGACAAAAACAGGCGCATGCTGTATTCACTGTCGCTCAGGCGCGCGGCGTTGGCGGCAATGTTGGCCAGCAATGGCTCGCTAATGACTTTGTCGCCGACCCAGAGGCTGGAGATAAGTTTGGGGATGGGGGCGCTGTCCGGGGCCGGTGTTGGGATGGTTACTGGCAGTGGCAGGTCCACACCCAACGCGCGCAAGGTGCGGGTGCGCATGGCGTCGGTGACAGGGCGCTGCCTGTCGAGCGCTACAAGGTCACGGCTGCCAGGTACCGCGATGTAGGCTTGCGGCTCGACCTCGTTGACGGATTCCTTGATGATGAATGCGTCGTGCTCCAGGTCATAGACCACGCGTGCATTGTAGGTTTCGATGCTGCATTCCAGGTCGTCCAGTTCGCCATCGTAGTGCGGCAAGCGTATCACCGCGCCGGCAACAGCCGGGTCACCTTCGTCAAGTGGTGTAATCGGCTGGTGGTTGTGGAAGTACTCTGCGCCTTCTGGCTCGGGAAGCCGTGGTGGACTGGTCGGGCTCAACGGATAGCCGAGTTGCCCGTTGACCTCGCGCGGCATGACAAAACCATCGCTTTTGAACTCGAACAGGGCCTTGATGCCTGCGCTGCCCTCCGTTGCCAGCGGTACGGCGTTGAACAGCCCCCAGGCGATGTCGCCAACCCCATCCTGTTTGGCTTTCAGGCTGTGGCCATTGATCACCTGATCCAGGCCCAGGCCCAACTGGGCAATACCTCCGAGCGCCAGCAGTGGCGCCAGCCCCGGCACCACCAGGCACAGTGGCGCCAGCAGGTTGAGCGTGTTGGTGAGGTAGCCTCGCCATCTGGCTTTGGTAACCTGGCTATCGGTGGTGATGACAAAATCGGCATCGTCGTAGCTGCGCTGGCGCTGGCGCTCGGTCAAGGCTGCGAACATATCCCCGGTCAGTTTGGGGTTGTATTTGCCAGGTTTGTAATTCACGTAGGTTCTGGGAGGCCAGACGCCATCATCGTTGAAATAACCGTGTTCCGGCGGCAGGCGGTGCCGGTCCGGGTAGTCGCCAAGGCCCTCTAGCGCGGTGTCCAGGCCGCTGAAATCAAGGCCCTGAGGGCGGTCGGCGAGCCTGAAGTGTTGTTTGAGTGCTTCGCGTCGGGCGGGGTCCTTGCACTGCTCGCCTACCCAGTCCTTGAGCAGGTTCTCGCTGGCGAATTCGAGCAAGGGCGAGCTGTTGCCTGGCATGTACAGCAGGGTCAGATCGCTGTGGGGGGCATTGATGTACAGCAGGTCGGTGGCCGCATAGCCATAGATGCTCAGCGTGCTGACCCGTATCTTGAAGCGCTGCGGCATCATGCCGGCGGCTTGCCATGCCAGCTCCCTGGCGGCATCGCTCAGGCGCCCCTGGCTGACCTGGGCGTTGCAGGCGGCGATGAAATTGAGCTTGCTGGCCAGGCGGTGACTGTCCTGGTGCTCCTGCCAGTAAGCGTCGAGCATGGCTTTGAACGGCTGGTGAAAGTCCAGCGCTTCGATGAACCGCTGGAAGGCTTCAGCCGGAACCTGAATGTGGGTCGAGGCATCGTAACGGGCAGGGGACGATCGCTGGAACAGGCCGTTGTACACTTCGAAGGCTGCGCCCTGATGGCCAAAGCCCAGCGCTGGCAGGCGATCGACCAGCCTCAATGGCCCTTGGGGGAAGGTGCCTGCCCAAGGGTTGGCAAACAACGCGCCAATGAGGTTGTTATCGGACTCCCCTTGCCAGTTGCCCAGCAGCGCCTGGGTCATGCTCTGTGTCTGCTGGACCGCTGCCACATACCCTTGGTCATCCGGCCGGTAGTGCAGGGTGACCACCTCGACGCGATCGGGGTCGATATCCACACCTTGCCCGGCAAGCCACTGCCGGATCAAGCGATTCGCTTCGCGGTCCGGGCGTGGGATGTTGGCCAGATGGTCTACTACGAATTGCACACCTTGGGCGTTGATTCTGCTGTCGATCATGACGGTCACCTTGTACGTGGGAGGCCGACAAGGTTGGGCGCATGGTGGGAGAGGGGGTGGTAGATAGTTACCGGCCAGTGCCGGGCAGCAGGGGCAATGGCGGGGTGATATCGTGCTCTTCCGGAGGCGCATCGTCGAAACCGGCGGGTACCTTGCCGCGCAGTTGCCAGGCGAAGGCGATGATCTCGGCAATGGTCAGGTACAGCGCCTCGGGTATTTGATCGCCCAGCTCCAGCCGTGCCAGCAGGCGTACCAGCTCGGCGTTTTCGTAGATCGGCACTTCGTGTTCGCGGGCGAGTGCAAGGATGGCCTCGGCCAGTTCCTCGTCGCCCTTGGCGGTGAGGGTCGGTGCCTGATGGCCGTCGTAGTTCAGCGCTATGGCTTGGCGTGGCGTCGTGTGGCTCATGCGGTTTCATCCACCCAGCGTTGTTCCATACGTGTGCGTGGCCCCTGCGGCGGAATGCCCGGGTAGCACTCCAGGTCGCCGACTTCCAGGCCCCGGGCCAGCAGGCGCTCGCGCAGCTCGCCAAGCTGGGTTTCGATCAACCGCGCGGTCTGCTCGCGCTCCGCCCATAGCTGCCCGCTCAGGCGGCCCTCGCTCAGTTGCGCCTGTACTTGCATGGGGCCGAGCGGGGACAGGTCGAAGGCCAGCTCGATGCGCCACAGGGCTTGCCGAGGGTCTTGGGCTTTGTATTGGCGGTCGGCTTGTTGTTCCGGGGATTCTTCGCGCTGCAGTTTGACTTGCAGTGGGATGAAGTCCTGGCCGTGGCGGATCGGCACTTCGGTTTGCCAGGTGGTCTGCAGGTTGCCGTTTTCCAGCGTGCCGGTTTGTTGCAGGCTGCTCATGGCGTGGCTCTGCAAGCGTGAAACGGCAGCAGCAGCCAGGCGCAGCAACTGTTGCAGGTCGCCTTCGTCCTCCAGGGCTTTTAGCAGTCGCGACGGTAACGGGAAAGCTCCCGGCTGCGGCTTGGGGCTGACCCGTTCGAGCATGCCCAGTGCGCTGCGCGCCAGTGCCGGCATGGTCACGGCCAGGCTGGCGGGGTTGAGATTGGTGGCGCCCGCCGCAAGGGCGGGAGCCTGGTCCATCAGCCGCAACAAATGCGCCTTGAGGTCGGTGGCGACGCTGGCGGTGGATCCACTCAGCAGCTTTGCCTCGAGAAAGCCGCCGCTGTTGTTCAGGGCCTGGGCCACTGCCTTGGCGTCGCCCAGTTGTCGGGCGTCCGGCAAGCCGGCCAGCAGGCGTTCGGCACTGGCGCGCAGGTCGCCATCGACGCCTGGGTCGCGGGTGAGTTGTTGCAGGGCGTTGAGCAGGCCTGGCAGCGAAGCTTGGCGGTTTTGTTGGGTCAGCAGCTGTTGGGCAATGCTGAGTTGGTCCTGCCTGCCGCTGAGCGGCACGAAGCGCAATGACTGATCGCCCTGCACCAGGGCGCTGAGCAGGCTGCCAATGGCCAGCGGGCGCGGGCTGTCGATGCTCAGTGTGGCACCGGCCTGGGCGCTGTTGAGCAAGCTGACCAGCGCCCGGTACACGGCCGGTTGGCCGGGTGCCTGGGCCAGCGGCTGGTTGGTCAGGACCTTGCCTTGCAGCAAGGTGCCGACCGGCACCTTGCTGGTGTCCAGCTGGGTGAGGGTGGACACCTGGCTGGCGCTTGCCTGTTGCAACATGATCGCAAGGCGATTGCTTTCGGTCTGGCTGACGGTGATCTGGCTGCCTTGGGGCAGCGGCTGGCTGGCGTTGGCCTGTAGCTGGGTCTGTACGCCGTTGGCCTGCATCAGCCGTAGCACCAGCTGAAAGTCCTGGCCCGTCTGGCGCAACGATACAACCTCGGCTTGCGCGGTTTCGCCGGGGGCCAGCAGACCGGGCTGCGCCTGGATCAGGCGCAGCAGTTCGCCGGTCATGCCTGCCTTCATGGTTTGGCTGCTGATCGCGTTTTGTGCGCCGAGACTATTGATTTCAGTCATGATTGTATACAACCTGTCGAGCCCGGCCTCTTGGCAGCGCGGCGGCGCGTGTAATAATGCCGAGCGCCCGTGGTTGCCAGTATAACGGCAGCGCGCGGGACGACTTGAGACACAAGGGTTCTGGAGCGGTGTTGGCTGCTTCGCGGGTGAACCCGCTCCTACAGGGTTCTGTGCAGTATCCGAGTACTGCGCCGAACCTGTAGGAGCGGGTTTACCCGCGAAACAGGCGACGCTGCTCCAAAGCCCTACTGAAGATAAGGCGAAACCGTGACCCTTCACCTCCAAGCCGCGGGCCTGGCCTGCGAGCGCGACTGGCGCCTGCTGTTCGAGCAGCTCGATTTCGAGCTGGGCGCCGGCGACATGCTGCAGATCAGTGGCCCAAACGGCAGTGGCAAGACCAGCCTGTTGCGCCTGCTGGCCGGGCTGATGCAGCCGACGGCCGGGCAGATTCTGCTGGGTGGCAAGCCACTGGCCGAGCAGCGACATGCATTGGCCAGTGCCCTGTTGTGGATTGGCCACGCCGCCGGCATCAAGGACTTGCTCACCGCCGAGGAAAACCTCACTTGGCTGTGCGCCCTGCACCAGCCGGCTAGCCGCGAGGCGATCTGGGCAGCGCTGGAGGCCGTCGGCCTGCGCGGTTTCGAAGACGTACCCTGCCATACCCTTTCGGCCGGCCAGCAGCGCCGCGTGGCCCTGGCCCGGCTGCATCTGGCCGGCCCGCCGTTGTGGATTCTCGACGAGCCGTTCACGGCGCTCGACAAGCAGGGCGTGGCGCAACTCGAAGCGCACCTGGCGGCCCACTGTGAGCAGGGCGGCACGGTAGTGCTGACTACCCACCACACGCTGGAACGCAAGCCCTCCGGTTACCGTGAACTGAACCTGGGGCAATGGGCGGCATGAGCGTATTCATCCTGTTGTTGCGCCGCGAGGCGCGCCTGTTGTTCCGCCGCCCGGCCGAACTGGCCAACCCGTTGGTGTTCTTCGCCATCGTCGTGGCCATGTTCCCGCTGGCGGTCGGCCCGGAAAGCCAATTGTTGCAAACCTTGTCGCCCGGCCTGGTCTGGGTGGCAGCGTTGCTGGCAGTGTTGTTGTCGCTGGACGGCCTGTTCCGCAGCGATTTCGAAGACGGCTCGCTGGAGCAATGGGTGCTGTCGCCGCACCCACTGGCGCTGCTGGTGCTGGCCAAGGTGCTGGCGCACTGGATCTTTTCCGGGCTGGCGCTGGTATTGTTGGCGCCACTGCTGGCACTGATGCTGGGGCTGCCAAGCCATTGCCTGCCGGTGCTGCTCGGTTCGTTGCTGCTGGGTACGCCGGTATTGAGCTTGCTGGGTGCGGTGGGCGCGGCGCTGACAGTCGGCCTTAAACGCGGAGGTTTGTTACTGGCGTTGCTGATTCTGCCGTTGTATATCCCTGTATTGATCCTGGGCAGTGGTGCGTTGCAGGCGGCGTTGCAAAATATGCCGGCAACCGGCCATCTGCTCTGGCTCGCCAGCTTGACGGCCCTGGCCGTTACCCTGGCACCCTTTGCGATAGCGGCCGGCCTGAAGATCAGCGTCGGCGAATAACGAGTCCCGGGCTCTCAAGCCCGGCAAATACCCTGGATGTACCCTGATGAAAATAAGCTGGACGTGGTTCCACAAGCTGGGCTCCCCGAAATGGTTCTATGCCATCAGTGGCCGCATGCTGCCGTGGCTGGCCGGTGCTGCCGTGCTCCTGCTGCTGGTCGGTATCACCTGGGGCCTGGCCTTTGCCCCCCAGGACTACCAGCAAGGCAACAGCTTCCGCATCATCTATATCCATGTGCCAGCGGCGATGCTGGCGCAGTCCTGCTATGTGCTGCTGGCGGTGGCCGGGGTGGTGGGGCTGGTGTGGAAGATGAAACTGGCTGACGTCGCCCTGCAATGTGCTGCGCCCATTGGCGCCTGGATGACCGCCGTGGCGCTGGTTACCGGCGCCATCTGGGGCAAACCGACCTGGGGCAGCTGGTGGGTGTGGGATGCCCGCCTTACGTCCATGCTCATCCTGCTGTTCCTGTACTTCGGCATTATTGCGCTGGGCCAGGCAATCAGTAATCGTGACAGTGCGGCCAAGGCCTGTGCGGTGCTTGCGATTGTCGGTGTGGTGAATATCCCGATCATCAAGTATTCGGTGGAGTGGTGGAACACCCTGCACCAGGGCGCCACCTTCACCCTTACCGAAAAGCCGGCGATGCCGGCCGAAATGTGGCTGCCGCTGTTGTGCACGGCGCTGGGTTTCTACTGCTTTTTCGGTGCGGTGCTGTTGCTGCGTATGCGCCTTGAAGTGCTCAAGCGCGAAGCACGTGCCAGTTGGGTCAGGGACGAAGTATTGAACAGCCTGGGGCGGAGGCCCGCACAATGAGCTTTGCCACTTTCGGTGACTTTCTCGCCATGGGCCACCATGGGCTGTACGTGTGGTCGGCCTATGGCATCTGCCTGGTGGTGCTGGCACTGAATGTCGCCTCGCCATTGCTGGCTCGTCGTCGCTATTTGCAAGAAGAGGCGCGCCGTTTGCGCCGGGAGAACAACCAGTGAATCCGCAGCGCAAGAAACGCCTGTTGCTCATCGTCGGCCTGTTGGTCGGCGTCGGGGTTGCCGTCGGCTTTGCCTTGAGCGCATTGCAGCAGAACATCAACCTGTTCTATACACCAACCCAGATCGCCAACGGCGAAGCGCCGTTGGACACGCGCATTCGCGCTGGCGGCATGGTCGAGAAAGGCTCGGTACAGCGCTCGGCCGACTCGCTGGACGTGCGTTTCGTGGTTACCGACTTCAACAAGTCGGTACCCATCACCTACCGCGGCATCCTCCCCGATCTGTTCCGCGAAGGGCAGGGCATCGTCGCCCTTGGCAAGCTCAATGCCGAAGGGGTGGTGGTAGCCGATGAAGTGCTGGCCAAGCATGATGAGAAATACATGCCGCCCGAGGTCACCAAGGCGTTGAAGGAAAGCGGCCAGGCCGCTGCCGGCGCAGAGGCCAAGCCATGAACGCAGCGCTGATAATCCCCGAACTGGGCCAGTTGGCGATGATTCTGGCCATCTGCTTTGCCGTCGTGCAGGCCAGTGTGCCGCTGCTGGGCGCGTGGCGTGGCGACAGCCTGTGGATGAGCCTGGCGCGGCCGGCAGCCTGGGGGCAGTTTGCCTTCCTGGTGTTTGCCTTTGCCTGCCTGACCCATGCCTTCATGACAGACAATTTCTCGGTCGCCTATGTGGCCAGCAACTCCAACAGCGCCTTGCCCTGGTACTACAAGTTCAGTGCGGTGTGGGGCGCCCATGAGGGTTCGTTGCTGCTTTGGGCGCTGATCCTCGGCGGCTGGACTTTTGCCGTGTCGGTGTTCTCGCGGCAGTTGCCGCAGGTGATGCTGGCCCGCGTACTGGCGGTAATGGGCATGATCAGCGTGGGCTTCCTGAGCTTCCTGATCATTACTTCCAACCCGTTCCAGCGCCTGCTGCCGCAGGTGCCGACCGATGGTCGCGACCTCAACCCGCTGTTGCAGGACTTTGGCCTGATCGTGCATCCGCCGATGCTGTACATGGGCTACGTGGGCTTCTCGGTGGCCTTTGCCTTCGCCATCGCCGCCTTGCTTGGCGGCCGGCTGGACGCGGCCTGGGCGCGCTGGTCGCGGCCGTGGACCATCGTTGCATGGGCGTTCCTTGGTGTCGGTATCACCTTGGGTTCGTGGTGGGCCTACTACGAACTGGGCTGGGGTGGCTGGTGGTTCTGGGACCCGGTGGAAAACGCCTCGTTCATGCCTTGGCTGGTGGGCACCGCATTGATCCATTCGTTGGCGGTGACCGAGAAACGCGGGGTGTTCAAGAGCTGGACCGTGCTGCTGGCAATTGCCGCATTCTCGCTGAGCCTGCTGGGTACCTTCCTGGTGCGTTCCGGCGTGCTGACCTCGGTGCATGCGTTTGCCGCCGACCCGTCACGCGGCATTTTCATCCTGTTTTTCCTGCTGTTCGTGGTCGGCGGGTCGCTCACGCTGTTCGCCCTGCGCGCACCGGTGGTCAAGAGTCAGGTTGGTTTCGCCCTGTGGTCCCGTGAAACGCTGCTCCTGGCCAATAACCTGGTGCTGGTGGTGGCGGCTTCGATGATTCTGCTCGGTACCCTGTACCCGCTGGTGCTCGATGCCCTGACCGGTGCCAAGCTGTCGGTCGGCCCGCCCTACTTCGACGCCTTGTTCCTGCCACTGATGGCGCTGCTGATGGTGGTGATGAGCGTGGGCGTGGTGGTGCGCTGGAAGGACACCCCGGGCAAATGGCTGGCCAGCATGATGACCCCGGTGTTGATCGGCAGTGCCATCCTTGCCCCGGTTGCCGGCTTTATCGTCGACGACTTCGATTGGCCGACACTGACGGCCTTCGCCCTGGCTGCCTGGGTAGTACTTGGCGGGCTGCGTGACATTTTCGACAAGACCCGCCACAAGGGCCTGGTCAAAGGCCTGCCGGGCCTGGGGCGCAGCTACTGGGGCATGCAACTGGCGCACCTGGGCCTGGCGGTGTGCGCGCTGGGCGTGGTGCTGTCCAGCAACAACAGCGCCGAACGCGACCTGCGCATGGCGCCGGGCGAAAGCGTGGAACTGGGTGGCTACCACTTCCTGTTCCAGGGCGCCAAGCACTTCGAGGGGCCGAATTTCATCTCTGACAAGGGCACCGTCGTGGTCAGCCGCGAGGGTCGTGAAGTGACCACACTGCACCCGGAGAAGCGCCTGTACACCGTGCAACAGTCGATGATGACCGAAGCGGGCATCGACGCCGGCTTTACCCGAGACCTGTACGTTGCGCTTGGTGAGCCACTGGAGAATGGCGCCTGGGCTGTGCGCGTACATATTAAGCCTTACGTTCGCTGGATCTGGCTGGGCGGTCTGCTGACCGGCCTGGGCGGGTTGCTGGCGGCCCTCGACCGGCGCTACCGCGTCAAGGTCAAGACCCGGGTGCGTGATGTCCTGGGCGTGTCTGGAGCAGCTGCATGAAGCGTTGGATCATGGTAGTGCCCCTTGCAGTGTTCCTGCTGGTGGCGGTGTTCCTCTACAAGGGGCTTTTCCTCAAGCCCGACGAGCTGCCTTCGGCAATGATCGGTAAACCGTTCCCGGCGTTTTCCCTGGCTTCGACACAGGGGGACCGTACCCTGACTCAGGCTGACTTGCAGGGCCGCCCGGCACTGGTCAACGTGTGGGCCACCTGGTGTCCGTCGTGCAAGGTCGAGCACCCGTACCTGAACCAGCTGGCACGGCAGGGTGTGGTGATCCATGGGGTCAACTACAAGGATGACAACGCCGCCGCGCAGAAGTGGTTGGCCGAGTTCCACAACCCCTACCAGCTGGATATTCGTGACGAGCAGGGCAGCCTGGGCCTGGACCTTGGGGTGTATGGGGCGCCGGAAACCTTCCTGATAGACGCCAAGGGCATCATCCGCTACAAGCACGTGGGCATCGTTGATGCCACGGTCTGGCGTGAACAGCTGGCGCCGTTGTACCAGGGCCTGATCGACGAGGCCAAGCCATGAAGCGCTGGCTGGCAGCTGCAGTGCTGGGCATGAGCCTGGCCGGTGTGGCCAAGGCGGCTATCGACACCTACCAGTTTCGCGACGAGGCCGAGCGCGAGCGTTACCAACAGTTGACCAAGGAACTGCGCTGCCCCAAGTGCCAGAACCAGGATATTGCCGACTCCAACGCGCCGATTGCTGCCGACCTGCGCCGGGAGATCTTCCGCATGCTCGGCGAAGGCCAGAGCAACCAGCAGATCATCGACTTCATGGTCGACCGCTACGGCGACTTCGTGCGTTACAAGCCGGCGCTCAGCGCGCGTACCTGGCTGCTGTGGTTTGGCCCGGGGATCTTGCTGGTCGGTGGCTTCGTGGTGCTGGCGGTGATCGTTCGCCGGCGCCGTGGCACGGCCGCGCAAGGCGCCGATGAGTTGTCTGCCGAAGAACGCGAGCGTCTCGCCAAACTGCTGGAAAAAGAACAGACCCATGATTGAATTCTGGCTTAGCGCGGGCCTGCTGCTGCTCGCTGCCCTCAGCTTTTTGTTGCTCCCGATCCTGCGTGGCCGCCGTCGCCAGCAGGAAGAAGACCGCACGGCCCTGAACGTGGCCCTTTACCAGGAGCGCATCGCTGAACTGGCGACCCAGCAAGCCGCCGGTGTGCTCGATGAGGCGCAGATGGCCAAGGGCCGGGACGAGGCTGCCCGCGAGTTGCTGGCCGATACCGAAGGCGCCGAGGCCCCGCGCCAGGGGCATTTGGGCAAGGCCCTGCCGCTGCTGGCGGCCGTGCTGGTACCGCTGATGGCGCTGGGGCTGTACCTGCATTTTGGCGCGGCCGACAAGGTGGCGCTGACCCAGGAATTTGCCGAGGCACCCAAGTCGATGGAAGAAATGACCACGCGCCTTGAGCGCGTGGTGCAGGCCCAGCCGGATTCGGCCGAGGCCATGTATTTCCTCGGCCGGGCCTACATGGCCGAGCAGCGCCCGGCCGATGCCGCGCGTACGTTCGAACGGGCCGTGGCCCTGGCTGGGCGCCAGCCCGAGCTGCTGGGGCAGTGGGCCCAGGCCCTGTACTTTGCCGCCAACAAGCAGTGGAGCCCGCAATTGCAGGCGCTGACTGACGAAGCGCTGAAGGCGGACCCCAACGAGGTGACCAGCCTGGGCCTGCGCGGTATTGCTGCGTTTGAAGGCGAGCGTTATCAGGAAGCCATCGACTACTGGAAGCGCTTGCTGGCGCAGTTGCCAGAAGGTGATACATCGCGTGCTGCCCTGCAGGGCGGTATCGACCGCGCCGCCGAGCGCCTGGGTGGCGCGCCAGCGCAGGCTACCGAACCTGCACCTGTGGCGGCTCGCCTGAAAGTGCGTGTGGAGCTGGCGGATGCTTTGAAGGACAAGGTCAAGCCGGACGACACGGTGTTTATCTTCGCTCGCGCCAGCAATGGCCCGCCGATGCCACTGGCGGCCAAGCGTGTGACCGTGGCGCAGTTGCCGATCGAAGTGGAGTTGTCTGATGCTGATGCGATGATGCCGCAGATGAAACTGTCGCAATTTGCCGAAGTCCAACTGGTTGCACGTGTTTCGCGCGCGGGTCAGCCTACCCAGGGTGAATGGATTGGCCGGGGTGCTCCGTTGCCTAGCGCCACCCGGGCTACCCAGCGCCTGACCATCGACACTCCAGACCAGTAAGAGAGCAATGCCATGCATAGCACCGTCCGCCTGACCCTGATTACCCTGGCCTTGGGTTTGTCTGCGTGTACGGTGCACGAGCCGTACGAGCAGCCCGCGCCACCTATCGAGCGTGTGCCGCCGTCGGGGCCGGTGGTCAAGCCCTTGCCGGGCGGGCAGCCTTCCACTCAGCCGAGCAAGCCGGCAGCGATACCCAAGCCCATGCCACGTACCTCGGCCAGCTTTGCGCCACCGCCTGGCGGGGCAAGCCACTGGGATCCCAGGCTGGGTGTATATGTGTTGGAGAAGCAGCCCAATACCTTCTACCGGCAGCGTACCTACTATCGGTTCGATAACGGCTGGAGCTGGTCGTTGAGCCCGAATGGGCCTTGGCAGGAAACTGACAGCAGCGGTGTACCAGGTGGGTTAGGGCGCGCGTTCGCACAGTAACGCTGTTTCTGTATTTACTTCTGCTTCTGCTTCTGCTTCTGCTTTTGATTTTGCTTGTAAGCGCGCGATAGTTCAGGCGACGCAGATTGCGACTTCAGGAGGCCGAGCGCAGGGCTTGCGAAGGGAGGTGACGGGCATGGATGCCCGTCAAGCGCTGAGGCCCCATGGATGGGGCCTTCGGCGCGTACTCCCGGGAGCAAGACCGTAGCGAGGGAACCCCGGAGCGTAGCGCAGGGGCCGGATGATGGGAGCACAGCGTTTTTTGGTTACTTTTTGTCGCGTTTGACAAAAAGTGACCCGCCGTAAGGGCGGAAAGGTGACTATGCGCCACCTGCGTGAATGAATACCTACCCGATGTGAGTGCCCACATCCAAGAAGCAAGAAGCAAGAAGCAAGAAGCAAGAAGCGAACTCGTCTGTTTTGACTCAGCGAACAGTCCATTCGCGATGGCGACAC
>NZ_JBICJS010000092.1:0-65898 GCF_043103305.1 Pseudomonas sp. YQ_5 | reverse complement strand
GTCACCATCAAGGCTGGTGATACCACCGCGCCGTACACTCACGACGCACAAGGCGATGACGTCTACAACGATGCTGGCCAGATCAGCCTGGGCATCACCTCCGCTGTGGATGTCGACGGTCGCACCTTCGAAAACCTCGAGTTGGGCGGTGCTGCGAAGGTGGATGTCACCGACACCACTGACGAAGTGGTGGCCAAGCTGACCGCGACCCCTTCGGTCACCGAAGGTGGCGAGATCACCTACACCATCACCCTGACCAACCAAGACGGTCTGCCGATCAACAATCACAGTGCCTTGACCTTCACGCTGAGCGACGGCACCACCGTCATCACCGTGCCGGCCAACGGTACCGTGGGCACTGCGACCGTGACTGCTCCGGACAACGTCTACGTCGGTACCAACGACCCTGTGATCAAATCGATCGCAACCGTTGAAGGCGCGGATGTCGGCAAGTTCGAGCAACTGACGCTGGACAAGACCCCGGTCAGCACCGCCGTGACCGACGAACCAGGTACGGGAACTCCGGGCACCGGCAATCAGGGTGACGTCACCACCGTCGGTATTACCGGCACGTCTTCTCTGACCGAAGGTGAAACCGGCCAGTACACGCTGACCCTGAGCAACGCGTCCAAGTCCGAAGTCACTATCACCCTTAGCTACAGCGGTACCGCCAAAAACGGTGACGACTTCACCGGTGTTGCGACCGTGAAGATTCCGGCCAACAGCACAGGCACGACCTTCAATATCGCTACCATCGACGACAAGCTGGTCGAAGGTACCGAAAACTTCGTCGTGAAGATTGAAACCGCCACGGGTGGTAACTTCGAGAACCTGCAGGTCGATAGCAGCAAATCGAGCGTGACGACCACCATTCTCGACAATGATCACCTGCCGGTTTCGCCTGGTGGCGCGGTGTTTGGCGTGGAGGACACCGATTACGTGTTTGCCTGGAGTGATTTCAAAGTCACCGATGCCGATGGCAACACTAACCTGTCCGTGACCATCACCTCGCTCCCGGTCGCCGGCAACCTGCAGTTCTTCAACGGTACTGCATGGGTGAATGTGGCCGCTGGCCAGGTGGTCAGCCAGGCAGATATCACTGCCCAGCACCTGAAGTTCGTCCCGGCCCTGAACCAGTCGGGTGCGGACAACTACGGTGGTAATGGCGTGGGTAACCAGAAGGCCGACTACGCCCAGTTCAAGTTCAAGCCAAACGATGACACCAACCTGGGCAGCGAAGTGACCATGAAGGTCGATATCAGCCCGGTTGCCGACAAACCGACCCTGAGCTTCGGCAACGCCGATATCGAGTCCAAAGGGCTGACCAAGGAAGTCTGGACAAGCCTCAACGGCCTGGGTACTGGCGGCAACGGCATTACCGGCGAGAATCTGAAGGCGGTCTTTGCCAACTCCGGCAGTGCCAACGCCAGCAGCACCACTACCAATGTGCAGTCCGATGGCAGCGTCACCGCTGGCACCGGTTCAAAAACGTCTGGCCTGATCTACCTGGAAGCCGGCAAGGTCTATACCTTCAGTGGTTCGGCCGACGACAGCTTCGTGGTCACCATCGGTGGCAAGACTGTAGTCACGGCCACCTGGGGAGCCGGTGGCGGGGTGTCGGGTACCTTTACCCCGAATACCAGCGGCTACTACCCGATCGAGGTCTACCATGCCAACCAGTCCGGCCCAGGCAGCTATGACCTGAACATCCAGGTAGGCTCCGGTGCCGTTACCGGCCTGAGCAGCTCGAACGTCAAGATGTACCAGAACGTTACCGAGATGGCCAATGCCGGCCTGGGCGTGTCTGACCTGCACACCGTGAACGGTCAGAGCTACTACGACGGCTACAAGCTCAACGAAGGGCCAGAGGGTGGCTCGGTGAAACTGGTCGGTATTTCCACCGCCCTGACCGACACCGACGGCTCCGAAAGCCTGAACGTGACACTCAGCGGTATCCCGAAAGGTACCGTGTTGAGCGATGGTGCAGGCCACACGGTCACGGTTGGTACTGCCCCGGTCGATGTGACAGGCTGGAAACTCAGCAGCCTGACGCTGACCCCGCCGGCCTATTACAAAGGCTCGTTCGACATCACGGTTACCTCGACTGCCACCGAAAGCCTGGGCGGCTCGGCCATCACCACCGGCAATATCCCGGTGACGGTGTATGCCGCGACCTACAAGGCCAGTGTGGGTACCTCGGGTAACGACACGCTGACAGGGAGCGAAGGCAACGACATCATTGTCGCCGATGTGTCTGGCCTGAACGTGGTAGCAGGCAAGAACTACAACATCGCCTTTATCGTCGATAGCTCGGGCAGTATGAGCGATGAGTCGATCGCAGCTGCCAAGGCGCAGCTGGCTTCGGTCTTCTCCACACTTAAAGCAAGCTTGGGGTCCGATACATCAGGAACGGTCAACGTTTTCCTGGTCGATTTTGACTCGCAGGTCAATAAGAACGTGGCTGTTAACCTTGCCGATCCGAACTCCTTGAGCCAACTGCAAGCTGTCTTGAAATCGATGCAAGGCGGGGAAGATGGTGGGGGAACGAACTATGAAGACGCCTTCAAGACCACTGCTAACTTCTTCAAGAGCACAATAGCTACCAGTAACACCGGTGCGGAAAACCTGACGTACTTCATTACCGACGGCAAGCCGACGTATTATCAGCGCAATGAAGTTACTGACAAGCGCTTGTGGGCGGGAGGCAAGACGCTCGATGAAGTAGTCAATGTCAACAACTACAAAGTTGGTAGCACGTTCAGTGAATGGGCTGACTCGACTCACAAGGTTGAAATCAGCAGCGCTGGTGTTGTCAAAGTGTCGACGTATGGCTACAACTGGTGGGGTAACTTCGTTGTTACTTCCACCGACACTGTGGGGACCATCCATGCTCAAGGGGACGGCACGTATGAATTCTCCAGTCTGGGTGGTACCGGTAGGGGGAACTCCTCGAACTGGAACGATTCGGCAGCTAATACGACTGATAGTTTTGTGTTGCTGGGTGGAAGTACGACCGTACAAGGCCTAAGCAAGGTATACGCTATTGGCCTGAACGACGACATCAGTCTTTCTGATTTGAAACCTTACGACAGTGCCGGCAAGCCACAGACCAATATCGACCCGTCCGATTTGGCCAAGGCGATTCTCGGTCACTCCGAAGCAACGGTACCAGGTGCCGATACCATCGATGGCGGTAACGGCAACGACATCATCTTCGGTGACCTGATCACCCTCAACGGTGTGGTCAGCGAGGGCTACCAGGCCCTGCAGACGTACGTTGCAGAGAAGAGTGGTGTTGAAGTCAGCGCTGTCACTACCAGCAATGTTCACCAGTACATCACCGAGCACTACACCGAGTTCGATATCTCCGGTGCCAAAGACGGCAACGACATCCTGTCGGGCGGCAATGGCAATGACATCCTCTTCGGCCAAGGTGGTAACGACACGCTAGATGGTGGCAGAGGTAACGACATCCTGTTGGGCGGTACTGGCAATGACACCCTGATCGGTGGCCATGGCGACGATATCCTGATCGGTGGCAGCGGTGCCGACACATTCGTTTGGAAGGCTGGCGACCTTGGTAACGACGTGATCAAGGACTTCAACAAGGCCGAGGGTGACCGTATCGACCTGAAGGACCTGCTCCAGGGCGAGAAGGGCAGCACCATCGATAACTACCTGAAGCTCACCACGGTGGAGGGTACGACCACCTTGCAAGTCAGCAGCGAAGGCAAGCTCAACGCCGAAGGTGGTATCGCCAACGCCGACGTGACCATCAAGCTGGAAGGGGTTAACTGGTCCAACCAGACGATCAACTCGTTGATCAGCGGTGCCGACCCGACCATCATCATCCACAACAAGGACAGCTGATAGACCACCGGGGCCGCATAGCGGCCCCGGCTCTTTCCTGCCACTCGCCAACAGCGCATACTCTGGCGCCGGGCCTGCGCGCCCGGCGATCTTTGCCTATGCTGCTGTCTACCAACAAGGAACCAACGTGACGAGGGACATCGCCATGTTCTACGTGCAACGCAACGCCGCCGGCCAGTTGCTGCGGGTGGAAGCAGCCGCGTTTGATCAGTTCACCGAAATACTCCCTTCAGACCATGCCGATATCCAGGAATGGTTTGCCGATGATGTTGTGGAAAACAGCCTCAACCAGCTCAAGCAAAGCGATCTGGACATGATCCGCGTGCTTGAGGACCTGATTGACGTGCTGACCGCCAAGGGCGTGTTCAAGATCACCGACCTGCCCGCCGGCGCGCAGGCCAAGCTGCTCAACCGTTCCACGGCGCGCAAGGCGCTCAGCAGCCTCAATAACCTGATTGACGAAGAAGAGCAGGGTGGGCTGATCTGACAGTGGGCTGGTCACCGCGACAGTCGCCGTCGGGCTGGTGTTCGGTGCCAGCGAAGAGGCCGGTACAGGCTAAAAATTCTGGTATTGAGCTGCCGCATTGCTCAGAATCTTGCCAATCTCTTCCCGCAAGCCGGCAGGCTGCTCTACTACCACCCCGTCCCCATGGCTTAACAGCCACCAGCGTAATGGCCAGCCGTCACTTACCGTGCCGCGTAACCGATGCCCATGCTCCAGTGCCGTCAGCTGCATGTCGCTGCTCAACGGCGCATCCCGCAACTGCCGCGCCAGTGCATCGCTAATTCGAGCAACCAGCTCCACGCCCTCACCCTGCGAGGGTTGCAACGCATCCCCTCGCAGATGTGTCAGCAAGTCGAAGTTACCGCGTAATTCGCCCACGGCACTGGCCGACCAGTGCCAACCGAACGGAATGCTCTTGTCATTGCGCTCCAGCGGGAATATCAGCGAAAGCTCATTGAGGTCACGCTCGACAGTGCGTTTGCTGACCGTGAAACCTACGTCACGCAGGCGCCAGACCAGCTCGGCGCTGGTTATGCCTGGGGAACGGCTGGGCAACTGGCGCAGCAGCGCCCACTGTCGGCTAAGGGTGGCGCGAGTGGTGGCGAACGGCAAAAGATAACGTCCTTGTCTAGGCTTGCCGCAATAGGATGGCGGCATGCGAGGGGCATGGCAATTGGCCACAGCCTGCTCAGATCAAGGAAGTCGCATTTGGTTGCCTCGTGCCGGTTCGTTCGCGACAGGTTTTGACGTGACATCACGCAGAATCACGCCTCATCACAGCCGAAGGTTGGGGTTGTGCGTCGTTCAATGAGGATGAACATGTCTGTTGCCAGCAATATCCATTCGCTACTTGCCCGCCTTCTGCCCGAGCGGGTCATCGCCCCTCCGGCCCCTGCAGGAAGGCGACAGCGGCTGTTCTCCGGTGTGGGCTTGCCCAGCCAGCGGTCGCTGCTGGTCAACCGCCTGGATGAGGCCAACGACCTGCAGGCGGTGTATGTCGACCTGCGCCGCCAGGCATTGCAAGGTAGTGTGTCCGCATTGAACGACCTCGGCTGGATCTGGCTCAACGGCAAGTACTGGCGGGCCGATACCGTGCTGGCCGGGCACCTGTTGCGCATGGCAGCCCTGCAGGGCAATGCTGCTGCCTGGTTCAACCTTGGCCAGCAGCACTACTTCGGCAAAGGCATCGACCCTTCCTATGTGCAGGCGGCGGAGTGTTACCGGCAGGCCTTCGACCGCGGCATGCTGCATGCGGCCGCTGCACTGGGTGACCTGTATGAGGAGGAGGTGTGCGACGGTGACCTGGAGTGGCAGGTTGACCTGGTGCAGGCCTACCAGTGGTTCATGCGTGGTGCCGAACAGGGCGAGGCGCGTTGTCGTTTTGAAGTGGGCTACCGGTTGATGCATGGGCTGCACGTAGAGGCCAACCTCAAGGCAGCGCTGTACTGGCTTGAGCTGGCAGCAGCGGCGGGGGTGGTGCAGGCGGCAGAGGAGCTGGCGGTGCACTTCAGCAGCCGTGATGCGGTGCGGTATCAGGAGTGGCGGGACCGGGCGGTGCAGATGGGCAGTACATTGGCCTTGACCATGAAGCTGGAAGACCAGATCCAGCCCTGAGTATTTCTCTCCAGTGCTGCACAGGGATTGCGTAGATCCCGAACCCGGTGCAGCCCCTGTGTGCGGGCTTACCCGCGAAGCGCGTCACCACTGGCTGAAAAATGAACAACATTTAACCCCCGGCTATCCGTCGCCCCCTGTTGACGACAGGGGGATGTTGGGGCGTATATTGATAGTTAGCAAACTATGAATATATTTGGTTCTCTTCATGTCCCTTGATCTCCTGCGCCTGCAAGTCAGCAGTGGCATGGTGGTTGCTGCCCGCCACTGGCGGCGCATCTGTCATACCGCCTTGACCGGCTACGGCATTTCCGAGGCCTGCGCTGCGCCGCTGCTGATGATCGTGCGCCTGGGCGACGGCGTGCACCAGGTGGCTGTGGCCCAGGCCGCCGGCCTGGAAAGCCCGTCGCTGGTACGCCTGCTTGACCAACTGTGCAAAGCTGGCCTGGTGTGCCGCAGCGAGGACCCACTGGATCGCCGCGCCAAGGCACTGAGCCTGACGGCCGAAGGCCGTGCCCTGGCCGAAGCCATCGAAGCCGAACTGGTGCGCTTGCGCCGCGATGTGCTCGGCGGTGTCGATCAGGCCGACCTGGAAGCTGCCTTGCGTGTGCTTCGTGCCTTCGAGGCTGCCGGCCTGGGCAACGCAGGCGGGGTGGCATGAACGGTTTCTTCAGCTCTGTCCCTCCGGCCCGTGACTGGTTCTACGGTGTGCGCACCTTCGGCGCGTCCATGATTGCCCTGTACATTGCTCTGCTCATGCAACTGCCGCGCCCCTATTGGGCCATGGCTACGGTGTACATCGTTTCCAGCCCGTTCGTCGGCCCGACCAGCTCCAAGGCGTTGTACCGTGCCATGGGCACGTTGCTCGGCGCCGGCGGGGCGATCTTCCTGGTGCCGCCGCTGGTACAGTCACCCTTGTTGTTGAGCATCGCCATCGCCCTGTGGACCGGCACCTTGCTGTTCCTTTCGCTGAACCTGCGCACGGCCAACAACTACGTGCTGATGCTGGCCGGTTATACCCTGCCGATGATTGCCCTGGCCGTGGTGGATAATCCGCTGGCAGTGTTCGATGTGGCCTCTTCTCGCGCGCAGGAAATCTGTTTGGGAATTGTCTGCGCGGCAGTCGTCGGGGCTATCTTCTGGCCACGCCGGCTGGCGCCGGTGGTAGTCGGTGCCACCGGAAACTGGTTCACCGAGGCGATTCGCTACAGCAACACCTACCTGGCCCGCGATGTCAGTGCCGACAAGGTCGGCGGGATGCGCGGGGTGATGGTCACCACCTTTAACTCGCTGGAGCTGATGATCGGTCAGCTCGCCCACGAAGGTGCCGGCCCGCATACCCTGAAGAACGCCCGCGAATTGCGCGGGCGGATGATCCATCTGCTGCCGGTGATCGACGCCCTCGACGATGCACTGGTAGCCCTGGAAGGCCGCGCCCCGGCCCAGTTTGCCCAGGTTCAACCCGTGCTTGAAGCCGCTCGAGAATGGCTCAAAGGCACCGCCGACAGCGCTTCGGTAGCGCATTGGGCAACGTTGCACGAGCAGATCGGCCGCCTGCAACCCGCTACAGCCGCCCTCGACCAGCGCGCCGAGCTGCTGTTGTCCAACGCCCTGTACCGCCTGACCGAGTGGGCCGACCTGTGGCAGGACTGCTGCACCCTGCAGCACGCCCTGCGTACCGATGATGCCAAGCCTTGGCGTGCGGTGTATCGCCACTGGCGGCTGGGCCGCCTGACAGCGTTTTTCGACCGTGGCCTGATGCTGTACTCGGTAGCCTCCACGGTCCTGGCGATCGTGGTCGCCTGCGGCCTGTGGATCGGCCTGGGCTGGAACCACGGCGCCAGTGCGGTCATCCTCGCGGCAGTTGCGTGTAGCTTCTTCGCCGCCATGGACGACCCTGCACCGCAGATCTACCGGTTCTTTTTCTGGACGCTGATGTCGGTCATCTTCTCCAGTCTGTACCTGTTTTTGGTACTGCCTAACCTGCACGACTTCCCGATGCTGGTGCTGGCCTTTGCCGTACCGTTCATCTGCATAGGCACCCTGACCGTACAGCCGCGCTTCTACCTGGGCACCTTGCTGACCATCGTCAACACGTCGACCTTCATCAGCATCCAGGGCGCCTACGACGCCGACTTCTTCACCTTCCTCAACTCCAACCTTGCCGGCCCCGCGGGCCTCCTGTTCGCCTTTATCTGGACCCTGGTGATGCGCCCGTTCGGCGTGGAGCTGGCGGCCAAGCGCATGACCCGCTTCGCCTGGCGCGACATCGTTGAAATGACCGAGCCTGCGACCTTGGCCGAGCACCGCCAGGTTGGCGTACAGATGCTCGACCGCCTGATGCAGCACCTGCCACGTCTGTCGCAAACCGGCCAGGACAGTGGTGTGGCACTGCGCGACCTGCGCGTGGGGTTGAACCTGCTCGACCTGCTGGCGTACATGCCGCGCGCCGGCCAGCAGGCTCGCGAGCGCCTGAACACTGTGGTCGAGGAAGTCGGCGCGCATTACGCCGCTTGCCTGCGTGCTGGCGAACGCCTGCATGCTCCGGCCGCACTGTTACGCAACATGGAACGCGCTCGCCTGGCGCTTAATCTGGATGAGCTGTACGAGCGCGGCGATGCCCGCACCCACCTGCTGCATGCCCTGAGCGGCCTGCGCCTGGCGCTGTTGCCGGGTGTGGAGGTGATGCTCGAGCCAGCTGAACAACCGCAACTGCACCCCGGCCTCGACGGAGCACCCCTGTGATTGGTGAACTGGATATCAGCGGGGTGTTCCTGCCCACGCTGCTGGTGATGATGTTTGGCACCTACCTGCTGTTCCTTGGGGTGCACGCGGTGTTGGTGCGCCTGCATTTCTACCGCCTGGTCTGGCACCGGGCATTGTTCAATGTTGCTCTGTATGCCGTGCTGCTTGGTGCGGTGGACCACTTTTGCCGAAACCTGATGCTGCCATGAAAAAACCGATGCTGACCTTGGGCCGTGTGGTCCTGACCTTGCTGGTAGTGACCTTCGCCGCCGTGCTCGTGTGGCAGATGGTGGTCTACTACATGTTTGCCCCCTGGACCCGTGACGGCCACATACGCGCCGACGTGATCCAGATCGCCCCCGATGTGTCGGGATTGATCCAGAAGGTCGAGGTGCGTGACAACCAGACCGTCAAACGCGGCGACGTGCTGTTCACCATCGACCAGGACCGCTTCACCCTGGCCTTGCGTCAAGCCAAGGCAACCCTGGGCGAGCGCCAGGAGACCCTCGCCCAGGCTTCCCGCGAAGCGCAGCGCAACCGCAAGCTGGGCAACCTGGTGGCCGCCGAGCAACTGGAAGAAAGCCAGTCCCGCGAGGCCCGTGCCCGTTCGGCTGTCAGCGAGGCGCAAGTGGCTGTCGATACTGCCCAGCTCAACCTTGACCGCTCGGTGGTGCGCAGCCCGGTAGACGGCTACCTCAACGACCGCGCGCCGCGTAACCACGAGTTCGTCACCGCCGGCCGCCCGGTGCTGTCGGTGGTCGATAGCGCCTCGTACCATGTCGATGGCTACTTCGAGGAAACCAAGCTTGGCGGTATACACATCGGCGATGCCGTGGACATCCGTGTGATGGGCGACAATACCCGCCTGCGCGGCCATGTGCAGAGCTTTGCCGCTGGCATCGAAGACCGCGACCGTAGCAGTGGCGCCAACCTGCTGCCCAACGTCAACCCGGCGTTCAGTTGGGTACGCCTGGCCCAGCGCATTCCGGTGCGCATCGCCTTTGACGAAGTGCCGCAAGACTTCCGCATGATCGCCGGGCGCACTGCCACGGTGTCGATCATCGAGGGCCAGCGCCCATGAAACAGCTGATCCTGGCTGGCCTGTGCCTGTCGCTGGGGGCCTGCATGATGGTGGGCCCCGACTATGAGGTGCCTGGGGATGCGGCCGTGCAACGCAATGACCTGAACGGCCCGCTGCGCCAGGATGCCGACAGCGTCGTGTCGGCGCCGGTCCCCGAGGACTGGTGGCAGCTGTATCAGGATCAGCGGCTGAACGAGCTGGTGCGTCAGGCGCTGAGTGCCAACACCGAACTGCGCGTGGCGGCGGCCAACATCGCCAAAGCTCGCGCCCAGGTGGAGGTGGCTGAATCGCAAGGCGGCTTCAACGGTGGCGTCAAACTCGGCGCTCAGCGGTTGCAAGAGTCGGGCGAAGCCTTCCTGCAGCCTGAGAAGGTGCCGGTAGCCAACATCGGTGAGGCCATCATCAGTGCCTCGTACCAGTTCGACCTGTGGGGCACCTTCAAGCGTGGTACCGAGGCTGCCAAGGCAAATGCCGACGCAGTGCAGGCCGCTGCCGACACTGCCCGCATCACGCTTGTGGCGGACGTGGTCAAGGCTTATACCCAGGTGTGCTCGGCCAACGAGGAATACCACATTGCCCGTGAGTCCCTCGATTTGCAGGAGCAAAGCGTGAAACTCAACCAGCGCCTGCGCGATGCTGGGCGTGGCGATGAAACCCAGGTCACCCGCTCGCAGACCCAGTTCAAATCCTTGCGTGCCGAACTGCCACGCTTCAAGGCCGAACGCGAGACGGGCATGTACACCCTGGCCGCGCTGCTGGCCAAGCCGGTCGACCAGTTGCCTGCCGGTACCGCCGATTGCGCCGAGCTGCCGCACCTGAACCAGCTGGTCCCGGTGGGCGATGGCGCGGCCCTGCTCAAGCGCCGCCCCGACGTGCGCCAGGCCGAACGCCAGCTGGCTGCCGCCACCGCCTATATTGGCGTAGCCACTGGCGCTTTGTACCCGGACATCAGCATTGGCGCCCAGGTTGGCACCATCGGTATCCTGGAGAACCTTGGCGAGCCTTCGACCAACCGCTGGGGTTTTGGCCCGCAGATCAGCTGGACCATCCCCACCAACGGCACCCGTGCCCGCATTCGCATGGCCGAGGCCTCGACCCAGGCGGCCCTGGCGAACTTCGATGGGGTTGTGCTGAACGCCATCCGCGAGACCCAGACCCGCCTGGCGCAATACAGCGCCTTGCTCGATCGGCGCGATGCGCTGGCCGAGGCGGAGAAGTCGGCGAAAGAAGCGGCGGATCAGACGCACCGGTATTACCAGGCGGGGCGTGAGTCGTTCCTGGCGGATTTGCAGGCCACGCGGACCTATACCGATATGCGTGCTCAGTTGGCGGCGGCGAACAGCCAAGTGGCAATGGGGCAGATTGGGGTGTTTCTGGCGTTGGGTGGTGGGTGGAAGGAGACGGACAGGTAATCACTGGGACTTAATTAATACTATCAATATTGCTAGTGGCGGATACCCCTGTGTTTGAGCAAGATGTGGAGTCTGAACTTATGTAGATGGAGGATACAGGGGTGAAAAGCCATGTGAATTACTCGCCTTATGGGTATCCGGGGCCAGGTGCTTTGAACTGTGTGCTTGGGTTCAATGGAGAGTATCGAAGTGATCTCTCAGGCTTCTACGTTCTCGGTAGAGGCGCCCGTTCATTTTCCTCCACCCTCATGCGCTTTTTGAGCCCGGATCCATATAGTCCATTTTCACTAGGTGGTTTGAATATCTATGCTTACTGTGCCGGCGATCCGGTTAATCGAGTCGACCGAAGCGGCTATTTTTTTTCAGCCGCCATGACACAAAAAATTCATCGTTGGCGGATTAGCGCGCAGCTCACTGTAACGTATCGTTATGCGCCTACCTCTAAGCAGTTCATTGATAGCCAGGCAGCCGGAATTGCGAAAAATTATGGTGGTTCCTTAATATCTACGTCATTTAAACAGAATCGTTTAAGAGTCATCGATAATGTGCAGAGGCTCGGCGTTCAGCATCCCAGAGAGCTAGGCGACATTGTTCGAAATATGGTGATTTTGCCTCAAGAACAGATGTCCAGTGCCGCAAAGGACCTTGGACGAATTTTCAAGTCAAAACCTCGAAATTTCAGCGGTACGGCAGCGGGTTATCGAGGAATTCATGTCCGTTATAGTCCCCGTGGAGGAGTTCATGGCGAGACGCAGTTTCATACCAAGCAGCAAGCTTTCGCGATACTTCCTGAGAATGTAGCGCGTCCCGTGATAGGCGCAGACCTATACGATGCTTGGTCCTCCAAAGCTCAAGCTCAGGGATTTCATCCGGGGCAGGCCCACGAGCTTTATGAGATCTTCAGGGTGAGCGGTGACTCAAATAATATTAGGGAAATTTCCTTGGCGAACAGTAGGGCATATTGGTCATTTATTGAGTCCTTAAATTAGGAAGTGTGTGAGCACAGTCATCATCTCCGATCTGTTCTGCCAGCAGCCAAGTATGCTGCTCGGCTGTACTGGTTATCTGCCCGTCGAATCTGAAATGGGAGATGGCCAAAATTGCTGATAGTGCCGCGCGGATACTAAGCGAGATGGTCAAGGCGCTGATCGATGATATGGAGCAAGTGGTGAACAAGGTGCGTCAATAGCCTTTAAGAACCTGAGCCCGTTGTGCGGCCCATCGCTGGTAAGCCAGCTCCCACATGATCAGAACAGGTTTTGAGGGCGCTGCAATACCTGTGGGAGCAGCTTGCCTGCGATCCAAAGGCAAAGCGCTCGGCCAACCCTCCCGCTTCACCTAATTTGCAGCAAGATTTTTCATGAAATCCGCCCTGCGGCCTTGAGCGAAGCAAAATGTAAGTGAACAATGTTCTCTTTCGCATTCCCTCCGAGACTGGCCATGAATTCCCGTTTCCGTCTACTTGCCTGGCTACCGGCTGTGTTGCTTGGCCCGGTGCTGGCGCTGTGCAGTAACCTGGCGCTGGCAGAAGCCCCCGCCGAGGCCACCAAGGCCTTGCATTTGCTCGATTACATCGGTGCCGACTACCCGCCGACCGTACAAGACGGCAAGGTGATCGACGATGGCGAGTATCGCGAACAACAGGAGTTCAGCGCGGTATTGGCCGATCTGCTCAAAGGCCTGCCGGCAAATGCTGAGCAAAATGGTCTGGAGCAAGGTGTTCAAGCGCTACGCCAAGCCATCGACCAACGCCAGGAGGGCGCCGCAGTCGCCAAACAGGCCCGGCAGCTGGGTGCGCGACTGGCTGTGGCCTACGAGGTCAGCCAGGCACCGGTGATTACCCCGGACCCAGCCCGCGGTGCTGCGCTGTACGCGCAAAACTGCTCGATTTGCCACGGCGAAACCGGCGCCGGCGATGGCCCGGCTGGCGTGGGCCTGGAGCCTGCACCCGCCAACCTGCGCGATGTTTCGCGCCTGGACCAGTTGAGCCTGTTCGACCTCTACAACACCCTGGCCCTGGGTATCGACGGCACCGAAATGCCGTCGTTTGCCGACCAACTGGACGACCGCCAGCGCTGGGACGTGGCCGCGTACATCGCCAGCTTCACCGCCAAGCCGGAAGCGGGCAAGGGTGACAAGACCTGGAACCTCGCCGACCTGTCTCGCCAGACGCCGGCCGAAGTCGCCGCCAACGAAGGCACTGCGGCCGTCGAGGCATTCCGTGCCCAGCGTGCCCAACCGCCGCAAGTAAAGCGCGGCCCGGCGCAATTGCTCGAATACACGGCCAGCACACTGGACAAGAGCCTGGCGGCCTACCGCGCAGGCGACCACGATCAGGCCTACGACCTGTCGGTGGCGGCCTACCTGGAAGGTTTCGAGCTGGTGGAAAGTTCGCTGGACAACATCGACACCCAGGCGCGCAAGGACACCGAAAAAACGTTGATGGCCTACCGCCAGTCCTTGCAGGACGGCTTGCCCGTGGCCCAGGCCGAACAGCGTCTGGCCGACGCCAAAACCAAGCTCGAGCAGGCGGCCAAGCTGCTGGGCAGCGATGGCCTGAGCTGGACGCTGAGCTATATCTCCGGTTTGCTGATCCTGCTGCGTGAAGGCCTCGAGGCGATTCTGGTGCTGGCGGCGATCCTGGCCTTCCTGCGCAATACCGGGCAGCAGTCGGCAGTGCGCAGCGTAAACATCGGCTGGGGCCTGGCGCTGGTTGCCGGCTTCGCCACCTGGGCGCTGGCGGCCTATGTGATCGATGTGGGGGGCGCTCAGCGCGAGCTGCTGGAAGGCTGCACGGCGCTGTTCGCCGCGGTAATGGTGCTGTGGCTTGGCGTGTGGATGCATGATCGCCGCCACGCTGCCGCCTGGAAGGACTACATCAAGAGCAGCCTGGTCAGCGGCGGCGGGCGCTTCGGTTTTGCTGTGCTGGCCTTTTTCTCGGTATACCGCGAATTGTTCGAAGTAATCCTGTTCTACGAGACCCTGTGGCTGCAGGCAGGCCCTGCCGGGCATCAAGCGGTGCTGGCGGGTGGTGCGACGGCACTGATGCTGCTGGTGGGCCTTGCCTGGGTGATTTTGCGGGGTTCGGCCAAGCTGCCGCTTTCGCTGTTCTTCAGCATCAACGCCGCGCTGCTGTGCGCGCTGTCGGTAGTATTCGCCGGGCATGGCGTGAAGGCGCTGCAAGAGGCCGGCGTGCTGGGCACACGGCCGGTGGCGTTCTTCGAGTTCGATTGGCTGGGGATTCATGCCGATGCCTACTCGCTGTCGGCGCAGGCGGTGGCGTTGCTGGCCATCGTGCTCCTCTACGGCCGCTCGTGGCTGGCGGAAAGGCGCAGTGCTGCGGCCAACTGAGTGGAGCGTGCGCGGTCCCACAGGGACCGCGCAAGGCCTCAGATCTTGCGCAAGCCTGATGCTCAGGCCGGCTGTGGCGCCTTGAGAATGTTCTGCAGCAGTTGGACACTTTCAACGGCGTCATGACCCAGACTGGTCAGGTAGCCGCCATCCGGTTGATCGGTCAGCCCCTTCTCATGCAGGCGTTGTGCCGCCGCGATCAGGGCGGGGGATGCGGTGCTGGTTATCTTGATGCCTTCCTGGCTGCTGTCGTGTTTGAACAGCGCGAGTACTTCCAGTTCGTCGATCAGATCGGGGGTAAAAGGCATGGCAGCTCCTGACTTCCAGACAAGGATGGCGGCACCGTCAGCGGTGCCTGATCTTCGAGTGTAGCCGGGTTATTCGTCGTCGCCTTGATCCATCTCAGGCGGCAGCTCCGGCAGTGCCCGCAGAGCGTTCTCATACCACTCGCCGTTGAACGCACGGTCCTCTACCAGCATGTTGTCGATTTCGAAGGCCAGCACATGGGCCATCAGGTTCAGAATGTCTTCACGCTCATAGCCGACCAGCGTCAGCTTGTTGAAAGTGGCCTTGGCCGCAGGCGGCTCGCCGCTCTCGATCTGGTTTTCGATGGCTTGGGTCAGCGTGGCCTCGGCGAAGGCTTCGTCGTCGTCATTGCCGATGTCGGTGGGCTCGCTCATGGCGGTACTCCTAGGATGGGATGCAACAGTGTGCCATGCCTATGGCGGCAATGCCCGAGCATTGACGCGGTGCATGACGCTGGTCAGCGGCAGGCGTTCAGTCTATAAAAGCCAGGCCAACCCCTTACGGCCTGGAGGCTGTTACCTCATGCTCAAGCTTCATGGATTCTCGGTCAGCAACTACTACAACATGGTCAAGTTGGCCCTACTTGAAAAAGGTCTGCCCTTCGAGGAAGTCACCTTCTATGGCGGCCAGGCGCCACAGGCGTTGGAAGTGAGCCCGCGGGGCAAGGTTCCGGTGCTGCAGACCGAGCAGGGCTTCCTCAGCGAAACCAGTGTGATCCTCGACTACATCGAACAGACCCAAAGCGGCAAGGCACTGCTGCCGGTCGACCCGTTCGAGCAGGCCAAGGTGCGTGAACTGCTCAAGGAAATCGAGCTGTACATCGAGCTGCCGGCGCGTACCTGCTACGCCGAGTCGTTCTTTGGCATGTCGGTCGAACCACTGATCAAAGAGAAAGCGCGTGCTGACCTGCTGGCCGGGTTTGCCACGCTCAAGCGCAACGGGCGCTTTGCACCCTATGTGGCGGGCGAGCAACTGACGCTGGCAGACCTGATGTTCTGCTTCTCGGTCGACCTGGCCAACGCGGTGGGCAAGAAGGTGCTGAGCATCGACTTCCTGGCGGACTTCCCGCAGGCCAAGGCATTGCTGCAGTTGATGGGCGAGAACCCGCACATGGCGCGGATCTTGGCGGACAAGGAAGCGTCGATGCCGGCCTTCATGGAGATGATCCGCAGCGGTAAACGCTGAGTCTGGTGTTGTGCCCTTCGCGGGCATGCCCGCTCCCACAGGTCTGCACCGCTATTGAAACTTGTGCAATATCTGTGGGAGCGGGCGTGCCCGCGAACGAGGGCGAAGCCCTCGCCTTGGGGGGTTAGCGAGACGCCAACAGGGCCTTGCCACGAACAACGGCAGCGCGCACCTGCGCCGGCGCCGTACCACCAATGTGGTTACGGGCATTCACCGAACCTTCCAGAGTCAGCACGGCAAACACGTCCTGTTCGATCTGGTCGCTGAACTGGCGCAGTTCGTCCAGGCTCATCTCGGCCAGGTCCTTGCCAGTGTCCACACCATACTTCACCGCGTGGCCGACGATCTCGTGGCAGTCACGGAATGGCAGGCCACGGCGAACCAGGTAGTCGGCCAGGTCGGTAGCGGTGGAGAAGCCGCGCAGGGCCGCTTCACGCATGATGGCGTGCTTGGGCTTGATTGCCGGGATCATGTCAGCAAAGGCTCGCAGCGAGTCGCGCAGGGTGTCGGCGGCGTCGAACAGCGGTTCCTTGTCTTCCTGGTTGTCCTTGTTGTAGGCCAGCGGTTGGCCTTTCATCAGGGTCAGCAGGCCGGTCAGGGCGCCGAACACGCGGCCGCTCTTGCCGCGTACCAGCTCTGGCACGTCCGGGTTCTTTTTCTGCGGCATGATCGAGCTGCCGGTGCAGAAGCGGTCCGGAAGGTCGATGAACTGGAACTGCGCGCTGGTCCACAGCACCAGCTCTTCGGAGAAGCGCGAAAGGTGCATCATCGCCACGCTGGCTGCGGCGCAGAATTCGATGGCGAAATCACGGTCCGACACGCCATCCAGCGAGTTGCCGGCCACGGCTTCAAAGCCCAGCAGCTTGCAGGTCAGTTCACGGTCGATCGGGTAGGTGGTGCCGGCCAGTGCGGCGCTGCCCAGTGGCATGCGGTTGGTGCGCTTGCGGCAGTCGACCAGGCGCTCATAGTCGCGGCTGAGCATTTCGAACCACGCCAGCAGGTGGTGACCAAAGGTGACCGGCTGCGCCGTCTGCAGGTGGGTGAAACCAGGCATGATGGTTTCGGCTTCACGCTCTGCCTGCTCCAGCAGGCCCTGCTGCAGGCGGGTGATTTCGCCCAGGATCAGGTCGATTTCGTCGCGCAGCCAAAGGCGGATGTCGGTGGCCACCTGGTCGTTGCGGCTACGGCCGGTGTGCAGCTTCTTGCCGGTGATACCGATGCGGTCGGTCAGGCGTGCTTCGATGTTCATGTGCACGTCTTCGAGGTCGACACGCCAGTCGAAGTTGCCGGCTTCAATCTCGCCCTGGATGGTTTTCAGGCCATCGATGATGGTGTCGCGCTCGTCATCACTGAGCACGCCGACCTGCGCCAGCATGGTGGCATGGGCAATCGAACCCATGATGTCGTGACGGTACAGGCGCTTGTCGAAATCTACCGAGGCGGTGAAGCGGGCGACGAAGGCGTCGACGGGCTCACTGAAGCGGCCGCCCCAGGACTGATTGGTCTTGTCGGTGCTCATGGATTCACTCATTGCAGGCGTGAACGAAAAAGTGGCGTCGATGATAGCAGGGTTGGGCTGGCTGCCGCAGGGCGCCGGTCGAGAGAAATGCCCGGAAAATCGCAGAGAAGGATTTCAAGGAATGAACGGCAGTGTTCCACGGACCGTCTACAGTTGGACAAAGGACTGGCAGTGAATCTGCCGGGCCGAGTGAATCTTTGGCCATCGCACCGGTCTAGAGCGTGACCGCAGTGTCGCTCGAACCACACCTGTCTACGCTATACCTGTGCGAGACTCATTCAGGAATCCAGCGCAATTATGAATGTCCTGATCGTTGATGACGAACCCCAAGGCCGTGAACGCCTCAGCCGGCTGCTCGGCGAACTGGAGGGGTACACCGTGCTGGAGCCCAGCGCCACCAACGGCGATGAAGCCTTGGCGCTGATTGAAAGCCTCAAGCCCGATGTGGTCCTGCTGGACATCGGCATGCCAGGCCTGGATGGCCTGCAGGTCGCCGCTCGCCTGTGCGAACGGGAGGCGCCGCCCGCGGTGGTGTTTTGCTCCGGGGATGATGAATACGGTGCAGAGGCATTCAAGGACAGTACCCTCAGCCATGTGACCAAGCCCTTCCAGGCGCAGGCCTTGCGCGATGCCTTGCGCAAGGCCGAAAAACCCAACCGTGCCCAATTGGCGGCGCTTACCCGGCCAGCCAATGAAGGCGGCGGCCCTCGCAGCCATATAAGCGCCCGCACGCGTAAAGGCATCGAACTGATCCCTTTACCCCAGGTGATCTATTTCATTGCCGATCACAAGTATGTGACCTTGCGTCACGAAGCCGGGGAGGTGCTGCTTGACGAGCCACTCAAAGCCCTGGAGGACGAATTTGGCGAACGCTTCGTGCGCATCCACCGCAATGCGTTGGTCGCCCGTGAGCGCATAGAACGCTTGCAGCGCACCCCGCTGGGGCACTTTCAGCTGTATCTGAAAGGCCTGGACGGCGATGCCTTGACAGTCAGCCGTCGCCATGTGGCCGGTGTGCGCAAGATGATGCAGACCCTCTGAGGCCCTCGGGTCCGGGCCGCTCCTGCTCCTGGCTGCGTATGACCTGTTGATCCGTATCTGCAAGCGATACCGGCGATGCTGTTATCATCGGCGGTATTTCTCTGGATCGGGGCGTTTCATGTCCACTCGCGAAATCCGCATTGCCACCCGTAAAAGTGCTTTGGCCCTGTGGCAGGCCGAATACGTCAAGGCCCGCCTCGAGCAGGCCCACACCGGTCTGAAGGTGACCCTCGTACCCATGGTCAGCCGTGGTGACAAGTTGCTCGACGCGCCGCTGGCAAAAATCGGCGGGAAGGGCCTGTTCGTCAAGGAACTGGAAACCGCGCTGTTGGACAACGAAGCCGACATCGCCGTGCACTCGATGAAAGACGTGCCCATGGACTTCCCCGAGGGCCTGGGCCTGTACTGCATCTGCGAGCGTGAAGACCCGCGTGATGCCTTTGTTTCCAATACCTTTGACAGCCTTGAAGCGCTGCCCGCCGGCAGTATCGTCGGGACCTCAAGCCTACGCCGTCAGGCCCAGTTACTGGCGCGCCGCCCGGACCTGCAAATCCGTTTTCTGCGCGGCAACGTCAATACCCGCCTGGCGAAGCTGGATGCCGGCGAGTACGACGCCATCATCCTCGCCGCAGCGGGCCTGATCCGTCTGGGCTTCGAAGACCGCATCACCTCCACCATCAGCGTCGATGACAGCCTGCCGGCAGGTGGTCAGGGCGCGGTGGGCATCGAGTGCCGCAGTGCCGACGTTGAGATCCATGCACTGCTGGCGCCACTGCACCATGTCGACACCGCTGACCGGGTGATGGCCGAGCGCGCGCTGAACAAACGCCTGAATGGTGGCTGCCAAGTGCCGATCGCCTGCTACGCGGTACTTGAAGGTGACCAGTTGTGGCTACGTGGCCTGGTCGGCCAGCCTAGCGGCGGGACCTTGCTGGTGGCCGATGCCCGTGCCCCGCGTGCTGCTGCCGAGACCTTGGGCGTACAGGTGGCCGAAGACCTGCTGGGGCAGGGCGCCGAGGCCATTCTCAAGGAAGTCTACGGCGAGGCCGGTCACCCGTGAGCCAATGGCGCCTGTTGCTGACCCGGCCTGCCGAGGACTGTGCGGCGCTGGCGCAAAGCCTGGCGGCAGCGGGCGTGGGTAGCAGTTGCCTGCCTCTGCTGGAAATTGAACCTATTACCGTGCAGGCCCCACAGCGACTGTCGCTGGAGGGCTTGCATGACTTCCAGGCGATCCTTGTGGTCAGCAAGCCGGCCGCCCGGCTGTTGCTAGAGCATCTGGCCCAGGCCAGCATCCAGCCTCCGCAGCGAGGCTGGTTCACCGTGGGTGAGGCAACCGCTGGGGTGCTGCAGGGTGCAGGGCTGGAGGTAAGCTTTCCGCCGCGTGGCGATGACAGCGAAGCCTTGCTGGCACTGCCGGCCCTGCGCCAGGCACTTACCGAGCCGGCACCGCGTGTCTTGATCGTTCGCGGCGTCGGAGGTCGCGAACTGCTGGCAGAGCGTCTTGCAGAGCAAGGTGCTAGTGTCGAATATCTGGAACTGTATCGTCGCTGCCTGCCGGCCTACCCGGCGGGTACGCTGATGCGCCGCATTGAAGCGGAACGCCTCAATGGCCTGGTGGTCAGCAGTGGGCAGGGTTTTGAACATTTGCAGCAGATGGCCGGTGCCGATTGGCTGCGGCTGGCCCAGTTGCCGCTGTTCGTGCCCAGCCCGCGGGTTGCCGAGCAGGCCAAGGCCGCCGGGGCCCAACAGGTTGTGGATTGCCGTGGCGCCAGTGCCACGGCCTTGCTGGCAGCCGTGCAGCGTAGCGCTGCACCTGCCTCTTAAGGCGCTAAGCTGAATGCGGTGCGCCCCCATGCAAAGGATGGATACGTGAGCGAGACTGTCTTGTCCAATAACGATCAACCGTCGGCACAGGCGCCTGCGGAACCCGTTACCACCCCACCTGCCAAGCGCTCCGGCAGTGGCCTGGCAGCGCTGGCCTTGCTGCTTGGTGCGGCCGGGGTGGCGGTAGGTGGCTGGGGTGTCTGGCAGGTGCGGCAACTGCAGGGCAGTGAGTTCAACCAGGGCCAGCACATCGAGGCGCTGAACCAGCGCGCCGAGGCGCTGCAGCAACGTGAGCAGCAGATCAGTGCGCAACTGGCCAGTCTGCCAGCTGCCAGCGAGCTGGAAGACCGCCGGCGTTTGGTAGCCCAGCTACAGGGCGACCAGCAACGTCTCAGTCAGCGCCTGGAAACCGTGCTGGGAGAAAGCCGCAAAGAGTGGCGCCTGGCCGAAGCCGAGCACCTCCTGCGCCTGGCTACCCTGCGCCTTTCGGCGTTGCAGGACATCACCAGTGCCAAAGCCTTGGTCGAAGGCGCCGACGAGATCCTGCGCGAGCAGAGCGACCCGGGTGCCTTCGCTGCCCGCGAGCAACTGGCACGCAGCCTGGCCATGCTCAACAGCACTGAGCAACCCGACCGAACCGGCCTGTTCTTGAAACTGGCTGCACAGCGTGAGTTGGTACAGCAGCTGAGCGCCCAGTCACCCGAGTTCGACAGCAACGCCGATGCGCTTGGTGCCCTGACCGCCGACGGTGATGGTGCCAGCAGGCTGTCGCAGTGGTGGGCAGAAATATCCAAGTACTTCCAGATCGACTTCAACGCCGATGAAAACGTGCGTCCGTTGCTGGCCGGGCAGCAACTGAACCAGCTGCGCCTGGCCTTGAGCCTCACTATCGAGCAGGCCCAGTGGGCGGCGCTCAATGGCGATGCCAAGGTTTACACGCAGGCGCTGGACGACGCCCGCAGCGTACTGCTGGCCAACTTCAACGCAGACAACCCGCAAAGCAAGGCCATGCTCGACAGCCTCAATGCCTTGGCCGATCAGCCGGTGTCGGTGGTTACCCCTGACCTCAGTGAAAGCCTGGCGGCTGTGCAGGCCTATATTCAGCGCCGTCACCTGCCGGCCGAGGCTGAAGGGGGCAAGCCATGAAGCGTGTCTACCTGTTGGCCGTGCTTGCAATCGTGGTTGCTGCGGCACTGGGCATCGCGGTCGCCAAGCACAGCGGCTATGTACTGATTTCCTATGGTGGCTTCCGTTATCAGTCGGGGCTGTGGGCAGCCTTGGCGGGTATTTTGGCGGTCGTCCTGCTGCTGTGGTTGCTGCGCTATCTGGTCGGCCTGGTGCTGACCTCCAGTGGTGTGGTCAACCCTTGGTCACGGCGCAACCGCAGCCGACGTATCCGCCTGGCGATCGAACAGGGCCAGCTCGATCTCGCCGAAGGCCGCTGGGCCAGTGCCCAGCGACACTTGCACCGTGCCGCCGAGGCTGAGCGCCAGCCGTTGTTGTACTACCTTGGTGCCGCGCGCGCGGCCAACGAGCAGGGCCGCACCGAAGACAGCGACAACCTGCTGGAGCGTGCCCTGGAGCGCCAGCCACAAGCGGAGCTGGCCATTGCCCTGACCCATGCCCAATTGCAGATGGACCGCGGTGAAAGCGATGGAGCCCTGGAAACCCTGCTGGCCATGCAGGAACGTCACCCGCACAACAGCCAGGTGCTGCGCTTGCTGCAACGCCTGCACCTGGAGCGCGGCGACTGGTCTGCACTGATCCGCCTGCTGCCCGACCTGCGCAAGGGCAAGGTGCTGCCGGCTGCCGAGCTGGCGGCTCTGGAACAACGTGCCTGGGGCCAGAACCTGAGCCTGGCCGCCACCCGTGGCGAAGACACGCAAAGTGCACGTCAATCCTTGGAGCGCGCTTGGCAGCAACTGACCGCAGCCCAGCGCCAAGAGCCACAACTGGTGCTGGCGTACGCCGAGCAATTGCGCCAGGTAGGTGCCCAGAACGAGGCTGAACAAGTGCTGCGCACTGCCCTCAAGCGCGACTACGAAAGCCATCTGGCCCGCCTTTATGGCCTGGTGCGTGGGGATGACCCGGCACGTCAGTTGCAAACCGCTGAAGGTTGGCTCAAGGCTCACCCGCAAGACGCAAGCCTGCTGCTGACCCTGGGTCGTCTGAGCCTGCAGAACCGCCTGTGGGGTAAGGCGCGTGACTACCTGGAAAGCAGCCTGCGCATGGAGCGCAACCCCGAGGCCTGTGCTGAACTGGCCCGCCTGCTTGCGGGGCTGGGCGAGACCGAGCGCAGCAACCAACTATTCCAGGAGGGCCTTGGCCTTCTGGACGAGCGCCTGCTGGCGCTGCCTTTGCCAGAAGGCGTACGCGCCTGACCCACCCCAAGGCCCGCGCCAAGGTGCGGGCTTTGGGGGCAGGTAATTTATCTTTTCCTGTCAGTTAGATCTGAAGTCCGTTTCTTCCGTCGTCTCCTACCTCATATCTGGAAATTTCCTACGCGATTCAGCGACTTGTCGTTGTTGTCGTGCCTTGAAACAAAGCGTGTCTTTCCTCTACCGTTTCAAGCCACTACTTTTTCCCCGGGACCTTCACCGCCCATGCTGCCGGCCCGTTTGCGCACCTTTTTTCTTCCTGCCTGCCTGGTTGCACTGGCGGTACTGGTTGCGTCTTTTCGTCTGGAAAACACAGTGGGGCTGAGGCCGTGCCCACTGTGCCTCAGCCAACGGTTGCTGCTTGGCGTTTACGCGCTGCTGTGTTTCGCAGCCGTGCTGCAGGCGCCGGGCACGCAGGGCATCCTTCGTTACGCTCGGCTGGCGCTGGGCTGCTCGCTGGCCGGCGCATTGCTGGCCGCACGGCATGTCTGGTTGCAGGGTGTTGAGGTGGGCAATGATGTATGCCCGGTGCCGATAGGGCGAGTGTTCGAGCAATCCTGGGGTGAGGCGGCACGGCAACTGTTGCTGGGTGGCCCGGATTGCCGTTCGCTTGCCTGGAGCTTTCTCGATCTGACACTGCCGGAATGGAGCCTGTTGGCGTTCCTGCTGCTGGCGGCTCTGCCCTTGAGTTGCCTGCTGGCGTATCGTTTCCGCACCCTGGCTAGAACATGACCTGGCGCAAGGTTAAGCCATTAGCGCGACCAATGGCGATGTAACAGGTTATTAAACACTTGTATGAACTTTGTGTGCTGCGTACCTTGAAGGGCAGCACGCGCGGGAATAATCTCCCAGCACGCATACCGGAAAAACAACTGCTCGATGCCGTCCTGCTGATGTCACCTTTGTGCTGCGCGGTCGTGGTGCGAGGTGCAGCGGCATCTACCCAGAAGGGAAGAGATCGCCATGCTCGATAGTTGTCAGAACGCCCAGGAACGCTGGGGTGGGGTTCACAAGCTGATCGACCGTTGGCTGGAGGAGCGCCAGGAACTGGTGCAGGCTTTTCGCGCCCTGCGCGATGTGAAGCCAGCCTTCGCCGACAAGGACACCAACGGGGACTTTTGCTCACTTCTGGTCGACTACGTTTCGGCGTGGCACTTCGAAGTCTGCGAGCAACTGGTCAGCGAGGCCAAGGCGTTCGGAGACGAGAAGGCGCTGAAGCTGGCCGAAGAGATCAACCCTCGGATCAACGACAGTACTCAGATTGCACTGGCCTTCAATGACCATTGCGCCAAGGGGGAGTGCAAGGACACCGAACGCTTTGCCGAGAAGCTGGCCAAATTGGGCGGGTTGTTGCATGAGCGCTTCGAGCTTGAGGACTGCCTGATCGAAGTGCTGCACAACGCACACAAAGAAGAGGGTGCAGTGCAGGCCTGAGGTTGGCGTCAGTCGCCAACCGCCAGCAGTTCGATCTCGAATACCAAGGGGGTGTAGGGTGCAATCAAATCTCCCGCCCCCTCGGCGCCATAGGCTTGCGCTGAAGGAATTACCAGGCGCCATTTGGCGCCAACGTGCATTTTCGGCAAGGCGACCTGCCAGCCTTCGATAACCGAATCCAGGTTGAACCATTGTGGTGTCTGGTTTTGGTCGAATACCGAGCCATCCGGCAGTCTGCCCACATAGCGTACCTGCACTTTGCCGCCTGCTTTCGGCTGAGCCCCCGTGCCCGCCTGCAGTTCACTGTACAGCACACCTTCCGTTAGTTCGTGTACCCCGTAACGCCCACGCTCATTAGCCATGAAACGTGTTTCGGCAGCCTGCAGCTTTTGCGTGGCGGCGTCACTTTCCTGGGTTTCATGCTGCTGGAGCACCGCCTGCATGCGTGCCTTGTCGAGCTTGAGGGGTTGCCCCTGATAGGACTGCTTCAGGCCTTCGACCAGCGCATCCAGTTGCAAGCCCGGCATCTCCTGGCGCAGGCGTTCACCCAGGCTGGCACCCAGGCTGTAGGCCAAATCGTGGTCTTCGCTCTCGGCCAAGGCGAGGGGTGCCATCAGGCATAAACCTAAAACAAGATATCGAGGCAACGCCTGACTCCCAAATACCAGCAATGATTAATTCAGCAACTACACTTTCACGCAGCTGCAAGATAACAACTTTGCCCAGGCATGCAACGCGGCGTAAATATTACGGTCAACATGCCCTAGCGGCGGTAGCAGCAGAAGCATAGTATGAGCCGCAATCTCGTCAGCCAGGAGGTAAACCATGTCGGCCAAAAAGAAGCCAGTAAGTACGCCGTTACACCTGCTCCAGCAACTTTCGGGCAGCTTGCTCGAGCACTTGGAAGAGGCCTGCTCGCAAGCGCTGGCTGATGCGGAAAAACTGCTGGCGAAGTTGGAAAAGCAGCGTGGCAAGGCACAGGAAAAACTGCACAACGGTCGCCTGAAACTGCAAGACGCGGCCAAGGCAGGTAAAGCCAAGGCGCAGACCAAGGCGCAAAAAGCCATCGGTGAACTTGAGGAACTGCTCGATTCTCTCAAGGAACGTCAAACCCAGACCCGCTCTTACATTCAGCAACTCAAACGCGATGCTCAGGACAGCCTCAAGCTGGCCCAGGGTGTAGGCAAGGTACGCGAAGCTGCAGCCAAGGCACTTGATCAGCGTGCAGCGAAACCCACCAAGTCGGCTGCCGCCAAGCCTGCGGCCAAACCAGCTGCGAGGTCGACCGCTGCCGCCAAGCCTGCGGCCAAACCAGCTGCGAGGTCGGCCGCTGCCGCCAAGCCTGCGGCCAAACCAGCTGCGAGGTCGACCGCTGCTGCGAAGCCTGCGGCCAAACCGGCTGCCAAGGCGACTGCTGCCGCGAAGCCTGCGGCTAAACCGGCTGCCAAGGCGACCGCTGCCGCGAAGCCTGCGGCCAAACCGGCTGCCAAGGCGACCGCTGCCGCCAAGCCTGCGGCCAAACCGGCTGCCAAGGCGCCCGCTGCCGCGAAGCCTGCGGCCAAACCGGCTGCCAAGGCGCCCGCTGCCGCGAAGCCTGCGGCTAAACCAGCAGCCAAGGCGCCCGCAGCAGCCAAACCTGCGGCCAAGCCAGCTGCCAAAGCCCCTGCTGCCAAGCCAGCCACAAAACCAGCTGCCGCCAAGGCACCTGCACGCACGGCCGCTAAGCCTGCCGAGGCCAAACCCGCTACACCGGCCGCCGCAACCAACTCGGTGAGCCCGGCTGCAGCAGCACCGTCGGCACCTGTGAGCACGCCTGCTCAGGCACCTTCGGCGTCCTGAAGCGCAGCCGCTGCGACGCGCAACTGAACTAGCGCGTCGTGATGCAGAGCCTGGTCCGGTGCCAGCCGGGCCAACCAGTCGTCCGCGGGCTCATGGGAGCCCACGGGCCACTGTTGCGAGCGTTCCTGCAAGCGCTCAAGCAAGGCTTTTTCAGCCCGCAACTCCAACCCTTTCACCTGTTCACGTAATGCCGCCAGTTGTGTATCACCCGATGCTGTGGCTCGCCATTGCTGGCGCAGGCTGCGTAGCGGGGTAACCACGTCACGCTGCCAGGGCTCGGCGAGTTCTTGCAGTGCTTGTGCGCGTTCGCCCAGCACGGTTACTCCGCGTGCTTGTAGCCAGGTTGCGCACAGCAGCAGGCAGACATCACCGCCCAGTGCCTGCAGTTCAAGGCAGGCGGCTTCCACGCCGGGCCTGGCATACAGGGTCAGGGCGTAATTCCAAAGGTCGGTGTGCATGGTTCCACTCGCGCTATGGGCCGAGGAAGCTGGTAGACTCCGCGACCATCATGATCAGACTATCCAACCTCACTTTACAGCGTGGTCCGCAGCGCTTGCTAGAAGGCGCCGAGATGACCCTGCACGCCGGTCACAAGGCCGGCCTGATCGGCGCCAACGGCGCCGGAAAATCCAGCCTGTTCGCCTTGCTGCGCGGTGAGCTGTCACCCGATGCCGGTGACTGCCAACTGCCCGGCGACTGGCGCATCGCCCACATGCGCCAAGAGGTCGACACCCTCGACCGCCTGGCTGTGGACTATGTGCTTGACGGCGACGTGCGCCTGCGCAAGGTCCAGGCCGAACTGGCCGCGGCCGAGCAGGCCCACGACGGCACCGCCCTGGCGCGCCTGCACAGTGAGCTGGAAAGCGCCGACGGCTATACCGCCGACGCCCGTGCGCGCAAATTGCTGGCTGGGCTGGGCTTCACCAACGAGCAGATGGACCGCCGTGTCGGCGATTTCTCTGGTGGCTGGCGGATGCGCCTGAACCTAGCCCAGGCCCTGATGTGCCCGTCCGACCTGTTGCTGCTCGACGAGCCTACCAACCACCTCGACCTCGACGCGATCCTGTGGCTGGAAGACTGGCTCAAGGGCTACCCCGGCACGTTGTTGCTGATCTCCCACGACCGTGACTTCCTTGATGCCGTGGTCGACCATGTGCTGCACGTCGAGCAGCGCAAGCTCAACTTGTACAAAGGCGGCTATACCGCCTTTGAGCGCACCCGTGCCGAGCGCCTGGCGCAGCAGCAGCAGGCCTACGAGAAGCAGCAGGCGCAGCGCGCGCACATGGAAAAGTACATTGCCCGCTTCAAGGCTCAGGCTACCAAGGCCCGTCAGGCGCAAAGCCGGATCAAGGCCCTTGAGCGCATGGAAGAGCTGTCGGCGGCGCATGTCGATTCGCCGTTCGACTTTGTCTTCCGTGAATCGCAGAAAATTTCCAGCCCGTTGCTGAGCCTTTCCGAAGGTCGCCTGGGTTATGGCGACAAGGCCATCCTCGACAAGGTCAAACTGCAGCTCACCCCAGGCGCTCGTATTGGTTTGCTTGGGCCCAACGGCGCCGGCAAGTCGACCCTGATCAAGAACCTTGCAGGTGAGCTGGAGCCGTTGTCGGGCCGTCTGGTTCGTGGCGAGAACCTGGCTGTAGGCTACTTTGCCCAGCATCAGCTGGACTCGCTGGACGACAAGGCCAGCCCGCTGCTGCACCTGCAGCGCATCGCCCCTACCGAGCGTGAGCAGACGCTGCGCGACTTCCTCGGCGGCTTCGACTTCCACGGTGCCCGCTGCGACGAGCCAGTGGTTAACTTCTCCGGTGGCGAAAAGGCTCGCCTGGCACTTGCGCTGATTGCCTGGGAGCGGCCAAACCTGCTGCTGCTTGACGAACCGACCAACCACCTGGACCTGGAAATGCGTCTGGCACTGACCATGGCCTTGCAGGAGTTTGCCGGTGCAGTGGTGGTGGTGTCCCACGACCGTCATTTGCTCAAGAGCACCACGGACGACTTCCTGCTGGTGGCCGACGGCAAGGTCGACACCTTCGACGGTGACCTGGAGGACTACAGCCGCTGGCTGGTCGAGTACCGCCAGCGCAGTGCGCCGGCCAGTACTGCACCGGCCAACCCGGACAAGACCGACAAGAAAGCCCAGCGCCAGGCTGCCGCAGCCTTGCGTCAGCAGTTGGCACCGCACAAGAAGGCTGCCGACAAGCTGGAAACCGAGCTCAACCAGGTGCACGCGCAGTTGGCCGAGATCGAGACCGCGCTGGGTGATGGTGGCCTTTACGAGGCGGCGCGCAAGGACGAGTTGCGCGACCTGCTGGCGCGCCAGACCAAGCTCAAGCAACGCGAAGGCGAGCTGGAAGAGGCCTGGATGGAAGCGCTGGAAACCCTTGAAAGCATGCAGGCCGAACTCGAGGCGCTGTCCTGATGGAGGAACTGCGTTCGCTGCTGCCAGGGCAATGGATGGATACCTTCTGGCTAGGCTTGCAGATACTCTTGATCCTGGTCGCGGCGTTCATCCTGCAGCGTATCGTCGCCCGTGGGCTTGGCCGACTCGGCCAGCGTTACCCGTTGCCGCCGGAGTTGCTGGTGCCCGTTCGCGGTGGCCTGCGCTGGCTGATCATGGGCAGCGCGCTGCTGTTCGTGCTGGAGCGCCTGGGTGTTTCGGCGACTGTGTTGTGGACAGCACTTTCCGGCTTCGTAGCGGTAGCGGCGGTGGCCTTCTTCGCCATGTGGAGCGTGTTGTCCAACCTGTTGTGCGCGGTGTTGATATTCACGGTTGGGCCGTTTCGCATCGGCGATGTGGTCGAGCTGGTCGACACCCTCGACAAGCCCGGTGTGAAAGGCCGGGTGATCGCCATCAACCTGCTGTTCACCACGCTGCTGGAAATGCCCGAGGCGGGTGGGGCGCTTGTGCAGGTGCCTAATAGCCAGTTCTTCCAGAAGTCAGTACGACGCTGGCGCGGGGCCGAGGTACAGGCCCTGCACAAAGAAACAGCTGCCGAAGCTGACTGAACCTGTACTGGCCCCTTCGCGGGCGCGCCCGCTCCCACAGGTATCCCACAGCGTCTGAAAATGCACTGTAGGCGTGGGAGCGGGCGTGCCCGCGAAGAGGTCAGGTCAGGCACCACAAATCCATCAGAAATCACTGGTTATTTTTTCGCCAAAACCTTAGCTTAACGTTTTGCAACAAATGTTCGAGCGAGGTGTGTGATGTCGATGGAAGTATGGTTGGGCTTCTTTGCTGCCTGCTGGGTGATCAGCCTTTCACCTGGTGCCGGGGCGATTGCCTCGATGTCCAGCGGCCTGCAATACGGCTTCTGGCGTGGTTACTGGAACGCCTTGGGCCTGCAGCTGGGCCTGATCATGCAGATCGCCATCATCGCCGCCGGCGTCGGTGCCATCCTGGCCGCCTCGGCCACGGCGTTCCAGGTCATCAAGTGGTTTGGCGTCGCCTACCTGGTGTACCTGGCCTACAAGCAATGGCGTGCACTGCCGATGGACATGAGCGATGAATCAGGCGTGCGCCCGATCGGCAAGCCGCTGAGCCTGGTTTTCCGTGGTTTCCTGGTCAACATCAGCAACCCCAAGGCGCTGGTGTTCATGCTGGCGGTGCTGCCGCAGTTCCTCAACCCGCATGCGCCGCTGCTGCCGCAATATGTGGCGATCACCGTGACCATGGTCACTGTCGACCTGCTGGTGATGGCGGGGTACACCGGGTTGGCTTCGCATGTGTTGCGCATGTTGCGCACACCCAAACAGCAGAAGCGTTTGAACCGGACCTTTGCCGGGTTGTTCATTGGTGCAGCCACCTTCCTCGCGACCTTGCGCCGCGCGCCGGTCTGACAGACCGAATACAGGCCATTCGCGGGCAAGCCCGCGATTGGTCCATCACTATTTCTCCTTGCCAGCCAGCCCCTTCAGCAAATCTATCGGCAGCGGGAAGACGATGGTCGAGCTCTTGTCCCCGGCAATCGCCCCCAGTGTCTGCATATAGCGCAACTGCATCGCCCCCGGCTCTTTGCTCAGCATTTGCGCGGCTTGCATCAGTTTCTCCGACGCTTGCAGTTCACCTTCGGCATGAATCACCTTGGCCCGACGTTCGCGCTCGGCCTCGGCCTGGCGGGCGATGGCGCGTATCATCGACTCGTTCAGGTCAACGTGCTTGATCTCGACGTTGGCCACCTTGATGCCCCAGGCATCCGTCTGCGCGTCCAGCACCTGGCGGATGTCCAGGTTCAATTGCTCGCGCTCTGCCAGCAGCTCATCCAGTTCGTGCTTGCCCAGCACCGCACGCAGGGTAGTCTGGGCCAGCTGGCTGGTCGCCACCAGAAAATCCTCGACCTGAATGATCGCTTTCTGCGGGTCGAGCACGCGAAAGTACAACACTGCGTTGACCTTGACCGAAACGTTGTCGCGGGTGATCACATCCTGCGGCGGCACATCCAGTACCACTGTACGCAGGTCGACCCGTACCATTTGCTGAATCACCGGGATCAACAGGATCAGCCCCGGCCCTTTGACCTGCCAGAAGCGCCCCAGTTGAAACACCACGCCGCGCTCGTATTCGCGCAGGATGCGAAACGCCGACAGCACCAGCATGGCCAGCACGATCAGCACAGCGCCGAAACCGAATTGCATGAACATGCTCATTCTCCTTGCGTCGCAGGGGCGGCGGCGCTCACTTCCAGCATCACGCCATGGCGCGCGGTCACCCGTACGTTCTGGCCAGTTTGCAGCGGTGTTGCGCACCGCGCTTGCCATGGCTCGCCCTGAGCCAGCACGACGCCACAGAATGGGTCACTTGCCATCACCTGGGTGACGGTGACCAGGCTGCCGACCAGGCCGGCGTCGCCACTGACCAGTGCCCGTTGGCGGGCCTTGAGAGCCATGCCCAGCACGCCACCGATCAGTAATGCCGAGAGCAGCGCCAGGGTGCCGATCAAGGCCAGAGGGATGCCGAAACCGGGAGCGTCGGTGTCGATCAGGATCAACGCGCCGACCACAAAGGCAACGATGCCGCCGAAGCCGACCACGCCGAAACTGGGCAAGAAGGCTTCGGCGATCATGAAGGTAATGCCAAGCAGGATCAGCGCCACCCCGGCGAAACTCACCGGCAATAGCTGCAGCGCATACAGCGCCAGCAGCAGGCAGATACCACCGACCACACCACCCACCGCAGAACCGGGGTTCATGAATTCGAACAACAGGCCGTAAACGCCGATCATGATCAGGATCAGCGCTACGCTGGGGTTGGTGATGACCGCCAGAACCCTAGTGCGCCAGTCCGGCAGGTGCTCGACCACGCTGGCGCCTGCGGTTTGCAACTGGCGTGGCTGGCCGGCCACCTGGAGCGTTTTGCCGTCGAGCTTGCGCAGCAGGTCAGGCAGGTCATCGGCTACCTGATCGATCACGTTCAGCCGCAAGGCCTCGCTGGCGGACAGGCTGACCGCCTCGCGCACGGCCTTCTCCGCCCAGTCGGCGTTGCGGCCGCGCATTTGCGCCAGGCCACGGATGTAAGCGGCGGCGTCGTTGACCTGTTTGCGTGCGAGGGCTTCATCGTCGCCGCCTTTGGCCTTGTCCTCATCGGGCGTGCCAGGCGGGCCGCCGATCCGCACCGGTGTGGCAGCACCCAGATTGGTCCCGGGCGCCATCGCCGCAATATGGCTGGCGTAGAGAATATAGGTGCCGGCGCTGGCGGCGCGGGCTCCGCTGGGGGCAACGTAGCTGGCGACCGGTACAGGGCTGGCGAGAATTGCCTTGATCATCTGGCGCATGGCGCTGTCCAGCCCGCCCGGGGTATCCATGCGGATAACCACCAGTTGCGCGCCTTGTGCCTGGGCCTGGCCGAGGCTGCGTACCAGGTAGTCGGCGCTGGCCGGGCCGATGGCGTCGTCGATGCCCAGCACCCACACCGCGCCGGGCGCGGCCTGGCCACTTGGCGTGATGCCAAGCAACAACAGCAGCAACAGCCAGCGCCAGCAGTGGGCGATCACCTGTCGTCACCTCATTTGCGCGTATTTACACAAGTTTAGCCCCGACCACTCGTACCCGGCCTAAAATTGAAAATTGGGGGGCGAAACCGGAGGTGCATCATGCGTATGGCAAAGACCCTGCAGGCCAGCCTGGACAAGGCCAACTGCGACTACGACATCATTCCCCACCCACATTCGGCCACCAGCCTGGAGTCAGCCCGTATGGCCGGCGTGCCCGCAGAGCGGGTCGCCAAGGCGGTGATGGTCGATGATCGTCACGGCAACTACATCATGGCCGTGCTACCGGCCAACCGGCATCTGGACATGGACAAGGTGCGTATGTCCGGGGCCTGGCATCTGACCCGTGAAAGCGGTCTGCCGAGCCTGTTCAATGACTGCGAGCGCGGTGCCGTGCCGGCCCTTGGCGATGCTTACCAGATAAAAATGCTGCTCGACCCGAGTCTCACCCGCCAAGGCGATGTCTACCTGGAGGCGGGTGACCACGATCACCTGATTCACATGAGCATGGAGCAGTACATGAAACTGGTGCCGCACGCTGAAGTGTGCGAGCTGTGCTGATGTTTTCAAACCAATGCCAGGCGGGCGTCGTGGACGGCTTGCCTGGCGCTCAGGAGGAACCATGGAAGCGCCGATCCATCCCTTTGCCGAGCTGTTCAAGCAGTTGGGCTTGCCCGACGATCCCAAGAGTATCGATCAGTTCATTACCTGCCATTCCCCGCTGAAAAACGAAATCAAGCTGGTGGATGCGCCGTTCTGGAGCGACGCTCAGCGTGCATTTCTCAAGGAAAGCATCATTGACGATTCCGATTGGGCTGTGCCCTTCGATCAACTCAACGAAGCATTGCGCCGCCCCCGAAAATAAAGCGCCGAGCGGCACCTGACGAGTGATCGGCCGTTGCTATGCTCAGGAAAACAATAAGGGGATAGCGCGATGAAAGATCCCTACGCACCAGGCTTCTGGTGTTCCGTGACGATCCTGGGCACCCTGACGGCCAGTTACTTCTATGGCATCAGGCAGACGCAACAGATGACCCAGGCGGTGCATTTCCTGTATGCCGCTGCAGCAGTCACTGTGGCGGTTGCTCTGGTGGCGCTGACATGGATCGCCTGGCAGCAGTTGCGCCTGAACAAGCGCGAAGTGGTGCAGGGGCGAACGTTGCTGACCATCTGGAACACCAAGGTTGCACTACGCCGCGTCGAGACGGTTTTCGACCGCTATTTCTGGGGCAGCTACTGGCATTCGGGGCGTACCTTCGAAGAGGTCATGGGCGAGCTCAGGGGCACACCGCTGGAGCAGAGCCTGGATGCGCTGAAGCGCCAGTGCCGGGTGCTCGACCGCGAAATCCATGACCGCCATCACCACTGGCTGGCCAATGCTCGCGACCTGTCCAGCGTGGCACAGGCGATGGCCCGTGAACGCTACCAGCTGGACCTCGGCGAGCCCACGCACAGCGGCCACGGCAATACGGCAGTGCTCAACCGCGACCTGGAAGTGTTGGTGTACACCTGGTCGGCGCGCTTGCGTAGCTTCGACCATCAACTGGACGAGCTGGAGCGCGCCTACCATTGAGGCGCGTCATTCGCCGCGGATGTACTGCTCCATTTGCTTGATCAGGTTGGCCTGTTCGGCGATGGTTTCCTTGACCAGGTCACCGATCGACAGCAGGCCGAGCAATCTGCCGTTGTCGACCACCGGCAGGTGACGCAGGTGGCGGTCGGTCATCAGGTTCATGCAGAAATCGAGCTTTTGCTTGGGTTCCACGGTGACCACCGGTGCACTCATGATTTCGCGTACCGGGGTGGCGGCGGAAGAGCGGCCCTTGAGGACCAGTTTGCGCGCATAGTCCCGTTCACTGACGATACCCACTACCTGGCTGCCCTCGACTACAGGCAGCGCACCGATGTTTTTCTCCGCCAGCAGTTTCAGGGCGTCGAGCACCGAGTCATCCGGGCCGATGGTGTAGACGGTCTGGTGCTGGGACTTGGTCTTGAGGATTTGTTCGACGGTCTTCATACGGGCCTCTGCGGGTGAAAAAAGCACTGTCTCGGAGTAACTAAAGCATCCGGTACGGCGCTCTGCACGGCAATGCAGGAAACGGCATGGAGGCGATTGAAAAACGTCATTGCTGTTCGCTTGCAGCGGTCTTTTTGCGGCTAAAGCCGCGAAGAGGCCGTAATGCCCATCAAAGCTTCGGCATCTGCCCGATCCGCGCCACCATTTCGCTCACTATCTGCAGGTCCAGCATGAACTGTTCCACGGTCTTGAACTCGTTGTCGTTGTGCCCGGTGTACTTCACGTCCGGCATCGCCAGGCCAAATTGCACACCGTTGGGAAGATCGTGCACCGAAGTCGCGCCGGCCGAGGTACCGAACTCATGCTTCATACCCAGGTTCTCGGTGGCCACGGCGAGCAGAGCCTGGACCCATTCGCCTTCAGGGTTACGGTACATCGGCTCGTCCAGGCTGTAATCGAACGCCACCGAGGTGTTGCTTTGCCGGGTCCATTTGCCCAGTTTGTCGGCCAGTTCGTCCTTGATCGTGGCGATCGGCTTCCCCTTGGGAATGCGCAGGTTTACCGCCAGCTTCAAGCCTTTGTCATCCACCCCGACAAAGGTCAGTGAAGTGGTCAGCGGGCCCATGAACGGGTCCTTGAAGGCCACGCCGAGCTTGTTGCCCAAGTAGTCCAGGCCCCAGTTGTCGGCGGCATAGCGGGCAGCGTCGGTAAAGTGGTTGTGCTTGAGCGACACCTGCTGGCCGAGGCCATTGATGAAGTCGAGCATACGCGCCACCGGGTTGATGCCGGATTCCGGCTCCGAAGAGTGTGCGGAAACACCGGTCACGGTGAGCAAGACTTGCTTGCCGTCGGCCTTGGCGTCGATGCTGAAGTCGCTTCCATGCTGCTTCACATATCTGGCGCCGGCTTGCTGCAGGTGCTTGGCCAGCTGTGCCGGGTTGTCAGAAATCAGGGTCGCAACCGAAGTTGTCGGGATCTGGTTGGTCGCCAGGCCACCGGTCAGGTTGACGATCTCGGCACCCTTGCCGCTGGCCGGGCGCTTGTTGAAGCTGGCCATGACCGTGCCGTAGCCCTTCTCGGCAATCACTACCGGGTAGCCGCCGTCGAGGGCCAGGTTGTAGTCGGGCGTAGGGTTGCGCTCGAAGTAGTAGGGAATGGCATCACCGCTGGTTTCTTCGGTGGTGTCGATCAGCAGCTTGAACTGCCGGGCGAGCGGCAGGTTTTCGTCCTTGGCCACTTTCAGTGCGTACATCGCCACCACGATGCCGTTCTTGTCGTCTTCGGTGCCGCGGCCGTACATGCGGTCACCCACCAGGGTGACCTTGAACGGGTCCAGGCGCGTACCATCGGCCAGCTTCCAGTTGTCCGGGTTGACCGGCACTACGTCAGCGTGGGCATGGATGCCGATCACTTCCTTCCCGCTGCCAAGCGAGATCTCGTACACCCGGTTGTCGATGTTGCGGAAGGCCAGGCCGAAGCGGTCGGCCAAGGCCTTGATCCTGTCGGCGATCTTGAGGAATTCAGGGTTTTCGTACTGCGGCGTACCCTCGACATTGAAGGTGGGGATGGCTACCAGTTCACGCAGGGTTTCGGTAGCGGCCTTGCCATACTTGATGCGGGTATACAGGCCGAGCAGGCGGTTGATCTCGTCTTGTTGCCCGGCGGCCAATGGCTTGTTGGCCAGGTAGGCGTCGACGGTTGCCTCGAGGTTGTCGGCCTTGCCCAGGTTGCTGCCTTTGAGCTTGCCGAGGAATTGCTTGAAGTCGCTTGGGTCGCTGCCGTCGAAGGCTTTGACAATAGCTCCGGACTGCTGCTGGGTGAGGTTGGCCTGGGCAGACTGGGTGAACAGGCCGATGCTGGCCAGCAACAGGGTGGTGGCGGTGAGTTTTTTCAACTGCATGGTTGTGCGCATTCCTTCGCCAATCATTGTTATGGGGTACCCGTCCAGAGAACGGGAAGACGCCCACGCTAACATCAATGACCCGTGGCACGGGAGTACCAGAAAGGTGACATGGCGCACAAACGAAAAAGCCCCGGGCTCAGGCCCAGGGCTTTCTTGATATGGCGCACTCGGCGGGATTCGAACCCACGACCCCTGCCTTCGGAGGGCAGTACTCTATCCAGCTGAGCTACGAGTGCAACGCGCACGCATGATACCCATCTGTGTCGTTGACGTCCATCGCCTTGATCTGTAGCTGTTTTTACCGTGTTGGCTGTGCAGATACCTGGGGCCGGATACACGACAGTACCGATCGAACTGTCGGCCGGGGTAATACCGGCCGTAACTGGATCCACGTCAATGCCGTCGATTACTCTGCCGATGACGACAGCATCATCGTTTCAGCCCGACGTCAGGGCGTGTGGAAACTGACCGTGACCAGCAGTGAAACGAATTTTGGCTTCGCCCCGAGTCCGGCCGCAGCATCGTCTACCCTTTAGCGGCCATTCTGCGGGTGATTTCAGATGGGCTGTTCAACCATTCGTTCTTTTTTTCGAACAGCCTATTGTCCAACACCCCAGCAGCCGCTTAGCATTCGTTTGAGATTTCAAACGCTCGATGCCCTGCCTTGGGCGCTTTTCAACAATCAACAATTCGGGAAGCCGACATGCAGCTCAAAGACGCTCAGTTGTTCCGCCAGCAAGCCTATATCAATGGTGAGTGGCTGGATGCGGACAACGGCCAGACCATCAAGGTGACCAACCCGGCCACCGGCGAAGTCATCGGTACCGTGCCGAAGATGGGCACCGCGGAAACCCGCCGCGCCATCGAAGCCGCTGACAAGGCCCTGCCGGCCTGGCGTGCCCTGACTGCGAAAGAGCGTTCGGCCAAGCTGCGTCGCTGGTTCGAACTGATGATCGAGAACCAGGACGACCTGGCTCGCCTGATGACCACCGAGCAGGGCAAGCCGCTGGCCGAAGCCAAGGGCGAAATCGCCTACGCTGCCTCGTTCATCGAGTGGTTCGCCGAAGAAGCCAAGCGCATCTACGGTGACACCATCCCGGGCCACCAGCCAGACAAGCGCCTGATTGTCATCAAGCAGCCAATCGGCGTTACCGCGGCCATTACCCCGTGGAACTTCCCGGCCGCCATGATCACCCGTAAAGCCGGCCCGGCCCTGGCCGCTGGCTGCACCATGGTGCTCAAGCCTGCTTCGCAAACCCCATACTCCGCTCTGGCCCTGGTTGAGCTGGCCCACCGTGCCGGCATCCCGGCAGGCGTGCTGAGCGTGGTTACCGGCAGCGCCGGCGAAGTTGGCGGCGAACTGACCGGCAACTCCCTGGTACGCAAGCTGTCCTTCACCGGCTCGACCGAAATCGGTCGCCAGCTGATGGAAGAATGCGCCAAGGACATCAAGAAGGTTTCCCTGGAGCTGGGTGGCAACGCCCCGTTCATCGTGTTCGACGACGCCGACCTGGACAAGGCGGTCGAGGGCGCGATCATCTCCAAGTACCGCAACAACGGCCAGACTTGCGTTTGCGCCAACCGTATCTACGTGCAGGACGGCGTCTACGACGCGTTCGCCGAGAAGCTGGCCGCTGCAGTTGCCAAGCTGAAGATCGGTAACGGCCTGGAAGACGGCACCACCACTGGCCCGCTGATCGACGGCAAGGCTGTCGCCAAGGTCCAGGAGCACATCGAGGACGCCGTCAGCAAAGGCGCCAAAGTGCTGTCCGGTGGCAAGCTGATCGAAGGCAACTTCTTCGAACCGACCATCCTGGTAGACGTACCGAAGACCGCTGCTGTCGCCAAGGAAGAGACTTTCGGCCCACTGGCGCCGCTGTTCCGCTTCAAAGACGAAGCCGAAGTCATCGCCATGTCCAACGACACCGAGTTCGGCCTGGCCTCGTACTTCTACGCCCGTGACATGAGCCGTGTGTTCCGTGTTGCCGAAGCCCTGGAATACGGCATGGTGGGTATCAACACCGGCCTGATCTCCAACGAAGTGGCGCCGTTCGGTGGTATCAAGGCCTCGGGCCTGGGCCGCGAAGGTTCCAAGTACGGTATCGAGGACTACCTCGAAATCAAATACCTGTGCATCAGCGTCTGATCGCACGGTAAAGGCTTTACCTCTGCCAGCGGGGCGCGAGAGCGACGTCTCGCTGGCCTTTTTTACATTGCAGTACCTGGTGGCCAGGGCGCTCACGACAGTCGATCAACGAATACTGTTCGCGAGCACTCCCAGCCACCCCCGAATAAAAGCGCCATTCCTGTCGGCGCAATGAGGGCATTATGAGCAAAACCAACGAATCCTTGATGCAACGTCGTGTAGCTGCCGTTCCACGTGGCGTCGGCCAGATCCACCCGATCTTCGTCGACACCGCGAAGAACTCGACCGTGATCGACGTTGAAGGCCGCGAACTGATCGACTTCGCCGGCGGCATCGCAGTGCTGAACACCGGCCACCTGCACCCGAAAGTGGTTGCAGCCGTGCAAGAGCAGCTGACCAAGGTCAGCCACACCTGCTTCCAGGTGCTGGCTTACGAACCCTACGTAGAGCTGTGCGAAAAGATCAACAAGCTGGTCCCAGGCGACTTCGACAAGAAGACCCTGCTGGTCACCACCGGCTCCGAGGCCGTTGAAAACGCCGTCAAGATCGCCCGTGCTGCCACTGGCCGCGCTGGCGTCATCGCCTTCACCGGCGGTTATCACGGCCGTACCATGATGACCCTCGGCCTGACTGGCAAGGTCGTGCCGTACTCCGCTGGCATGGGCCTGATGCCAGGCGGTATCTTCCGCGCCCTGTTCCCGAGCGAACTGCACGGTATCAGCGTTGACGACGCCATTGCCTCGGTCGAGCGCATCTTCAAGAACGACGCCGAGCCGCGCGACATCGCCGCGATCATCCTCGAGCCAGTACAAGGCGAAGGCGGTTTCCTGCCAGCGCCGAAAGAGCTGATGAAACGCCTGCGCGCCCTGTGCGACCAGCACGGCATCCTGCTGATCGCCGACGAAGTACAAACTGGCGCTGGCCGTACCGGCACCTTCTTCGCCATGGAACAGATGGGCGTTGCGCCTGATCTGACCACCTTTGCCAAGTCCATCGCTGGCGGCTTCCCGCTGGCCGGTGTGTGCGGCAAGGCCGAGTACATGGATGCCATCGCTCCAGGCGGCCTGGGCGGCACCTACGCCGGCTCGCCGATCGCTTGCGCCGCGGCCCTGGCCGTGATCGAAGTGTTCGAAGAAGAAAAACTGCTGGACCGCAGCAAGGCTGTGGGTGAGCGCCTGACCGCCGGCCTGCGCGAAATCCAGAAGAAGTACCCGATCATCGGCGACGTCCGTGGTCTGGGCTCGATGATCGCCGTCGAAGTCTTCGAGAAAGGCACTCACACCCCGAACGCTGCTGCTGTTGGCCAGGTTGTCGCCAAGGCCCGCGAAAAGGGTCTGATCCTGCTGTCTTGCGGTACCTACGGCAACGTCCTGCGTATCCTTGTTCCGCTGACCGCCGAAGACGCGCTGCTGGACAAAGGCCTGGCCATCATCGAAGAGTGCTTCGCTGAAATCGCCTGATGTGACGTGCTCCAGAAAAAACCCGCCCAGGCGGGTTTTTTTTATGCCCAGAAAAGCCATGTAGCGCTATGGTTGTCGGAGGACTCGCTTTGGAAGCTGCGACGGACTGTGTGTCAGGGTATTCAGGAGTAGTTGGCGATGAGTGCTGCAGCCCCCACCCCACCAAGCGTACTGATTGTCGAAGGCGATCCTTGGGTACGGGATTTACTCAGCGAGATGCTGCTCAGCGTACGTTGTGATGCCCGCCTGCAGGTATGCACTGACGGCTCGCAGGCACTCAGTGCCTTGTCCAACAAGCCTGACCTGATCATCGCCGCCCGTGAGCTGGCCGGTGTCGATGGCCTCGACCTGCTGCGCAAGGTGCGCGCCAAAGGGCCAGGGGTACCGTTCATTCTCATGAGTAACCGCAATGACAGCGCCAGTGTGCGTGAAGCGCTGCCCCTGCACCCCACGGCTTACCTGAGCAAGCCGTTGAATCTGGATAACCTGCGCAAACGCCTGGAAGAGTTGCTGCTGGCCGTTGGCGAGGAGATTGCCTGCCCGGTACCGGCATTGCAGGCGGGTGCCAGCCTGCCTGCCTACCTTGAGCAGCGCCGCGCTAGCGCCGATGGCGGGCCGCTGCTGGCCGATGTGCAGCTGGCGATCAAGCGCGCGCTCAACCCCCAAGGCCTGAACCTCAGGGCGCTCGAAGAGGAGGTGTGTAACGACCCGCAAGTCACGGCGGTACTGATTGCTGCCGCCAATAGTGCGGCATTGCACCGTGAAGCCCCGGTGCAGACGTTGCTGCAGGCCCTGAACAAGCTTGGCAGTACCCAAAGCATGAACCTGATCCTGGGCATGACCCTCAAGCGCAGCGCACGCCTCAGCGACCCACTGTTGGCAGAGCACGCAACCCGTTACTGGGACCTGTCACTGCACACTGCCGAATATGGCCGCACCTTGGCGCGCATGCTCGAACTGGACGAGGGGCGTTGTTATTGCGCGGGCTTGCTGCATTGCCTGGGCGACCTGGCGGTGTTGCGCTGCCTGCAGGAGTGGCGGCTGGCCGGGGGAGACCTGAACGAGCGCAATGTGCAGCAATCGCTGGAGGAGTTTGGTGCGGCGTTCGGCTCGGCGCTGCGTACTCGCTGGCGTCTGCCGCTGGCACTGCGCGAGTTGATCGCTGCGATCTACCAGTTGGGTGGCGGCGTTTACTCGCTGGAGATCCTGGCCATGAACCTGGCTGGGCAGTTGTCGCGGCTGCCGGCTGAGCAGGGGCTGGAGAAGGTGGCCAGCGGCAAGACGGCGCGCCTGCTCAAGCTTGGCCTGCCGGAGCTTAGGCGGTTGCGCAAAGTGGAGAGCCCGGAAGTAAAGCCACAGGAAGAACCGCCGGTGGCTGGGGCCGAGGTTTCCAGCTGAGATTCGGGGGCCGCATTGCGACCCTTCGCGGGCTTGCCCGCTCCCACAGGTGTGGCGCCGGGCCCGCGAATACCGGCCAAAGCCGGTGCCCCTGCCGCCTGATCAGCCGCGGACTATCTGATTCTTGCCCTGCCGCTTGGCCCTGTACATTGCCGCATCTGCCCGCGCATAGAGGCTGTCCAGCGTCACATCCTCATCGGTCAGCCCGGTCAGCCCCTGACTCACAGTCACCCCGTACGTCTGCTGCCCATGGCTAAAGCTCAAGTGCTGAATCTGCCGCTGCAAGCGCTCGGCAATCTGCTCCGCGACCTGAGCGTTGCAGCCCGGAAACACCGCAGCAAATTCTTCGCCGCCAATGCGCCCGAACAGGTCGCCCCGGCGTAGCACGGCCTTGCCGCTGTCGGCGATGTGTTGCAGCACCTGGTCGCCTTCCTGGTGGCCATAGCTGTCGTTGATGCGTTTGAAGTCGTCGATATCCAGCAGCAGGAAAGCCAGCGGTGTACCGTCCTCGCGAGCACTGTCGAAGGCTTGCTGAGCACATTCGAAGAAGTGCCTGCGGTTACTGCTCTGGGTCAGCACGTCGGTGGTGGCCAGGCGCTGCAGTTCGCCTTCAAGCTGCTTCTTCTCGGTGATGTCTTCGGCGATACCGACAATGATTACCCGGTCGCCATCGTGCTGCTGGTTGATGTAGCACTTGTCGCTCAGCCAGCGTATTTGCCCGTCGGCATTGAGGATGCGGTACTCGCGGTCTTCCACCGCACCCTTGAGCAGGACCTGGGCCAGGCTACGTTCGGCGAATTCGAGGTCGTCGGGGTAGATGCTGTCACGCCATTCGTTGTAGTCAGCCAGCACCAGGCTGACCGGGCGGCCGAAGATGCGCTCGTAGGCTGGGCTGACGTACAGCACCTGACGGGTTCCCCAGTCGAAGGCCCAAAGCACTGCATTGACGCTGTCGAGCAACGAGCTGAACAGCTGATCGCGCTCACTCAGGCGGGCAACCTCGCCTTGGGCGTGGAGTAACGCCAGCAAGGTCTGGGCGGCTTCGGGAGGTGGGGTACCCGGAAATATCGTTGGAATGTTCTTGGCCATGTGCACGGAGCAGGTCTCAACGTGAAAGCGTGCGGCCAGCATCCGGCCCGCCACGCAGGCGATATTCCAGATTCGAGTGGAGAGGTGGGGGCTAAGTTCCGAACGGCACGCCCCGCTGAGAGGCGTGCCGATCAACGGCGGTCAGGCGCCGGTCGGGCGTAGCGAGTAAGTCTTGAGTTGTGCTGCGAAGTCGCGCAGTGCCTGGATGCCGCTGGTTTCGGCCTCGTGTACCCAGTCTTTCATGGCAGCCAGCATGTCGTGGCCGTTGGCGCTGGTGCGCGCCCAGATCTGCTGCAGGGCCAGGCGCTTTTCGTAGATGGTTTTCAGTGCCTGGCTGTGCGCGAGCATGGACTCGATGCGCACGTGGTGGCGGTCTTCCAGCAGGCTGGTTTCGCGCGAGAGCAGCCGTTTGGCACGGCGGAAGCGGTGGCGCACCGAGGCATCGACGCGGGCCAGTTCCTGTTTCACCAGCGGGCCGATCACCAGCTTGCGGTACTGGGCCATGATCTGGAAGCGGTTGTTGAGGATGGCCATGGCGGTGTCCATGTCCAGGCTGGCCTTGCCGGCCACCCGATGGGCGATGGGCGCTACGCGCTGCACCTTGGCCAGACGCAGCAGGCAGAACAGGCGGATCCACGCCCAGCCCATGTCGAACTCCCAGCGTTTGACCGAGAGCTTGGCCGAGTTGGGGTAGGTGTGATGGTTATTGTGCAGTTCTTCACCGCCGATGACGATGCCCCATGGCACCAGGTTGGTGGCCGCGTCGCGGCATTCGAAGTTGCGATAGCCCAGGGCATGGCCCAGGCCGTTGACCACACCGGCGGCCCAGAACGGAATCCACATCATCTGCACCGCCCAGATGGTGATGCCTATGGTGCCGAACAGCAGCAGGTCGATCACCGCCATCAGTGCGATACCGCCCAGTTTGTAACGCGAGTACAGGTTGCGCTCGATCCAGTCATCCGGGCAGTTCTTGCCATAGATGCGCAGGGTTTCGGGGTTGCGCGCCTCTTCACGGTACAGCTCGGCACCTTTGCGCAGCACTGTGCCCAGGCCCTTGTACACCGGGCTGTGCGGGTCGTCGGGGGTTTCGCACTTGGCGTGGTGCTTGCGGTGGACGGCGGTCCACTCGCGGGTGTTCTGCGCCGTGGTCAGCCACAGCCAGAAGCGGAAGAAGTGCTTGAGCGCGCCGTTGAGCTCCAGGGCCCGGTGCGCGGAGTAGCGATGCAGGTAGACCGTGACGCTGACAATGGTCACGTGGGTCATCAACAGAGTGATGCCGACCAGTTGCCAGGCCGACAGGTCGAGCAGGCCGTTATACCACATAGGTGCAAATACCCTCGAAATGCAGGGGGAAGGGCTGATTATCCCTTGGCGGGGAAATAAAACCAGTCAACCGTTGAGATAGGAGGTCACGACATGTTTCAGCCTTTATAATGCCCACTCCTTTTTGATGGCCTTTCCCACCCGACATGTCTGTTTCCGTTCGCGACGCCTTGCGCATGGCTGCGCTGTATGTGGTGCTCTCGATCCTCTGGCTTGCGCTGGCGGAGATGATGCTGCACAGCATGACTGACGACCCCTTGGCACTGACCGTGGGGCGGCAGATCAATGTGGTGGTCTGGGTGCTGCTCAGTGCCGTGCTGATCTATGTGTCGCGCGTGCGCCTGCTCAACTTCATCGGCCATGGCGCACGTCTGCGTTGTGAAGACCGTGAACGGCTGCGCATGGCTGCCGCGGTGTTCGACAGTACCCTCGAAGGTGTGCTGGTGACCGACCGCCAGGGCCTTATCGTGCACGTCAATCGTGCCTTCATGCGCATCACCGGCTACCAGCAGGATGAGGTTATCGGCCAGCGCCCGAACAAGTTCAAGTCCGGCCACCATGGCCTGGCCTTCTACCAGGAGGTTTTTGCCACCCTGGCCGAGAAGGGCGAGTGGAGCGGTGAAATCTGGAACCGGCGCAAAAGCGGTGAAATCTACCCGCAGTGGCAGACTATTTGCGCCATTCGCGATGACGAAGGTGAACTCAGTCATTACGTGGCGGTGTTCAGTGATATCAGCGCCATCAAGCATTCGGAACAGGAACTTGCCTACCTGGCCCACCACGACCCGTTGACCGGCCTGCCCAACCGCCTGCTGTTTACCGACCGGGTAGAGCAGGCATTGGCGGCGGCGCAGGCCAACAAGCGCGGTTGCGCCTTGTTGCTGCTGGACCTGGATCATTTCCAGAGCATAAACGACGGCCTGGGCCATACCATTGGCGACCAGTTGTTGAAGCTGGTGGGCGAGCGTCTGGGCGAGGTGTTGGGTAACGGTATGACCCTGGCGCGCCTGGGCGGCGACGAGTTCGGCGTGCTGGCCGAGAACTGCCAACAGGTCGGCCAGGCGGGCAAGCTGGCGCAGTGCATCATCGAGCGCATGCGTGAGCCGTTTCAGTTCGAGGGCAATCGCCTGTTCATCAGCGCCAGCGTCGGAATCAGCCTGTACCCCAGCGATGCCTTGGGTGCCGAGCAGTTACTGCGCAATGCCGACTCGGCGTTGTACAAGGCCAAAAGCAACGGGCGGGCCTGCTATGCCCTGTACACCGAAGAGCTGACCGCCCATGCACAGCATCGGGTCGAGACCGCCGCTGAATTGCGTCGGGCCCTGGAGCAGGATGAACTGAGGGTGTACTTCCAGCCGGTACACGACCTGGCATCAGGCCGACAGGTCGGGGTCGAGACACTGGTGCGCTGGCAGCACCCCAGGCGCGGCCTGGTACCGCCGGGTGAGTTCATCCCGATTGCCGAACGCACCGGCCTGATTGCCGAGATCGATACCTGGGTGCTGCGCCAGGCCTGCCGGCAAATGGTGCAGTGGCAGGCTGAAGGCCGGCAGCTGGCATTTGTGGGGGTAAACATCTCCAGCCGCCTGTTTGGCCAGCACGAACTGTATCAACAGGTAGCCGAAGTGCTGCACGACACCGGCCTGGCTCCGGCCTTGCTGGAGCTGGAAGTGACCGAAAGCGCGGTGATGGAAGACCCTGAGGTGGCGCTTGAGCAACTGCACCGTTTGCGCGAGCTGGGGGTGACCTTGGCCATCGACGACTTTGGCACCGGGTATTCATCACTGCTGCGGCTCAAGCGTTTGCCGGTGCAGAAGTTGAAAATCGACCAAGGGTTTGTAGCTGGGTTGCCAGTGGATGAGGATGACATCGCAATTGTGCGGGTGATCATCGCCTTGGCCCGTAGCATGGGTATGCAGGTGCATGCCGAGGGCATCGAGCAGGCGGAACAGGCCACCTTCCTGTTGCAGGAGGAGTGCCAGCTGGGGCAAGGGTACTGGTTCGGGCGGCCGGTGCCGGCTGAGGATCTGCGCTGGGATTGAGGGTATGTATGGCGCGAGTCGTGCAGCGCCTTTGAGACCGAGCGCCGCCCGCGCGGCGCATCGCGAGCTGCGCTCGCTCCTACGTTTGTTTCGGGCCAATCATTCCTGCGGGATTTGCGCGCGCCCCCCCTTGGCGCATGCCGCGATATCGTGTCGTACAAACAAGGCGGTCGCGCGCGCCTGTCACAGGCATAACTGGCCCGAAACAAGCGTAGGAGCGAGCGCAGCTCGCGATGCGCCGCGCGGGCGGCGCTGGATTTACGCCCCAACAAATTCCCCAAGTCATGCGCATCGCTTGTTCAAACCCTTCGCCAGGCGGTCCCCGCCCAGCTGGATCAACGCCACTAACGCTACCAGCATGGCGATCACGGTCAGCATGATCTGGCTGTCGAAACGCTGGTAGCCATACCGATAGGCGATATCCCCAAGCCCGCCGGCACCAATCGCCCCGGCCATCGCCGACGAGTTGATCAAGGTCACCAAGGTAATGGTGAAGCCCCCGACGATCCCCGGCAGCGCCTCGGGCAACAGTACATGCCAGACGATGTGCCAGCGCCGGCAGCCCATGGCCTGTGCGGCTTCCACCAGGCCATGGTCGACTTCACGCAGGCTCACCTCGGCAATCCGCGCAAAGAACGGTGTGGCGGCGATGGTCAGCGGCACCACTGCCGCCCACACACCATAAGTGGTACCCACCACCAAGCGGGTGAACGGAATCAGCGCAACCATCAGGATCAGAAACGGAATCGAGCGGAACAGGTTGACGAAGGCGCCCAGCACCCGGTTCAGCAGCCGCGCCTCGAAGATCCCACCCTTGTCGCTGGTGACCAGCAGTACCGCCATGGGTACACCCACCAGCAGGGCGATCAGTGACGAAACCCCAACCATCAGCAGCGTATCGAGCAAGCCTTCCAGCAGGCGATCAAACCACATGGCCCAATACCTCCACGTTTTCGGCCCAACGGCGGGCACGTTCCAGCAATTGATGGGTGTCGTACGGCGAGTGTTGCACCGAGAGGATGAGTTGCCCCAAGGCATGTTCGCCGATGGTTTCCACGCCGCCCTGCAGCAGACGCACACGCCCGCCCAGGTCGTTGAACAGGGCAGACAGCTCTGGCTCGCCAAGCACCGTCAGTTTCAGCACTACGGCGCTGTTGCCGCTCGCCGGGCGGGTCTGGAGGCTGGCTTGCAGTGCGGCGGGTAGCTTGGCCTGCAAAGGGGCGAGCAGGGTGCGAGTAACCTCGTGACGAGGTGAACCAAACACCCGCCAGACCTCGCCCTGCTCGACCACTGCGCCGCGTTCCAGCACCACAACCCGGTGGCAGATGTCGCGAATCACTGCCATTTCGTGGGTGATCAGCACGATGGTCAGGCCCAGGCGCTGGTTGATATCGCGCAGCAGCTCCAGGATCGAGGCGGTGGTTTCCGGGTCCAGCGCCGAGGTGGCCTCGTCGCACAGCAGGATCTCGGGGGTGTGCACCAGTGCCCGGGCAATGCCCACGCGCTGTTTCTGCCCGCCGGACAGTTGCGCCGGGTACACGTGATGTTTTTCCTGCAGGCCGACCAGTTCCAGCAACTCGCGCACCTTGTGCTGGCGTTCGGCTTTTGCCACGCCGGCGACTTTCAACGGCAATTCGACGTTCTGCCACACGGTCTTGGCCGACATCAGGTTGAAGTGCTGGAAGATCATGCCGATGCGCCGGCGCAGGGCCACAAGCTGGTCCTCATCGAAAGGCGCGATATCCACCTGGTCGATCAATACGCGGCCCTGGCTGGGTTGCTCCAGGCGATTGATGGTGCGCAGCAGTGATGACTTACCGGCGCCGCTGCGGCCGATGATGCCGAAGATCTCGCCATGGCGGATGTTCAAGTCGATGCCTTGCAAGGCCGGTTGCGCCTGGCCCGGGTAGGTCTTGCCCAGGCCGATGAAGCGCACGTGGGCTTCATTGATCTCGGGGCGCAGGGCCTGTTCCCTGGCCAATGGCGGCAGTGCTTGGGGTGTGGGCGCTCTGAGCGCGCTGGCCTGGCTCATGTCAGCCTTCCCAGCCGGCTTGGTAGAGCTTGCCGTGAGCTTTGTTCAACGCAGCGCGCACCACTGGCGAATGCTGGTAGATGTCGACGAACTTGGCCAGGCGTGGGTCGTCCTTGCTTTGCGGGCGAATGACGAACTGGATCACGTATTCCTTGTTTTCCAGCCCGTCGAACAGCAATGCCGAGGTGGCATCGAAAGTGTTGGCCAAGCGGATGTAGGCCGGGTAACCCTGCACCAGGTCGGCGTCGTCGTAGGCACGTACCAGTTGCACCGCTTCGACCTGAAGGATCTTCAGCCTTTTCGGGTTGGCGACGATGTCGTCCTCGGTGGCCTTGTAGCCAACGCCTGGCTTCAGGGTGATCAACCCGGCCTTGGCCAGCAGCAGCAGACCACGGCCGCTGTTGATCGGGTCGTTGGCGATGGCCACGCTGGCGCCTTCGGGCAGCTCGGCAAAGCTTTTGTACTTTTTCGAGTACAGGCCAACGTTGTTGATGATGCCCGGGGCGTAAGGCACGAGGTTGAAGCCTGCAGCAGCCTTGGCGTTTTCCAGGAACGGGATGTGCTGGAAGTAGTTCACGTCGATGTCGCCGCTGTTGAGGCTGACATTGGGCGCAATCCAGTCGCTGAACTCGACCAGCTTCACTTCCAGGCCTCGCTTGTGGGCTTCTTCCACCGCGGCTTCCAGCGGAATGGCAAAGGCCGAGGTGGTGCCGATCTTCAACGGCTCGGCAGCAAGGGCACCGGCGCACAGGCCGAGGGAGATGGCAATGGCCGCGACGGGCCGGAACAGTTTCTCAAGCATGGTGCAGCGCTCCAGTCGAGGCAGGGATAAAGCGGTAAGCCGAGCCAGGGTGGTCGGCGGGTAAGTGCGGGTGGTCGGTATGGAACAGTTTTTCGCGCAGGGTGCCTTCGGTGTAGGCCGTCTTGTAGCGGCCACGCTGCTGAAGTTGCGGGATGACCAGCTCGATGAAGTCCTCGAAGCTCTCCGGGGTGACGGTGCGGGTCAGGTTGAAACCGTCCAGGCCGGTTTCATCGATCCACGCGATCAACTGCTTGGCCACCTGTTCAGGCGCGCCGACCAGGGTTACGTAGCGGCCGCCCAGGGCGTGCTGCTGCAACAGGCGCCGGCGGGTCCAGGCGCTGTCTTGCAACTGGCGCGTGGCTGACTGGATGGCGTTGCCCTGGTTGAAGGCAATGGGCTCGTCCAGCTCATAGGCGGCGAAGTCGATGCCCGTGGACGCGGCGAAGTGCGCTACCCCCGCTTCGGCGCTGGCGTGACGCAGGTACTCGGCGTGTTTGGCCTGGGCCTGCTGCTCGGTGGCCGCAACGACCACCGTGATGCCCATGAACACCTTGATCGCCTGCGGGTCGCGGCCGGCGGCCTGGGCGGCCGCGCGAACCTTGTCGACCTGGGCGCGGGTGGCTGCCTTGTCCTGGCCACTGATGAACACGCATTCGGCATGGTTGCCGGCGAAGGCCAGGCCACGCGGCGAGCTGCCGGCCTGGAACAGCACCGGGGTGCGCTGCGGTGAGGGCTCGCACAGGTGGTAGCCTTCGACCTTGTAGAACTCGCCCTGGTGCTGAACCTTGCGCACCTTGTCGGGCGTGGCATAGACGCGATGCTGGCGGTCGGCGACCACTGCGTCATCGGCCCAGCTGCCTTCCAGCAGCTTGTACAACACCTGCAGGTATTCATCGGCCTGGTCGTAGCGGCGATCATGCGCCGGTTGCTGCGCCAGCCCCATGGCCCGGGCGGCGCTGTCGAGGTAGCCGGTGACGATGTTCCAGCCCACCCGGCCATTGCTCAGGTGGTCGAGTGTGGAAAGTCGTCGGGCGAACAGGTACGGCGCCTCGTAGGTGAGGTTGGCGGTAAGGCCAAAACCCAGGTGACGAGTGACCGCAGCCATGGCGGAGACCAGCAGCAGCGGGTCGTTGACCGGCAACTGGATCGACTCCTTGAGGGTGACGTCCAGTGACTGGCCATAGATGTCGTAGGTACCGACGATGTCGGCAATGAAAAGCCCGTCGAACAGACCGCGCTCCAGCAGGCGTGCCAGGTTGGTCCAGTAGTCCAGGGTCTTGTACTGGGTTGAAGTGTCCCGTGGGTGGGTCCACAGACCGTGGTTGATGTGCCCGATGCAGTTCATGTTGAAGGCATTGAGCAGAATCTGCTTGGCCATCAGATGGTCCCCCGGCGCGGCGGGTTGGCATCGTTGAGGTAGTAGTTGCCGATGGCGTGGTACTTCCAGCGCACCGGGTCGTGCAGGGTGTGCACGCGAGCGTTGCGCCAGTGGCGGTCGAGGTTGTGTTCGGCCAATGTTGCCTGGCTGCCGCCCAGTTCGAACAGGGTGGTACCGGCTGCGAGGGAAATTTCGGTGCTGATGGCACGTGCTTCGGCCACGGCAATGGAGGCGGCGGCCACGTTGTCGGCAGTGCTGTCGTCGCGGGCGCGGTCGAGGTATTCGCCGGCGCGCTCCAGCAGGGCTTCGGCCGCATGCAAGCGGATCGCCAGATGGCCGAAGCTTTTCAGCGTCAGCGGGTCATCCGTGGCGTTGTCCAGGCCGGAGTCGACCCACGGACGGCTGCGGGTGCGCACGAAGTGCAGGGCATCTTCATAGGCGGCGCGGGCAATGCCAGTATCGATGGCGGCATGGAGGATCTGCGCCAGCGGGCCGACCGGGGTGGGGCGCTCGAAGGCGCTCTGGAACGGCACCACGTCGGCTGCGCTGACGTACACGTTGTCGAACACCACCGAACCGCTGCCGGTGGTGCGCTGGCCGAAGCCGCTCCAGTCGTCGATCACCTGCAGGCCCTGGCTGTCGGCCGGGACGAAGGCCAACTGTTGTATGCCTTGTTCATCCACGACCGAGGTTGGAATGCGCTGGGCATAGATGGCGCCTGTGGAATAGAACTTGCGCCCGTTGATGCGGAAACCGTCGCCGTCACGGCTCAGGCGGGTGGTGCGCTCGTGGGCGGTCTTGGTGCCCAGCTCGGCCAGGGCATTGCCGAAACGGCGGCCGGCCAGTACCTCGGCGTACAGGCGCTGCTTCTGTTCGGGGCTGCCGTTTATCCGCAGCACTTCCAGACCGTAGAAATGATTCTGCGGAATCTGCCCGAGCGAACCGTCGGCCTGCGCGATACGGGCGATGACCTTGACCAGGGTGACGTTGGACACGCCGGCACCGCCGAAGGCTTTGGGCACGCTGATGGCCCACAGGCCGGAGCGGGTGAACAGCTCGAGTTCGGCGAGCGGCAAGCGGCGCTCGCGGTCGCGCAAGGCGCTGTCGCGGCGCAGTTGCTGGGCGATGTCTTCGGCGACGGCCAGAGCTTGGGCGTCGCTAGTGATGATAGCGATTGTCATGGGGTTCTCCGGGGGCCACTTTGCGGCCCTTCGCGGGCTTGCCCGCTCCCACAGGTGTAGTGATGCCAGTTCAGGCGGTGGCAATCCTGTGGGAGCGGGCAAGCCCGCGAAGGGCTGCGCAGCAGCCCCAAAGGCAGCAAATCAGATCCAGGAATGCCGTGCAGGCAGGGTGCCGTTAAGGTGGTAAGCGCCGACCGCGTGGTACTTCCAGCGCACCGGGTCGTGCAGGGTGTGCACCCGGGCATTTCGCCAGTGGCGGTCGAGGTTGAACTCGGCAAGGGTGGCGCGGCTGCCGGCCAGCTCGAACAGCTTCTCGCTGGCCTGCAGGGCAATTTCGGTGGTCAGCACCTTGGCCTCGGCCACTGCAATCGAGGCCCGTGCCGCGCTGGCTGCGTCGATAGGCGCAGCATTGACTTCGTCGAGTACCCGAGCAGCTTTGCGCAGCAGCGCTTCGGCGGCGTGCAGCTCGAGTTTCAGGCGGCCGATGTCGGCAATTACATAAGGGTCGTCACTGGCACGGTCGACGTTGGCTTCAATCCACGGGCGGGACTTTTCGCGCACGAACGTGATCGCATCATCGATAGCCGCTTCGGCGATGCCGGCGTCGATCGCCGCCTGGATCAGCTGCGAAGCGGCGCCCTGAATGTTGGGGATATCGCGCTGGCGCCAGTTGTCGATCACCAGTTCCGCGTCCACCGGCACCTGGTCCAGCAGCACGGTACCGCTGGCGGTGGTGCGCTGGCCGAACCCGGACCAGTCATCGACAATGCGCAACCCCGGGCTGCCCCGGCGCACGAATGCCAAGCGCTGACGGCCTTCGTCGTCGAGGGCCTTTACCGTCACCCAATGGGCGAACAAGGCACCGGTGGAGTAGAACTTCTCGCCACTTATGCGGTAGCTGTCGCCGGCGCGCGTGATTCGGGCCTTGAGGGTGAGGGTATCCCTGGTGCCGCGCTCAGGCCCGGCATTGCCGATGCGCCAGCCGTCGAGCACGCTGCGGAAGATCCGCGCTTGCTGCGCCTCGCTGGCCGTCAGGCGCAGCAGTTGCAGCATGCCGAACTGGTTCTGCGGGATCTGCCCCAGGGCGGGGTCGGCGGCGCTGATCAGGCGGAACACTTCGGCGACGGTTGCGAACGACACGTCGGGGCCACCGTAGGCCTTGGGTACGCTGATGCTGCCCAGACCGCTGCGGGTAAACAGTTCGATTTCGGCCCAGGGCAGTTTGCGTTGCTGGTCGCGCCGGGCCGCTTGCTCACGGGCGACATCGGCCAGTTCGCGGGCGGCTTGCAGGGCTTCGGCGTCGTTGCGCAGTACCTTGGCCGGCAGCAGCGGGGGAGAGCTGTCCAGATCGCTATGGAATTGGGTATTGGCTTGACTGGGCATCAGTACCGCTCCTTGGCTGCACTCAATGCCCTGGCGTTACGCACTGGGGTGATTGTGATCCTGACCATTCCTGACCTCACAAAATAGTTATGTCGCTACAGCTGATCGCGACAGATGTGTGCTGGTCCGGTGGTCCGGTGTATATACCCTAATGGCTTATAAAAATTTTATGAACTAACTCTTTGGAATATGTATAGACGGAGGGATTTGTTACGGGCGTGCCGGCCTCTTCGCGGGTAAACCCGCTCCTACAGATGCCTCAAGATCTGTGCATTCACTGTAGGAGCGGGTTTACCCGCGAAAGGGCCGGAACAGGTTTACTCGGAGGCCGCAGTCCCGAGGAACTTGCGCAAGAACTGCCGGGTACGTTCTTCCTTCGGCGCCGCGAACAGCGCCTTGGCCTCGCCCTGTTCCACGATCACGCCCTTGTCGAAGAAGATCACCCGGTTCGCCACGTCCCGGGCAAAGCTCATCTCGTGGGTGACGATGATCATGGTGCGCTTTTCTTCGGCCAGGCCGCGGATGGTCGCCAATACTTCACCGACCAGCTCCGGGTCCAGCGCGGAGGTCGGCTCGTCGAACAGGATTACCTCCGGTTCCATGGCCAGGGCACGGGCGATGGCCACCCGTTGCTGTTGGCCGCCGGACAGGCGCCGTGGGTAGGCGTCTTCCTTGCCCGCCAGGCCGACTTTGGCCAGCAGGCGCCGGCCAAGCTCGATGGCCTGCTCGCGAGGCGTTTTCTTGACGACCACCGGCCCCTCGATCACGTTCTCCAGGGCGGTGCGGTGGGGGAACAGGTTGAAGTTCTGGAACACGAACCCGGCCTGCTGGCGCAAACGGCGAATCGCACTCTGCTGCCCGCCCAAAGGGCGGTTGGCATCGATGCTGATGGCGCCGATCTGGATCTGCCCGGCATCGGGGGTTTCCAGCAGGTTCAGGCAGCGCAGGAAGGTGGTTTTGCCCGAGCCACTGGGGCCGATGATGGCCACGACTTCACCGGGCTGCACGGTCAGGTCGATACCGTTGAGCACGGTCTGGCCCTTGAACCGCTTGGTCAGGCCTTTCACTTCAATCATGCTCAATGCTCCTGGTCATGCTGGTTGACCCGCGCTTCCATGCGGTTCTGGAAGTGCGCAAGGATGCTGCACAGCACCCAGTAGATGACCGCGACCGCCACGTACATGGTGAACACTTCGAACGTGCGCGCGGTAATCAGCTGGGCTTGGCGGAACAGCTCGGGCACCTGGATGGTGGCCGCCAGGGCGGTGTCCTTTACCAGCGAGATGAAGCTGTTGCCCAGCGGTGGTAACGCGGTGCGCAAGGCCTGCGGCAGGATCGCCCGGCGCATGGCCTGCACGCGAGTCATGCCGATGCTGGCGGCTGCTTCCCACTGGCCGCGGTCGATCGAGGAAATCGCTGCGCGCAGGATCTCGCAGATGTAGGCCGCCATGTTCAGCGACAGGCCGATCAGCGAAGCGGGGATCGGGTCGAGCTCGATGCCGATTTGCGGCATGCCGAAATAGATGACGAACAGCTGCACCAGCAGCGGCGTGCCGCGGAAGAACGACACGTAGACCCGCGCCAGCCAGTTCAGCGGCAGAATCTTCGACAGCCGCATCAGCGCCAGGGCAAAGCCCAGCACCAGACCGAAGAACATGCCGCCGACACTGAGCAGCACCGTATAACCCGCGCCCTTCAGCAGGAAGGGGGCGGAGTCGATAACGAGTTGCAGGCTTTCAGCGATCATTTGGTGACATCGGCACCGAAGTACTTCTCGGACAGCTTGGCCAGCGTGCCATCAGCTTTGAGCTTGTCGATGGCCTTGTTGATGGCTGCCAACAGTTCCGGCTCACCCTTGCGCATGGCCACGCCGCTTTCCAGGCGCGAGAAGGCATCGCCGGCAAGTTCGGTGTCCTTGGCTTTTTGCGCGTACTCCAGCGCGGCCAGGCGGTCGATCAGAATGGCGTCGATACGGCCGTTGCGCAGGTCGGCGAACTTGCTTGGGTCGTCTTCATAGGTGCGCACATCGGCTTGCGGTACGTCCTTTTTCACCCACTGCTCGTAGTTGGTACCAAGGCCTACGCCGACCTTTTTGCCGGCCAGATCCTGCGCGCCCTTGATGTTCAACTGCTCGGCTTTCTTCTTCAGGATCAGTGCCTGGATGCCGGAGATAGTGTAGGGCTCTGAGAAGTCGTACTTTTTCTTGCGTTCTTCAGAAATGGTCACCTGATTGACCACTACATCCAGGCGCTTGGATTCCAGCGCGGCGAGGATGCCGTCCCACTTGGTCGGCTGGATCTTGGCCTTGACCCCCAGCTCCTTGGCCAGCAGCTCGGACAGTTCCACTTCGAAGCCGGTCAGTTTGCCGTTTTCGTCCTGGAAGCTGAATGGTGGGTAGGTGCCCTCGAGGCCGACGTTGATGACGCCTTTTTCCTGGATGGTCTTCAATTGCTCGCCGGCGAACGCCTGGCTGAGCAGGCCGGCACCCAGCAGGAGGGCCAGGCTGGCGTTGAGTAGCGGTTTGGCGAATTTCGACATTTCAGAGCCCCGCGCTTGTTGTCTAGGTAGTGAGGTGGCGACTATAGGGTTGGCTGATTAGGCCGGGAAATACTAAAAAATAACTTTAATATTCCTTTTTTGATTTGCGCCAGGTGCTGGCTGCTTTGAGGGTAGGCGACGATACCCACTCCGTCATCGCGGCTTATGCCTGACTTAGTGCAGGATGGAATAAAGCGTTGTTTTTTCCAAGCCTCGGATTTGCCGTAAAGTGGATTGCAGCAGGCAGGTTCGGCCTTTTCGCGGGCCTGGCAACAAAATCAGATGGCCTATATGGCAGGAGAACCCCGTGAGCGAACAACCTTCATCCGCGCATTGGCAGTTGCAGAGCATTGTCACTGGCCTGCGCGGCGCCCGTGAGCAATGGCGCACCCGTAATGGCCGCAGCATCGGTGAGCAGGGCGGGCGCGAGCTGCCATCGCGCGAAGCGATGCGACAGATTCTGGAACAACTTTGCGGCGCGCTGTTCCCCATGCGGCTGGGACCAGTCGACCTGCGCGAAGAAAGTGAAGACTTCTACGTCGGCCATACCCTGGATGCCGCGCTGACCGCCTTGCTGGCCCAGGCTCGTCTTGAACTTCGCTATGCGGCACGACAGAGCAAGGCTGAGCTGGCTGGCGTCGACGCCCGTGCGCTGAGCCTGATCCAGGGCTTTGCCGCTGCGCTGCCGGAACTGCGCGTACTGCTCGACACCGATGTGCTGGCCGCCTACCACGGCGACCCGGCTGCGCGCAGCGTCGATGAAGTGCTGCTGTGCTACCCGGGCATCCTGGCGATCATCCACCACCGGCTGGCGCACCACCTGTATCAGGCAGGACTGCCGCTGCTGGCGCGGATCAGTTCAGAGCTGGCGCATTCGGCCACCGGCATCGACATCCACCCGGGGGCGCAGATCGGCCCGAGCTTCTTCATTGATCACGGCACCGGTGTGGTCATTGGTGAAACCGCGATCATCGGCGAGCGCGTGCGCATCTACCAGGCGGTGACTCTGGGTGCCAAGCGTTTCCCCAGCGATGAGTCGGGGACTCTGCACAAAGGCCTGCCGCGTCACCCGATCGTCGAGGACGATGTGGTGATCTATGCAGGGGCCACGGTGCTGGGGCGTATCACCATCGGCAAGGGTTCGACCATTGGCGGTAATGTGTGGCTGACTCGCAGTGTGCCGGCTGAAAGCAACATTACTCAGGCCAACCTGCAGCTGGATTGCCAGGACAAGAACTGATCCCGCATTGAAATTGCCTGTGCCGGCCTCTTCGCGGGCAAGCCCGCGCCTACACGGAACGTACCAAATGTAGATGCGGGTTTACCCCGCGAAGAGACCGGAACAGGACGACCCAATCAGCGCACCAATTCGCATTGAAATCCGATCCATGTTTAACTTGAACGCTTGTTCAATGAAAAACGCTGGTCCGCTGCCGGTGTTCAACAGGAGGATTCCTTTGCTGAACCCGTTCATTCCGAACCTCACGTCATTCGACGAGGTGCACGCCCGATGAGTGCACCGAACCCTTCCCTTGCCAATGGCAAGATCCGCATGAACCCCCCGGTGTTCTACTTTGCGGCAAGTTTCATCCTCATCTTTGGCCTGGTAGTCATCTCCAATCCGCAAGCCGCAGGTGACTGGTTGCTGGCGGCGCAGAACTGGGCGGCCAACACGGTCGGCTGGTATTACATGCTGGCGATGACGCTGTACCTGGTCTTCGTGGTGGTCACCGCCTTGTCTGGCTACGGCAAGATCAAACTCGGTGCCGACCACGACGAACCCGAGTTCAGCTACCTGTCGTGGGCCGGCATGCTGTTCGCCGCCGGCATCAGCATCACGCTGTTCTTCTTCTGTGTCTCCGAACCGCTCACCCACATGCTGCAACCGCCCCAAGGCGAAGCAGGCACGGTCGAGGCCGGGCGCCAGGCGATGCAGATCCTGTTCCTGCACTGGGGCCTGCATGGCTGGGGCGTGTTCGCCTTCGTCGGCATGGCATTGGCCTATTTCGCCTACCGGCACAACCTGCCACTGGCCCTGCGTTCGGCGCTGTACCCGTTGATTGGCAAGCGCATCAACGGCCCGATCGGCTATGCGGTGGACGGCTTCGGCATCATCGCCACGGTGTTCGGCCTGGGTGCCGACATGGGCTTTGGGGTGCTGCATCTGAACGCCGGTCTGGACTACCTGTTCGGCATCAGCCACAGCCAGTGGGTGCAGGTGATCCTCATCACCCTGATGATGGGCGCGGCTGTGGCCGTCGCCGTGGCCGGGGTGGAGAAGGGCGTGCGGGTGATGAGCGATATCAACCTGTTCCTGGCCTGTGCGCTGCTGCTGTTCGTGCTGTTTGCCGGGCCTACCCAGCACCTGTTCAACACGCTGATCCAGAACCTGGGCGACTACCTGGGGGCGTTGCCGCGCAAAAGCTTCGACGTGTATGCCTATGGTGAAAACCGTGGCTGGCTGGGCGGCTGGACCGTGTTCTACTGGGCCTGGTGGATTGCCTGGGCGCCGTTCGTGGGCCTGTTCATCGCCCGCATTTCCCGGGGCCGCACCATTCGCGAGTTCGTCTTTGGCGTGTTGCTGATCCCGCTGGGCTTCACCCTGGCGTGGATGTCTATCTTCGGCAACAGCGCCCTGGACCAGGTGATCAACCACGGCATGACCGCGCTGGGCCAATCGGCGTTGGATAACCCGTCGATGAGCCTGTACCTGCTGCTGGAAACCTACCCCTGGAGCAAGGCGGTAATCGCCACCACGGTGTTCATCAGCTTCGTATTCTTCGTCACCTCGGCCGACTCGGGTACCGTGGTGCTGTCGACCTTGTCGGCCAAGGGTGGGGGAGCTGATGAGGATGGGCCGAACTGGCTGCGTATCTTCTGGGGGGCGATGACTGCGCTGATCACCAGTGCGCTGTTGTTCGCTGGCAGCATCGATTCGCTGAAGTCGGCAGTGGTACTGACTTCGCTGCCGTTCTCGCTGATTCTGCTGTGCATGATGTGGGGGCTGCACAAGGCGTTCTACCTGGAGTCGCAACGGCAAATCGCGCAGATGCACTCGCTGGCCCCGTTCGCCCAGTCACGCCGGGGGCGTGGCGGCTGGCGCCATCGCCTGAGCCAGGCGGTGCACTTCCCGTCGCGTGATGAGGTGTACCGCTTCATGGATGATGTGGTGCGCCCTGCGATTGCCGATGTGCGTGAAGTGTTCGAGCAGAAAGGCCTGGTACTGATCACCCAGGACGACCCTAGCCATGACAACGTCAGCCTGAAGATTGGCCATGGCGAGGAACAGCCGTTCATTTATCAGGTGCAGATGCGTGGCTATTTCACGCCATCATTCGCCTTGGGGGGGCTGGGTACGCAGGAGTTGAAGAACCGTCGCTATTACCGGGCGGAGGTGCACCTGAGCGAAGGCAGCCAGAACTATGACCTGGTGGGCTATAGCAAAGAGCAGATCATCAACGACATCCTCGACCAGTACGAGCGGCACATGCAGTACCTGCATTTGGTCCGCTAGACCGACGGGGCCGCTCTGCGGCCCATTCACAGCACAAGGCTGCACATGCAGGTTCATGCTGCAGGGCTGTCGTGCGTCGCGGTCAACCCATCCCGCATTCCACGTCGCAATGCCGCTGGCCTACAGGGGATCGCCTCCGTAGGTCAGCCACTCCCGCGCTAATCAAGAACGAAACTCATTAGGATATAAGCAAACGTTTGCTTATAGCTAAAAGCTATTATTCATTGCGATTCTATAGTGACCGGAAGTAAAAATTTCTAACATATTCCTTAAAAATCTTACAAATTCATAAAACGGTCATTTTGGTTTTATAGGATTGTCATTATCCTGTAGCGCAGGTGGCGTCTTAGACCAAAGTCGCGAAACGTTTAGAAACGATTGACTTAATGGTCACGCTTTGGGACTAAATCGCCCATCCCGGTGAGCGGGGCATCAGACCCCTCCGCCAGAGATACACAAAAATTAGAACGTAGAGGAGCAAAACATGTACAAATCCAGCCTGGCTCTGGCCGTGGCACTGGGGGTTCTCGCCCAACAAGCAGGCGCTGCCGGTTTCGTTGAGGACAGCAAGCTGTCGCTCAGCTCGCGCACCATGTACTACGACAACAACAACCGTGAAGCCCACGGTACTGTTCGTCCGGATCAGCGCGAAACTGGCCAAGGTTTCAAACTTGACTATATTTCGGGTTTCACCGAGGGGACTGTTGGCTTTGGTGTTGATGCCCAGGCATTGTGGGGTATCCACCTGGATGGTGGCCGTGGCTACCACAAAAGCGGCTTCATGCCAGACGACAGCAATGGTTCTTCTGTAAACCAGTGGGCTCGTTTCGGCGCTAACGCAAAAGCGCGCTTCTCCAAAACCGAAGTGCACTACGGTAGTGCGCTGGCGCCTAACCTGCCGATCCTGGTCGCCAACGACGGCCGTGTGCTGCCTCAAACCTTCGAGGGTGGCACCATCCAGTCGAAGGAAATCGACAATCTGACCATCAACGCTGGTCAGCTGACCCACGCCATGGGCCGTGCTTCGAGCAACCGTACCGGTCTGTCTGTTTCCGGCGCGTCTGCTGACAGCAACAAGTTCCGCTACGGTGGCTTGGACTACAAGCTCACGCCAGACCTGACGCTGCAGTACTACTATTCGAACCTGGAAGACTTCTACAAGCAGCATTTCCTGGGCGCGACTCACGTATTCAAAATCGCTGACGATCAGTCGTTCAAAACCGACCTGCGTTACTTCGACAGCAGCAGCGACGGCAAGAACGGTAGCGGCGGTGGTTACAACTTCGATAACAACAAGGGTTACGCCAAAACCAATGGCGAGGTCGACAACAAGACCTGGTCCGCAATGTTCACGTACACCTTGGGTGGTCACTCGCTGCTGTTGGGCCATCAGCAAATTAGTGACGACGGTGGTTTCGTCTGGCTGAACCAGGGCGGCGTGGTTGACGGCAACGGTCGTAACGAAGGCGCCGGTGGCTCCAGCTTCTACCTGTTCACCGACAGCATGATCAACCAGTTCGCCAAGGCCGGTGAAAACACCACCTTCGGTCAGTACGCCTACGACTTCGCTCGCCTGGGCGTGCCGGGCCTGAAAGCGTCGGTTTCCTACCTGAAAGGTGAAGATGGCAAGAATGCCAATGGCAACGGCCACTTCAGCGAATGGGAACGTGACGCCCGTGTCGACTACGTTATCCAGGACGGCACCTTCAAGGGCCTGGGCGCCAGCCTACGTCACGGCGTCTACCGTGGCACCGGCACCAGCTCGCTGGCTGACCAGGACCAGACCCGCCTGATCTTCAACTACACTTACAACTTCCTGTAAGCCGTAGCTGAACAAGAAGCCTCGCCTGATGCGAGGCTTTTTTATGTCTGCAGATTTTTATGAATTTTGGTTATAAATAAATTGTTATTTATTCCTTTGGTTCTTGGTCGATTGCAGGCACATTGAATCCCTAAGGTACAGAACCCAGCCCAGGAGCCGCAGCCCATGAGCCTCAAACTCGGCGATATCGCCCCCGATTTCGAACAGGATTCCAGCGAAGGCAAGATCCGCTTCCACGAGTGGCTGGGCAACAGCTGGGGGGTGTTGTTCTCCCACCCGGCAGACTTCACCCCGGTGTGCACCACCGAGTTGGGCCTGACCGCCAAGCTCAAGGACGAATTTGCCAAGCGCGGGGTCAAGGCCATCGCCCTGTCGGTGGACCCGGTCGACTCGCATCACAAGTGGATTGATGACATCAACGAAACACAGAATACCGTGGTCAACTTCCCGATCATCGCCGACGCCGACCGCAAAGTGTCCGACCTGTACGACCTGATCCACCCGAACGCCAGCGACACCCTGACCGTGCGCTCGCTGTTCATCATCGATCCGAACAAGAAGGTGCGCCTGACCATCACCTATCCGGCCAGTACCGGGCGCAACTTCAACGAAATTCTGCGGGTGATCGACTCGCTGCAGCTGACCGACAACCACAAGGTCGCCACACCTGGTAACTGGCAGGATGGCGATGACGTGGTGATCGTGCCTTCGCTCAAAGATGAGGAGGAGATCAAGCAGCGCTTCCCCAAAGGTTACCGGGCGGTCAAACCCTATCTGCGCCTGACCCCTCAGCCCAATCGTTAATGGATTCCTCGTTGCATTGCTCTTAGCCAAGCAGGGATTTTCGGGCCGTTTCGACGGCCCTTTTTTATGCTTGTAAAAAACCTGTGGGAGCGGGCGCGCCCGCGAATAAGCCCTCGTGGATAAAGACAATAATGGAATAAACAAATGAATAAATATGATTTCTAGATATATGAAGCGGCTGTTAATGTTACCTCCAACAGAACACAAGGAAGCGCAGCAATGCTGGTCGTCTCAATCGGTGGTAGCCCAAGTCTCCGTTCACGCTCCGGCGTGCTGCTCGAGCGTTCGCGCCAGTGGCTGCAGGACCGTGGCGTTGAAGTGGTGACCTTCCAGGTGCGTGACTTCCCCGCCGAAGACCTGTTGCATGCCCGTTTCGATAGCCCCCAAGTGCAACACTTCCAGCAGTTGGTGGCCCAGGCGGATGGCCTGATCGTTTCTACCCCTGTCTACAAAGCATCGTTTGCCGGTGCGCTGAAGACATTGCTCGACCTGCTGCCCGAACGCGCACTGACCCACAAGATCGTGTTGCCAATCGCCACTGGCGGCAGCATCGCCCACATGCTGGCGGTGGATTACGCATTGAAGCCGGTGCTGTCGGCACTCAAGGCACAAGAGACCCTGCAAGGGATCTTTGCCGACGATAGCCAGGTGGCTTACGCAGAAAGTACAAAGCCCGCCCAGTTGGCACAGGCGCTGGAAGAGCGCCTGCAGGACTCGCTGGAAACCTTCCACGCGGCCTTGGCCCGTCGGCCGAACCCCGTGGCGCCCGGCGTACTGAATGAACGTCTGATCAGCGCTCGCTGGAGCATCTAACGGCATTACCCGCTTCACCACCTTACTCGCCCGTTAACGAGGCAAGCAGGTGCAACCCGAACCCATTCGCACAGGAGAGCGCCATGCGCACAGTCTTCTTGCGTCGTGGTCTGGTCGCCCTGTTCGCGGCGGCTGTGTCCTTCGGCGCCATTACCCAAGCCCAGGCCGAGAGCCTGCGTATCGGTTACCAGAAATACGGCACCTTGGTGCTGCTCAAGGCCAAGGGCACGCTGGAGAAGCGCCTGGCCGAGCAGGGAGTACAGGTGCAATGGACCGAATTTCCCGGCGGCCCGCAGTTGCTTGAAGGGCTGAACGTCGGCTCCATCGATTTCGGCGTAACCGGTGAGACCCCGCCTGTGTTCGCTCAGGCCGCTGGCGCCGACCTGCTCTATGTCGCCTACGAGCCGCCAGCGCCGCACAGCGAAGCAATCCTGCTGCCCAAGGGCTCGTCGATCCAGTCGGTGAAGGATCTCAAGGGCAAAAAGGTCGTCCTCAACAAAGGCTCCAACGTGCACTACCTGCTGGTCCGCGCCCTGGAAGACGCCGGCCTCAAGTACAGCGACATCCAGCCTGTCTACCTTCCTCCTGCCGACGCCCGCGCCGCCTTCGAGCGCGGCAGCGTGGATGCCTGGGTGATCTGGGACCCGTACCAGGCCGCCGCCGAGCAGCAGCTGCAAGCGCGCACCCTGCGTGACGGCAAGGGCCTGGTCGACAACCACCAGTTCTACCTCGCCACCCGCAACTATGCGACACAGCATCCAGCGGTGATCAACACCGTGATCGAGGAAGTGCGCGCTGTGGGTGAATGGTCCCAGGCCAACCCGCAGGAGGTGACCGACCAGGTTGCCCCGCTGCTCGGCCTGCCTGCCGACATCACCCTCACCTCAGTCAAACGCCAAGGCTACGGCGCTGCGCCGCTGACCCCAGAGGTGGTGGCCGCGCAACAGAGGATCGCTGACACCTTCCAGGCGCTCAAGCTGATACCCAAGCCGCTGAGCATCAAGGACGTGATCTGGACACCCCCGGCCAAGGTCGCTAGCGCGCCTTGATTGACTGCCTGTGCCGGGGCGTCGCTCCGGCTAGAGCCACCCTTGAGGAGACGACTCCAATGAGCCTTAACATTTTCTGGTTCCTCCCAACCCACGGTGACGGCAAGTACCTGGGCACTTCCGAAGGCGCACGTGCGGTCGACCACGGTTACCTGCAGCAGATCGCGCGGGCCGCCGATCGCCTTGGTTTTGGTGGGGTGCTGATCCCGACCGGGCGCTCCTGCGAGGACTCCTGGCTGGTGGCCGCGTCGCTGATCCCCGTGACCCAGCGCCTGAAGTTTCTGGTAGCCCTGCGCCCGGGCATCATTTCGCCGACCGTGGCAGCACGCCAGGCAGCCACCCTTGATCGCTTGTCCAATGGCCGTGCGCTATTCAACCTGGTGACCGGTGGTGACCCGGACGAGCTGGCGGGTGACGGCCTGCACCTGAACCACCAGGCGCGCTACGAAGCTTCGGTCGAGTTCACCCGTATCTGGCGCAAGGTGCTGGAAGGCGAAAACGTCGATTACGACGGTAAGCACATCCAGGTAAAGGGCGCCAAGCTGCTCTACCCGCCGATTCAGCAACCACGCCCACCGCTGTATTTCGGCGGCTCGTCCGAGGCCGCTCAGGAATTGGCGGCCGAACAGGTCGAGCTGTACCTGACCTGGGGCGAGCCACCGGCAGCCGTTGCCGAGAAGATTGCTCAGGTGCGCGAAAAAGCAGCGGCTCAGGGGCGCGAAGTCCGCTTCGGTATTCGCCTGCATGTGATCGTGCGCGAAACCAACGAAGCGGCTTGGGCCGCCGCCGACCGCCTGATCTCGCACCTGGACGATGACACCATCTCTCGTGCCCAGGCTTCGCTGGCGCGCTTCGACTCGGTGGGCCAGCAACGCATGGCTGCCCTGCACGGCGGCAAGCGCGACAACCTGGAGGTCAGCCCCAACCTGTGGGCTGGCGTTGGTCTGGTACGTGGCGGGGCTGGCACCGCACTGGTGGGCGATGGTCCGACGGTGGCGGCGCGGGTGAAGGAATATGCCGACTTGGGGATCGATACATTCATCTTCTCGGGTTATCCACACCTGGAAGAGTCTTATCGCGTGGCTGAACTGCTGTTCCCGCACCTCGATGTGCAACGCCCTGAGCAACCGCAGGCCGGCGGCTACGTAAGCCCGTTCGGCGAGATGGTGGCAAACGACATCCTGCCCAAATCTGTGTCGCAGAGCTGAGGGCCTGGCCATGAGTCGTGCAACTTCCTCCAACCTGACCCAGCGCCTGGCGCCGTGGGCGCTGCCGGTGCTGCTGTTGGCAATATGGCAGTTGGCCGTCAGCGCTGGCTGGCTGTCGACGCGTATCCTGCCGGCACCTAGCGCAGTGGTAAGCGCTGGCGTCGAGCTGGTGCGCAGCGGCGAAATCTGGACCCACCTGGCCGTCAGCGGTTGGCGTGCAGGCCTGGGCTTTGTCATCGGCGGCAGCATCGGCCTGGTACTGGGCTTCATCACCGGCTTGTCGAATTGGGGTGAACGCCTGCTCGACAGCTCGGTACAGATGATCCGCAACGTGCCGCACCTTGCGCTCATACCGCTGGTGATTCTGTGGTTCGGTATCGACGAGTCGGCAAAGATCTTTCTGGTCGCGCTGGGCACGTTGTTCCCGATCTACCTGAACACCTACCACGGCATTCGCAACGTTGACCCAGCGTTGGTGGAAATGGCGCGCAGTTACGGCTTGTCCGGCTTCGGCCTGTTCCGCCAGGTGATCCTGCCGGGGGCGCTGCCTTCGATCCTGGTGGGCGTGCGTTTCGCCTTGGGCTTCATGTGGCTGACGCTGATTGTTGCCGAAACCATTTCGGCCAACGCTGGCATCGGTTACCTGGCAATGAATGCTCGCGAATTTCTTCAAACCGACGTGGTAGTGCTGGCCATCGTCCTGTACGCCGTGCTCGGCAAGCTTGCCGACCTTGCGGCCCGAGGCCTGGAGCGTGCCTGGCTGCGCTGGCACCCGGCCTATCAAGTTGCCAGGAAGGAGGGCGCATGAGCGTGTTCAAGGAACAGCCGCCACGCATGCTGCGTGGCACCCCGCTGGCCTCCAAGGGCCTGCGCAAGACTTTTGGTCAACGCGAAGTTCTGAAGGGTATCGACCTGCACATTCCGGCCGGCCAGTTCGTGGCCATTGTCGGCCGCAGCGGCTGCGGCAAGAGCACTTTGCTGCGGCTGCTGGCCGGGCTGGACCAGCCCACCGCCGGGCAACTACTGGCTGGTGCCGCGCCGCTGGAAGAGGCCCGTGAAGAAACCCGCCTGATGTTCCAGGACGCGCGGCTGCTGCCGTGGAAGAAGGTGATCGACAACGTTGGCCTTGGGCTGTCTGGTGACTGGCGACAGCGTGCGCTGGAGGCCTTGGATGCGGTTGGCCTGGCCGACCGCGCCAACGAATGGCCGGCAGCGCTCTCGGGAGGCCAGAAGCAGCGCGTGGCTTTGGCCCGAGCCTTGATTCACCAGCCCCGTCTGCTGCTGCTGGACGAGCCACTGGGGGCGCTGGATGCATTGACCCGCATCGAGATGCAGCAACTGATCGAACGCCTGTGGCGTCAGCACGGCTTCACTGTGCTGCTGGTCACCCACGACGTCAGCGAGGCGGTTGCCGTGGCTGACCGGGTGATCCTGATTGAGGACGGCGAGGTCGGGCTCGACCTCACTGTTGACCTGGCACGGCCCCGGGCGCGTGGTTCGCACCGTCTGGCCGCGCTGGAAAGCGAAGTGCTCAACCGTGTTCTGTCCACCCCGGGCACTGCGCCCGAGCCGGATCCTGTAGCCCCTCTGCCCACGCAACTGCGCTGGGCGCACTGAATCCCAAAAGCCAAAAGGAAGCAAACCATGACTATCAAAGCCATCAATGTTCGCAACCAGTTCAAAGGTACTGTGAAAGAAATCCTCGAAGGCCCGGTACTGTCGGAAATCGACGTGCAGACGGCTTCGGGTATCGTCACTTCGGTGATTACCACCCGTTCCGTGCGTGAGCTGGAGCTGCAGGTGGGCAGCGAAGTGATTGCCTTCGTAAAGTCGACTGAAGTGTCTATTGCCAAGCTGTGATGCTGCTGCTCGATAATGGGGCTGCTTTGCAGCCTTCGCGGGCAC